>NZ_JARHUH010000009.1:0-193989 GCF_029222945.1 Paenirhodobacter sp. CAU 1674 | reverse complement strand
ACAGGGATAAGAAGAGAGGGAGCCCCCATGAACTGTCTCACCCATGCCGCACAGGAAAACCTCAATGAGGTCAGGAGGTTTTTCCGAAGAGACAGCTTGACTGTCCAGATAACATGCCGAGGGAATTTTCATGGCTGAGACGATCTTCGGCACGACGCTGACGTTGTCGAGCGGTCGGGCGATCCCGACCCGCTGGGTCGGCGAGCAGCATGTGCGCGAGGATCTGGGCTTCATTCCGAGTTTTGCGGATTGGGTGAAAGCGATCCATCCCGAGCCGTGGATGGGGCGCAGCCGCAAGATTGAAGCCGAAGTCGATCCTGTCCTGTCGGATCGGTAGAGGCAGAGACGAGCGGGGATTGCGTGACGGGTTGAGAGCCGGGAGAGAGGCTTCCGGCGCCCGTCGCGGAGATTTCCCGATGAATGCAATCATGCCGCGCCCTCGGGGCGCATCTGTCGCGCCGCTCCCGGGGGAGGGTCCTTTCAGCCTGCTTTGCGCCGGAGAGACGCAGACCTCGGTTCCGGGTCTCGGGGCCTACCCGGTGCAAACCAGCGTTCTACTCGGGCGGTTTCGCGGGATCGAGGATGCCATGGCCTGTGCCGAACGGCGCGGTGCCCAGAGGGATCTTTGCGCCGATGCGCTGATCGGGTTCATGCCGAACCTGCTGCTGTTGCAGGACGCTCGCCATCGGCTTTGCCTTGCTGGTCAGATCGCAGGGACCGGTCTGCAATGGTGCGCTCCGGTGCAATCCGTGGCGGAGGTGCGCGAGGTCGTTATGCGGGCCTCCGAGATCAGGGCCCGCGCCATGGCCGCACTGGATCGAGGGGCCGCATCCGAGGCACGCACGCTTCGCTTCCAGGCGGCGGCGCTCGAGGCGCGCTTGGTCGATCCAGCCTGGCACGGTCGCCTTTCGGCTGTCCTCGTACTGGCTGCCTGAGCCTTTCACATCCACAGGCCCGGTCAAGACCGGTGCCGTATGAAAAGGGGGCTGTAATGGCTGATTATTTCACGCATTTTTCCTGCCTGCTCGATGTAGGGACGCCAGAGAATGCCGCTCAGGCGCTCGATCTCTATCGCACGCTTGCCGAGGATGCCGATGGCGAAGACCCGCCTTCGGATGGCTTCGATCTGTCGATCGTTCCGGAATTCGGCGGCACGCAGATCTGGATCCGCGACGGCGGCACGGGCGATCCGGAGCATGTGATCCGTTTCGTCAAGCGCTGCGCCGCCGCCTTCGGTCTGACCGGGCTCTGGGGCATGCAATATGCCAACACCTGCTCGCGCCCGCGCGTCGATGGTTTTGGCGGTGGGGCCCATGTGCTCGACCTCTCCACCGGCGAGACGGTGGACTGGATCTATACCGATGGCTGGCTCTCCACCGTGATGGAAGGGGGGGATCCCTATGCCTGAGCTCATCTGCACGAATGTTTATCGCCTCGACGAACTCCCCGAGGCCTCGAAGGAGACCGCACGGGCCTGGTATCGGCAGGGTGGCTTTGACGACGCGTGGTATGAGGAGGTCTTTGAGGATTTCCAGCGGATCGCCGACATTCTCGGGATCCGGTTCAAGACCCGCGCCCTGCGCCTGGTGAGCGGAGGCACCCGACGGGAACCTTGCATCTGGTTTCGGGGCTTCTGGTCGCAGGGCGATGGTGCCTGCTGGGAAGGTTTCTACGGCTACCGCAAGAGGGCGGCGGTGGAAATCCGCGCCTATGCGCCGGAGGACGACGACCTGCACCGCATCGCCGACAGGCTGCAAGCCGTCCAGCGGCGCAACTTCTACCAACTGCGTGCGGAGGTCACTCACCGCGGTCCCTATGATCACGAATATTCCATGGCAATCTCCGTCGAACGCGACAGTCCCGGTGGACAGGATCTGTTCGGCGAGGCCGAGGATGTCGTGGTCGAAGCCCTCCGCGATCTTGCGCGCTGGCTCTATCGGCAACTCGAGCGGGAATACGCTTATCTCACTTCGGACGCGGTGGTGGACGAGGCGATCTTGGCGATTGGCTACACGTTCACCGAAGCCGGGCAGCGTTTCGGGTGAATGCGCGGCGACGCCAGGCGCCGATGTGCCGGCTCGGGCGCTGAGCCTCTGTCCCATTTCTGTCCCACGCTGCGCCTTGGCGCTCCGCTCGCTTGTCGTCGCGCGGGAATGTCCAAAGCTCGGATGATGATCGATCCGGCTGTAATCGACTGCCGGGCCACACTGCCACGAATTCGAGCATGGAAAAGGGAGCAAGCCGATGCCGCGTGATGACGCTTCTGATCTGGCGGCCCGCCTTGCCCGCGAGGCCGAGGCAGTCTGCCGTCACTATCTGCCGGCGGGTCACAAATCCGGGCGCTACTGGATCGTGGGCGATGTTCACAACATCCCGGGCCGATCCATGTTTGTCCGCCTCACCGGGCCGGAGCGGGGCAAAGGGGCCGCAGGCAAATGGACAGACGCCGCCACGGACGCGCATGGCGATCTGCTCGACGTGATCCGCGAAAGCCTCGGCTTGGCGGATTTCGCCGCGACGGCCGAAGAGGCCCGGCGGTTCCTCGGCATCTCCGGGGCTCGGCTGGGCGGGCCAGAGATCGTCCGACCTCTGGCGCCTGCTGCATCCCGGGCGTCCAAGGCCGCGCAGCGGCTCTTTGCGATGTCACAGCCGTTCCAAGGCGCTCTCGCGGAGGCCTATCTTCGCGGCCGGGCGATCACGGGCCTGCAGGATACCGCTAGCCTGCGCTTCCATCCGCATTGCTACTATCGGTCAGAACGAGGCGTCATCCTGAAGCTCCCGGCGCTGGTTGCATCCGTCACCGATCTCGCGGGCCGCCAATTGGGCGCGCATCGCACCTGGCTCGCCGCGGACGGTTCGGCCAAGGCTTCTGTCGAGACCCCGCGACGGGCGATGGGAGCCTTGCTCGGCCACGGGGTGCGATTTGGCGTTGCGCAGGATGTTCTAGCGGTCGGCGAGGGGATCGAGACCGTTTTGTCCCTGCGCACGGTTCTGCCCGGACTGCCGGCGGTGGCGGCGCTTTCTGCCGGCAATCTCGGGGCCATCCTGTTCCCGGAGAGGTTGCACCGGCTCTATATCTTGCGGGAGCGCGACCCGGCTGGGGACGCGGCTTGGAAAAGGGCGCATGCCCGAGCCACTGACGCTGGGATCGAGGCGCTTCCCCTGATGCCCCGTCTGGGCGATTTCAACGACGATCTGCGGCACGACGGGCTCAAAGCCCTGCGGTTACGGTTGAAGGATCAGCTTCACCCCGACGATGCCTCGCGGTTCTTCGTGGCGTGACGGGGTTGGGGAGGGCGGGGACGCCTGCCGTATTGTCCCGCCAATCTCGGGCGTCCGACTTCGGGCGGGTCGCCGCCCCCGGCCTTCTCAGAGGGCAGGCGGCCCACAAGCGGGGCGGCCCGGCAATGGCGGCGCCCGGTCAATTTCCGCCGGCGGGCAGGCCCGCCTTTGCAGCGCGAAACAAATTGACCGGGCTTGGCCATCAGGGCCCTCGCCATGGCTCGGGCTGCCAGACCGCCCCGCCCGTGGGCTTTTCGCTGCCACGAAGGCCGCGATGGGCGCGGCTCAGCCGAAGAAGGAAGCCCGAAATGACTCTGCAGGACAAACAAGACGGCAGGGAACCGATCCACAGTTCTTCCCAGACCGATCACGCCCTCACCGAACTCCAGCTCTATGGCTGGCGCCCGTTCGAGGATGAACCCGATCCCCGCCCGTTGCCCGAAGGTAACCGTATCGCCACCGCTATTGCCGACATCTTCGACGCCCTGATCGCCACCTTGGGCGAGACGCGGCTCGAACCCGATCTCGACGAATTGCTCTGGGGCGCTGTCAATCTCTTCCATCGCGCGACCGAACGGGCCGAACGCGCGCTCGATGACAACGAGCAGGGGCAGCGCCGCCTGCAGCGTGAACAGGATGGTTCCGAGATCATGTCGGTCGAGCTCGAACGCCTGATCGCCGAGGGACAGAGCCTGATCGAGCGGCGCAACGCGCTGGAACTCTTCCGCGACCTCGCCGCCGAGGGGTTCGAACATCATCAGGGCAAACCGTGGCACCCGCGCAGCGGCTCGCGCGTCAGCCATCGAAACCTGACCTCCGCGATGATCGACAGTCGCGATTTCCTGGCCGCCAAACGCCGGGCGGAGGCGGCGCTGCTGCTCCCCGAGGGGCCGAAAGTGGCCGTGACCGGCGGTGCAGACTACAATGACCACCGGGTGATCTGGGCACGCCTCGACCAGGTCCATGCCAAGCATCCGGACATGGTGCTCCTGCACGGCGGCTCGCCCAAGGGCGCCGAGCTGATCGCCTCCCGCTGGGCCGATCATCGCAACGTGCCCCAGGTTGCCTTCCGCCCGGACTGGGCCAAACACGCCAAGGCGGCTCCCTTTAAGCGCAATGACGCGATGCTGGACACACTCCCCATCGGCGTTCTGGTGTTCCCCGGCACGGGGATCCAGGAGAACCTTGCCGACAAAGCCCGCAAGATGGGTATCCCGGTGATCAAGCACGAAGGCGGCGCGTAAAGCGCCGCCCCTTGGCGGGATCTGGGCCAAGTCGATTTGCCTAGACAGCTTTCAGCCTAATCTGCCCCGCGCAAAATGTTGCATGTGTTCATACGAATGCAGGTGGCCTTAGGCAGATTTGCAGTGCATCCAGATCAAGGTTGTCCCCACTGGCTTGCAGCTTTTCCAAGTAGGCCAGCAAGTCATCCTGCCGAGGCTGTCCGAACGCCAGCCGGTAGAGCGCAACCGAGCGTTTCAGCCATCCCAGCAGGGCAATTCCCTTGCTGAAAGGCAAGTTCAAAGAGAAGCGTTCAATGCAGGTCGTTCCGTCGAGCAACCAAAATGGCTCAAGGTCTCCGGGGCGTTTTGCATTGCTGTGTGCCAGATGAAACATCTGGGCCCATGGATCAGGCTGCGTCGGGGCCTCTTTCAGGTGCATCGCCTCCTGACGGACCAGATTCAGACGTACGGCATGGTTTTTGTAACGGTGCACCCGTCCTTCGCGCTGCTCGAGATCAACGGGATTGGATGGCAGGTTCCAGTGAACGAGGCGATGACAGTAAGGATGGAAATCCAGACCTTCCTGTCCGACCGAAGTCGATGCCAGCACGAAAGGACGAAACGGGGAGTTGAAGGCAGACCTGACCAAGTCGGTCCGCTGCACAGCTCCGCCTTCCTGCGCCTTCTGAAGTAGCCGCGTGGCAAAGCGGCCTCTCATATGAAAAGCCTCAGAAATCTTCAGTCGACCGGACCGCACTTTGTAATTCCGAATGCTGATGGTTGCCGGGCGCAAGGACATGGCCTCGTCGATGGTTGCGGCAATGCGGCTTACTGCGTGAACCGGCGAAGCATCACTCAACCCTTCTGCTTCCAGCAGGATATGCACATACTCGTCCAGAACGGATTGCAGATCGTGGCTCACTCCGTAACGCAGGGCTGAACGCCAGTAGGCCGTGTCACGATCTCCGCGCAGCAGGGCCTGACTTTCGGGTTGGTTGAACAGTCCCCGAAAGGCCATGCCGATCTTCGCCGCCGCAGTCAGAAGGGCCGGGTTATCAAGCGCCAATGCGGGCGCGACGCGGTGCAGGGCGCGCAGCGCACAGGTCGCGGGGCTGCCAAGCGCCAGGTCGGTCAGATGGTCGAGCAAGGCGTCATAAGTGGGGGTGCCCTCGAGCTGCTCGGCCATAGCCACTTCAGCCAATGCGGAGACATGGTCCATCCACGCATCCATCCCGTCTTCGCGCAACACATCCTGCAATCCGGCCCCGGACCGCAGCCAGGGCACATAGCTATCGGCTGCCTTGTTGAGCCAGGCGGCACAGGCCCAGTCCCAGGTTTCCGCGCGGCTCGTCCCGCTGTCATCCTCGGGAAGTGCACTGTCACGGCCTCTCGGCACCGTCTCCAGCGCGCAACGGATCATCCTCGCCAATGGTTGCAGGTGTTGGCGTGCAGCCCCCCGCATTGCAGCCTCGTCGATTAGCAGGTCGTTTTCGCGCCAGATCGCGAGGGGATCAACCGCTTCGGCCAGTGCCGGCGATGGGATCACCAGCGACAGGGCGCGCAAGCCAGTCAGTCGCTCGCGCGCGTGGCGGAAATTCAGCAATTGCGTCTGTTTCCTGAACGCATCCGAATAGGCATGCCCCAACTCGGGCATGTTCATCTGCCGCTCGCTCTCGTAGGAGAGCAGGGCCGCAACAGCGTCCGGCACCATGGTCCATTGCGAAAAGAGCAAGAGCTTGCTGGCCACAACAGGCCTGCCGAAATAGGGAAGACTCGGTGGCATCCAGAGGCGCCGGGCGAGGTCATTTTCGAATGCTAGCTCACGAAGCGCGCGCATGCGGCCGTTGGGAAGCGGGACAGGGGCATATGCCTCGATCTTGCGCGGATCGAGTTGCGCATCGCGCGCGCCGCGGATGGCCGCGCGAAGGCCCTCGGAAGGATTGTCTTTCTGGGCATCAAGCTTCTGCCCGAGTTTGTAGTCCCGCAAAAAGCTGAGCAGATAGGGCGCGGATTTCCAGTATTCCACCGTCCCCGGTGCGTCCGCGGCCTCGGCGACGCGGGCAATCGCCCTGGCTTCCAGCAGGTCCGCCGGCTCAAGCGAGACCGGCACGTCAATATCGCGCATCATCGCGTCATGATCTGCGGTCTCGGTCACCCGTTCGGTGCGCGCGATGACTTGGCGCAGGGTGGATTCGATCGCGTTCTTCAATGTTCTGGAAACATCCGCGCTTGCCGGCAGGGACAGCATGGCAAGCCTGAACTGGCGCATTTCCTGCTCCAGCTCGGCGCGGACCTCTTCGCCCCTGTCGCCGAACAGAAAGCCGATAACATCCAGAAATTCCTTGTAGTGATCTCCGCTGTCCGCCTCGTCATCGCGCAGGGAGAGCATCTTGTAGGGGGTGGCCGACAAAAGCAGGACCCTTGGTTGACTGCCTTCCGGACCTTCGGCATCGAACAGTTTGCGTGCCAGATCGGCCGCTTCGCCGTCACCGTTCAAAACCTCGGTGAAACGTTGGAATTCGTCCAGGACAATCAGGTCAGGTTCCAGGGCCTCCGCGCTTTCGCGGGCCAGTATGCTGCGGAATTCGCCGACAATCGCCTCGCGGCGGCGGTTCAGCTCGGTGTTGTTGCCGCGCATCCCTTTATAGGCCTGTGCGCATGCCTCAAGCTCGGCCAGCAGATCTGGTCGTGCTGATGCTGCCGATACGAAGCGTTTGACGATGGACTGTTCCAACGGCTGGCGGTCGATCCAGTCTCGGGATGCGCGCCAGCCGTCTTGACCGGCATAGCCCTGCAGCATCTTCGCGACGGCGCGGCGGTCCTCCAGAAGCCCCCAGAGCAGGCGCAGGATCAGCGCGCGCTCCTCCTTCATGCCGCCACCACTCTTGAGATCCAGCGATGTGCCCGGGGTGAGGCTGAAGAAATTCACCCCTTCCGGCTTGATCCCGCCGGCTTTGGCCAATTCTATCGCGAGCATGGTTAGGCGTGTTGGCAAGACATGCGCCTCTGCCTCTCCCATCACGTTCAGCCGAGCGACATTCTGGCGGGCGATGGCTCCGTTGGAACAGATGTAAACGATATCGATCCGTTTCACGTCATCCTGCAAAGCCTCGATCGTTCGAGCGATGACGCCGCGGGCGACCATTGTCTTGCCAAGCCCGACCTCATCGGCGACGAGGAAATGTCGCACGGGATCGGGATCGCTGAGCAGCCGGCGTGACACGTAGTCGACAGTCGCGCGCTGGAACGCCTTTAGTGGGCGAAGTGCCGGTTCGGCTGCGAAGCGATCTGTCATTTGCCGGCCCCCTTCGTCTTGGGCATGACGGCCCGGAACGTCTCCCACAGAGTGCGGAATTCAGGCGGGACCACAGGGCCATCCTTTCCCTCAGCATCGCCCAAACGCTTTATCAGGCGTTCGATGTCGCGAAGCTGGCGTCCCTCGCCCGAGAAGGCCCGCACCATGTCTTCCAGGATTGCGCTGTCCTGTTCTGCGCCGAATATTCCGGTCAACCCGCTGCCAGCCCCTGCGGCGAAAAGCGCCTTGGCCGCGTCGGTGACATCTCCCAACAGAAGGCGGATATAGCGCAGGAAGGCTTCTCTGTTCTCGATGATCGCGCGCAAAATTTCTGCAGTCCGGTTGTCGGGCAGGTTGAGCAGTTCGGTGCCCAGAGTGACATCGCGCTGCAGACCGGTCTTGCCATCACGCAGGCGAAGTCCGATCCAGCGCGTGACGTCCCTGAGAGCCACCCGCGCCAACAATGTCTCCCGCTCCGAAAGGTCCGCCACCTTAACCCCCCAGGTCTCTCCTGGAACCAGCGGCCAGATGTGCAGCTCCAGATCCTCGGGCACGGTCACCGGAGTTGCGACGGAAAGGAAAAGCGCGACGATATCGTCTTCCTCGACCCGGCACCGAAGGCGCGGGGCGGCCCGGACAATCTGGCGCACCAGCGTGTCGATCCGGCGGTCGGCCTCCAGCTCGGCGGATGTGTCGTCGGAATCATAGGCGGTAAATTCGCGGAGGAAGCGCCCGAGGTGTTCCGGGGCGAGCTGTTCTTCGACCGATCCAATGTCCCGCGTGTAGCCGGAAAGCGTTGCGAAGACCTCGATGTTGGACCCGTCCAGTAACGCCGCATCGGTCGCATTGCCGGAGCCCAAGGTGATTTCGGTGCTTGCATAACGTTCTGTCAGAAAGGCTTTTGCATGCAGGCCCCGGGCAGGCACGACGCTGCGGGGCGGCTCCGCAGCATCCTCGCCATCCTCGGTTTCCGCCAGTTCGTCCAGCACCTGGAGATGCCCGAACCGCTCAAGCGTCTCGTGCGACAACAAAGCCAACTCCTCCGTGCGTCCCAACAGATGGGCATTTTCGCGCGCGACGCCTGCGGTCAATTCCGTGAGGGCCCTATCGGAAACGAAGGGCGAAATGATCCCGACTTTTGCACCGATCTTGGGGAGCCACGGCTTGCCGGGCAGGCCGTTCACGGCAAATCGGATGCGACGAATATGTTCGGGGGGCTCCCATACCGCACGATCCAGATCCGCGGCCAGACTGGCGACCATGGTGCGCGTGTTCTTGGGCGTCTTGCGTCCGGTTGCCATGCCGGGAAGGGCGCGCAGAAGTCCCGATACAGGTGCATTTTCCGGATCGATCTGCTGCCCGATCCTCCCGTCGAGAGAGAGCGACAGGTCCCACGACATGTCTTTTGTCAGGTTGCGAGACAGGAGCGCCAGCCGCAGGCGCGGGGCTTCATGCCCCGAGAGCGAGGTGAAGCGCAGCAGCCAGAGCTTGGGGTGAAAAGCACCACCGCCCGGGGCCGCAACTTCGGTAATCGTATCCTCCAGCAAGGCCGTCAGTCGGTTCGCCCCACGTGGCATGCCGGCGATACGCCCCCCCTCGCAGAAGATCGCGATCTTCGAGGAGAGCCGTTCCAGCCCTTCCAGCAGCGCAAGCGGTGTGTCGAGGGTCTGGTCCCGGTTTTCGGCCGCATGGAAGGCCAATGTCGCCGGGATTACGAGAGCGGTCTCAAAGTCCAGCGTGTAGGTCGTGGCAATGGCGGCATCCAACTCGTATCCTGCTGGTGCGCGCAGGATTTCGCCGTAAAGCGCCCGGTTTTCCGGGTCGAGGGTCGCGTTATTTGGCATGCTGCAGGTCTTTCAAGTGGCTTGAGACGATCTGCCAGCGAAAGCTCATTTGAGTGGCACCCGATGCGCCACGCCAGCGCGCCAGTGCCCCATCGTTGCGGAAGCGCGATTTGGGACCTTTGAGGCGGCTCTCACGCTCCTGCACAAGTTGACGGGCCGCATCGTCGGAGGAAACTTTTCCGCTGCAAGCCCGGACCGTGCTCCGCCAATCCTCGATGAAGCGGCAGGTCTGCGGTTTCACCGCATGGGGCGTCGTGCGGATCACGTCCCACAGCTCGGGCAGAGACCAGTCTTCGAAAATCTCGGGAGGCGTGTTTTCAGCCCAGTCCTTCAGCCTGGACAGGTAGAACTCGACGCGGTCACTCCATTCGCCGTGCTCAGCGCCTTGCCGCGATGCGGCTTTCTCGGAAAGCATGAGGTTGTAGAGTAACGATGCCCCAAGCATGAGCCGGGAAAAGCGTTCTGCATGCAGGACAAGAGATTGAATCTCGCCGCGCCAGTCCGCCCTTGCCGGGTGAAGCCAGATGAAATCGCATTCCGCATCATTCTGGGCGCGCGAGAGCAAGGTAAACAGGCTGCCAGGCGCCTCGTGCGCCAGCCGATCGCGCATAAAGTCCGCCTCGGCTGAGGTCAGCGCGAAATGCGCCTGAAACGTCGGATCTGTCAGGAACCCTTCGGGGGCATCGGGCAGACCCGGGCTCCAGAGACGGCTTGCTTCGCCCGGCCCCGCTTCGAGACAGGCATTCCGGCTGCCCTGAAACTGGCGAATGCCAAGGGCGAGCAGACCCGCCCAATAAACATCGCTCGGCAGACGCTTCAACCGTTCTCGCGCGTCGCTGCCGATGACGCCATTCTTCTCACCACCTCGGTCCAGCGCATCGATCAAACGAATTTCGAGCGCCCGGGCCAAGTCGCGACGGGAGCTTGCAGTGCCTTTTTCCCGTCCTGCAATCTGATAGATCCAGGGCACGAACATCATGTAGCGCAACCTGGTCTGGATCGTGGACGTGCCCGGAAACATCAGGTCAGCCAAGGCGTCGCGGATGGCTCCAAGGCCCAACTCGTCACGGCTTTCCTCGTTGCCGAACAGGTCCATTATGCGTCTGGTCCGGTCTCTGTCGGCTTGATCAAAATCGATCCATGCAATGAATGACATTTATACCTCTATGTGAGTTTCCGGCGCCACGGAGTGAATGTGAACCGTATAGGTCGCTTTTCTGACAGCAGGAACTCTGCGAAACAGGTGAATTGGCCAACCATTGGGATTGGGACGAGTCTCTCAAGACTCCACCTCCTCCGTCTTTTCGAGTTCGAGTCGGGACTTGTCCTCGCCCAGCCGCCACCGTCTGATGACATAGAATCCAAGCGCCTTGCGCGTTTCGACGATCAGATGCGAACGGCCCTCAAACCCGTATTCAAGGCGGACCACGCTGGCCTGAGACTCCGAGAGGTCAGAACGTGGACGAATCCACAGTCGCACCTGAGTGTGCCAGTCAGTGTCGAAGGGCAGGGGCGCGACTCTATCCCGCGAGGTCCGAACCGGTTTGTGAATCCGGATCGGCAGGTAATCGCGATAGGCTTCGTGCTTGTAACTCCAGGCCCGGAGATGGATCGCTTCCCCGTCGAAATGAAACCGCGCCGGGCCGATCCATTGCGGGGCGGAAAGGCCGCTGGTCATCGAGGTATAGGTGATCTGGATGTCGCGTTCGCCGTTCATGGCGCGGTAGAGCGGCGCGATGATGGCGGGATCCATGACGCGACCCGGCAGCGGGATGCTTGCGCCAAGGGAGGTTGTCTCGTCGCTGAGCAGGTCGAACACCTGTCTGGGGCCGGCATCAGACAATGCCCTGTGACCAGCGCAGGCGAAATAGGTCTTCTCGGTGGCATCGTAGACCGGCGGTGTATCCGTCAGCGAAAGGTAGGTTCGAAAATCGATCGCCGCCTGTGCCGTCGAGATGTCGAACCGCTGCATCAAGTCCCGGCGGTTGGCCTGCCCCCGCCAAGCCAAGCATTGATCCAGAAACAGAATCCGTTCGCGCTGCGCGTGTTTGAGGGTTTCGAGACTCATGGGGTATGGGATACTTGACTCTTTTTGCAAAGTCCATACATTAACTATACGTATAGAAAATGGATTGATCTTATGCGAATGCTTCACACCGCAGATCTTCATCTCGGGCGACAGTTCATGGGGCTGAGCCTCGAAGAGGATCACGAGGCGGTCTTGGGGCAGATCGTCGAAGCGCTGAAGAGCGAGCGAGTGGACGTGCTTGTGATTGCGGGTGACGTATTCGATCGTGCCTCCCCCCCAAATTCGGCGATCCGGCAATTCAACCGTTTTCTCAAGCGCGTGGCGGACGAAACTGCCGCCGCTGTCGTGATGATCTCCGGCAATCACGATTCCGGGGATCGGATCGAGGCGATGTCGGTCTTTTCCACCGCGTCGCGAGTGCTGGTGCGCGGGATTGCAGATGCGGTGGAGACGCCGCTGGTGCTGCCTGACGCGCAGGGCGTGGTCGCCTTTTCCGCGCTGCCCTTTTCTTATGAATACGCCGCGCGCGAGGTGTTCGGGGATGAAGGCATCAGCACGCCGGCAGATGTCATGGCTGCCCAGATCGCCGCGGCGCGGGGACAGGTCCCTGAGGGCGCGCGTTGGGTCGTGGTGGCCCATGCCTTCGTCGCGGGTGGCGCGGTCGGCGAGACCGAGCGTGCCCTGACCCGGGTCGGCGGTATCGAAACCGTTCCCGCCGAGCTCTTCGACGGGGCGGATTACGTGGCGCTGGGGCATCTGCACAAGCCTCAGGACGTGGGGCCTCAGGACGTGGGCGCGCCCCATGTCCGTTATTCCGGCGCCCCGCTCGCCTTCGGCTTCGACGAGGCGGGCGGTGAAAAATCCATGACCATCGTCGATCTGAATGCGGAGGGCGTCGCGATCCGCACTGTGCCGTTCCGCCCGCTCCGGCAGGTGCGCTCGCTCACCGGGGCTTTCGCGGAGCTTCTGGCGGGAACGCCCTCGGACGATTTCGTCCAAGCCATCCTGACGGATGAGACCCCTTTGATCGACCCGATGAAACGGTTGCGCGTGACCTATCCCAACACCTGCCATCTGACCTATGCGCGGCAGGGACGGACGCCGGAAACCAAGGCGCTCGGGGCAGGACGGGCCGCGGTCACGCCAATCGAGATGGTTGGCGATTTCCTGAAGGCGGTGCGCGGGGGCGCGCCGAGTGACGCTGAGTTGGCAATCGCCGCCGACAGGCTGCACGCTGGGAACACCGCGGAGGACCGGGCATGAGACCGATCCGCCTCACGCTTCAGGCCTTCGGCCCCTTCGCCACGACCGAGGTGGTGGATTTTCGCTCTGCGCTCGAAACCGGGCTGTTCGGGATCTACGGCCAGACCGGGGCCGGGAAGTCGACGCTGTTCTCGGCAATGTCCTTTGCGCTGTTCGGGGCGCCGAGCAGGACCGACCAAGAGCCGCGTTCGCTGCGCTCGGACCACGCCGCGGCGGATCTGCCCACCGAGGTCGAGTTCGTTTTCGAACTGGGCGCCAAGACCTATCTGATCCGCCGTCGCCCGGCACAAGAGCGTCCGAAGGCGCGCGGTGAGGGGATGACCGTGGACGCCGCCGAAGCCTCGCTTTTCGACGTGACCGGGATCGCGGTCGATACACTGGGGCCGGGGCAGTCGGGCCGGGTCATCGCCGAGAAGAAGGTCTCTGTGGTGGGGCAGCAGATCGAGGCGCTGCTGGGCTACGGGGCGGATCAGTTCCGCCAGATCGTGCTTTTGCCGCAGGGTAGGTTCGAGACGTTTCTGGCGGCGAAGACCGAGGCGCGGGTCGAGATCCTGCGCGAGCTTTTTGACGTGAAGATCTATCGCGACTTTGCCGCCCGGCTGAAGGAGGAGGCGGCACAGGCGGAACGCGCGCTGCGCGAGCAGCGTTCGCTCTATCTGGCCCGGCTCGAGGAACGTGGCTTTGAAAGCGCCGAGGCGCTGGATCTGGGGATTGCCGGGGCCGAAGTCGAGGTCGACGAGAAACGCGGGTTTCAGCAGCGCGCGGAGGCGGCGAATGAAACCGCGCGCAAGGCTTTGAGTGAGGCCGAGCAGGTCGAAAAGGCCTTTGCCGCCGTCGATGCGGCAGGGCTGGCGCTTGACGCTCTCGACGCGAAAACGGCTGAGGTCGACGCCTTGTCGAAGCGGGTCGATGCCGTCACGAATGCCATGCAGGCGCGCGATCTCGAGATGGCCTGGCACGATGCGGCGCGGGACAGCCGGGACGCGGCGAAGGCCGTGACCGAGGCAGAAACGGCGCTCGGCACCGCGAAATCGGCGCGGGACGGGGCGGCGCGGGAGTTGGTGGAGGCCAAGGCGGGCGAGGGCCGGCTGAAGGCGGTTCAGGCCGATCTGACGCGGTTGGAGGAGATCGGGAAAAAGGTCGGGCAGGCGGCGGAATTGCAGGCAGACGTTGACGGTGCTGCAAGGACCGATGACGGGGCGAAAACGGTGTTGTCCGAAGCAGAAGCGGCGTGCAAAACGCTCCGCTCCCGGCGCGAGACAACCGATCTGGCGCTTGACGCGGCGCGCAAGGCAGAGGCGGCGCGCGGCAAGCTGACCGGTGAACTGGCCGAGGTTGACCGGGATCTGGCCAAGGCGGGGGCGCTTGCCAAGGCGCAGGCGGCGGTCGGCGAGGCCGAAGGAAAGCTCGAAACCGCCACGAGCGATCTGGCGGCGAAGATCGAAGCGGAAGAGGTTGCAGAGGCGGCGCTGATCGAGGCCGAGGCGCGGCTTTCGCGCACTCAGGCGATCATCCTTGCCGAAAAGCTGACCGAGGGCGCAGCCTGTCCGGTTTGCGGCGCGCTCGATCATCCCGCCCCGGCCCATGGCACGCCCGAGCAATCCGGCCTGACCGAGGCGTTTCGACAGGCGCAGAACAAGGCGAAAGAGGCGTCCGAGGCAAGGGTTCGGGCCGAAAGTGAACTGGGCAATTGCCGTCTGCGCCTTGACGAGAAGAAGCGCGCGCTGGAAGACCTGGAACCGGCCGAAGGTTCCTCCACGGAGCTTGAGGCCGAGAAATTGCGGCTGGATGGCGCGCTTGCCGCGCTTGGCGCGGTGGACGATCTTGACGCGATGGCGGAGGGTCTTGCCGAGCTCAAGCTCAAGCTGGAGGAAGCCGAGACGGTCGAGGACAAAGCGCGGACCGCCGCAAGCAAGGCCGAGACCGCTTTGGCCACGGCGCGGGCAAGGCGCGATACGGTGGTCGAGGCCTTGCCCGACGAATTGCGCACGCCCGAGGCCGTCGCGGGGCGGCGGGCGGCTTTGCTGGGCGAACAACGGCAACTCACCGAGGCGCTGGAACGCGCCATCGAGGGCGATCGCACCGCAGCCGAGGCCCTCACCCGGGCGCAGGAAAAGCAGGAGGCGGCCACGACGGCGCTCGGAACACAGGAGCGGCGCGAGCAAACCGCACGCGAGGCTTTCCTCGCCCGCCTGAATGAAGCCGGATTGGACAAGGCGGGATACGATGCCAGCAAGGTGCATTTCCCGACGCTCACGGCCGACCGCAAGACGGTGACCGATCATAGCGAGGGGCTGATCGCCGCGCGCACGACGTTGCAGAACGCCAAGGACGCCTGCAAGGATCAAGAGCGCCCGGACCTTGCCCCGCTCACGCAGGCGCTGGAGGGCGCCACGCAGGCCCTGAACACCGCCAACGCGGCGATGGCCGATGCGAAGGCCGCCTGCGAGAGTTTGGCGAAATTCAAGGCCTCGCTGGCAGAAGCGCTTGCCGGAACGGAAAAACTCGAGGCCGAAACCGGGCCGCTGCGGGGGCTGGCCGATCTTGCCAATGGCAAGAACGATCTCAACATGACGCTCGAAACCTTCGCTATCGCCGCCATGTTCGACCGGGTGCTGGAGGCGGCGAACATGCGGCTCGACCCAATGACGCGCGGGCGTTATCGGCTTGAGCGCGGAGCGGAGGCCTCGGGCGGACGCGGCAAGCGCGGGTTGGAGATCGAGGTTTTCGACATCAATACCGGCAAGGCCCGCCCGACCGCGACCCTGTCGGGCGGCGAGACCTTCATCGCGGCTCTGGCGCTGGCGTTAGGGCTCGCCGATGTGGTCGAGAGCCTGTCGGGCAAGATCCGGATGGATACGATCTTCATCGACGAGGGCTTTGGCAGCCTCGACACCGAGAACGGGGCTGGCACGCTGGATCAGGTGCTTCAGGTTCTGGCGGCGCTGACAGAGGGCAGCCGGGCCGTGGGCCTTATTTCTCATGTCGGGCTGGTGCAGGAGGCCATTCCACAAGGGTTTTACGTGCGCTCGACCCCGAGCGGCAGCCGGGTCGAAGAAAGACGGGGGCTGGGATGACGGATCGCTGGCATTATCGAAAGGCGCACACCCGCAGGCTGACGAAGGGGCGAACAGTCTCTGTCCGTGGCGGTTGGGTGCTCCGGGACGAAAACGGACATGAAAAGGGGGCTGCCTTCAGATGGGCCTGCCCGATATGCGGGGTGCCGATCGTGAGCGTTCGCATGCCGAAAGGTGGCTGGGTCCATTTCGAAGGAGGACAGGGGCTGACGCGCATAAAGCACCCCTGTCTGCATCTCGGTGAAGGGCTTAGCAGGCAGCGGGACAAAAACACCCCCGATCTTTTCGAGATCGCCGGTAGGTTCGATGCGCGAGGCCTTCCGCTGTGAGGGCGGACGGGTAGACATGGTGGCGTGGAACCTTCTGGTCCCGTCGTTGCGGGTTTCATGAGAGGTAGAGTGGGTCTTGGGGTGGTTGGCGGGGTTGCCAGCCGGCGCGAGACCCCTTGACCGGATGGTCGTCTGCGAAGACAATCAACCCATCCTTGCAGAACCGGCGAAGCAGCACAGTCGCAGGCGGGGCGTATCCTTGAGCCGCCTGTCGTGATCCCTGAAATCACTGTTCTGGAGGCTGTCATGACCCTCATTCTGCTTGCTTTTTCCCTGACGATAGCTCTGGGCGTAATTGCCTTCAAATTTTCCCTCTATGCTCTTCCCGTCATGGTGGGGATCGCAGTTTTTCAATATGTTCACGGTATTGGCGCGAGTGGTGGAAACTCCGCGATAAGCGCTGGGGGTGGGGCGCTCTTGTCGCTTGTGGCTGTTGTCCTGGTCCTGGGCTTCGCCCGCAATCCATTTCTACGCCTGTTCGCTCTACTCGTTTTCACGGTTCCCGCGGCGGTGGCGGGCTATGCGCTTGCCTATGGTGTCGTTCATCAAGCCGTGGCTTCAGGAATAGCATTGCATCTCCTGTGCGGGACCTGCGGCCTGATCGTGGCGATGGCGGCGATGGCCAATCTTAACGCGATCGGCGAAGGTCTGTTCGAGCAGTGACCTTTCCCGTGAGATCATGCCCCGGTGGCTCGGCGCAAGGGCTGTTGCATTGCCGTCTTGCGAGTGGCTTCGATGTCATATGCCTCGGTTCGAGCTTCTGCGGAGGCGTCGGTTGCCACGCTCAGGCGATTTCGCTACCAGATCGGTCTTGAACGCCGGGTCACCCCTGGCATGGCGGAGGAGCAGGGCACTCGTTCATTTCCTTCTCGCAATTTCGCGGTCAATGTCGCGGCAGAAGCCGGCGCGATGCCGATGATCCGAGACGCGCTGGTCATTCTCAATTTCCGGCAATCGGGCTGTGGCTTCGTGGCCTTGGTAGCAGAGGGGCGTGGGTAAGGGGCCTGCAAATAGATGCGCCGGTCAGGCCAGAGCGTGGTTCCCAAGCGGGAATGATCGTTCTGCGCCGTGTCTCCGAAGGCGCTTCCCTGAAAGAACCTGTCCCTCCTCCTGACTGATCCCCTAAGCCCGTTCGCCTTCGGCCAGCAACCCCCGCGGCGAGACCCGTGTTGGCGCGTGCCGCGCCTGCCCGCACCACGTCCCGCCTAAGGGGTCGGGCGGATGCCGGAGCATCCGTGCAGGCCGCCTGCGACGGTCTTGGCCGGGCATCATCGGAGGGACGGTCCCTCCGGTTGAAGCAACGGAGACTTGAAAATGCAGAACATCATCATCCTCGCCGGCAACATCGGTCAGGCCCCGGAAACCCGCACCACCCAGGGCGGCACCTCCATCACCCACTTCACCCTTGCCACCTCGCGCCCGCGCTACGCCGAAGGCCGGGTCGTCCGCGACGAGAACGGCTATCGCGTCCAGGACACGGAATGGCACCGCATCACCTGCTTCAACGGCCTCGGCAAGACCGTGCAGCAATATTGCGAGAAGGGGATGAAGCTCCTGGTGCGCGGCCGCATCCACTACACCAAGTGGACCGATGCGGCGGGTGTCGACCGCTACGGCTGCGAGATCATCGCCGAGACGATCGATTTCCTGAGCCGCGCGAAGCAGGGCGAACCTGAAGACGGCAAGTTCATCGACGACGAAGACATCCCGTTCTGAGCGGGAGGCAAGGCCCGGGCGGTGCGAGCCGCCGGGGCACAGCGCGATGCGTTTCGAAGATGGAAAGTTATGTTTTATCCTCGCCTGAAATTGAAATTTGTCCCTTTTCTTTGAGTGAGGCGGTCGTCCTGCACCTAGGAAATGCTGAGCATGCCAAAAACTCTCGATTGTTTTTGTCCTTGCGAACGATCATCTTGCCGCGCCCACAGGTCGGGCATGTAGCGCCCTCGGTTATTGGTTCTTGCAACCTTACCGGCCGAGGCGCGGCGTGCTCATTAGATTGTGAGGTCAGAATTCGTCTGGTGTAGTCGCATTCCGGATACCGGCTGCATGCATCAAAGGGGCTGTACGGGCCATTTTTTCGCAGCAGAATCCCTTCCCCACATTTGGGACAAACCTCGAGAGTCGCGTTTTCGCTCTTGATCTCGACGAGCCCATCCTTGGAAAGCTCAGTCACAAACCGCGAGGCTTTGTCTTTCAGGGTATAGATGCGCGTCTGTCGGCGAGCTCTGGTCAATGCCACGTAGAACAGGCGGCGCTCTTCTGAAAATGGGAAGCCATCCGGCTCGGGCATCGCTAGCTGCAAGACTGGATCATCGACAATTTGGCTTGGAAAACCCATCAGACCTTCGGTCACGTTGAGCAACATCACATAATCGGCTTCAAGACCTTTAGCGGCGTGGGCAGTCGAGAATTTGATATCAAGACAATCGCCAAATTGACGCGACCATGTTGCAAGTCTTGTCGGCCTGTCTTTGTGATATCGCCCAAGCAGCATCACGCTGACTTTCCGGCCCAATGGCATACTGTGATCAGCTGCATTGACTGAGCCATGGAGTTGCTTGAGGTGCTTTTCAACTATATTAATTGAAGCTTCAGGGGTCTCTGATGCAAATGCGTGGAGTGGCGGAACATCATACTCGTTGGTGGTTTCAACGACTTTCTTGATCTGGCGCGGATTTTTCTGAACGAACTCGCTTGATGCATCACATAATCCCTTGGGGCATCGAAACGTTTTGCTCAACGTCAGCTGGGTGGAATGCGGAAAGGTTTTCTGAAAACCGGCCATCACGGAAATATCTGCGCCAGCAAAGCGGTTGATGCCCTGCCAGTCGTCGCCCACGACACACAGGTTCGCTTCTGGCCCCGCATTTCCTTTCAACGCCTTCAGAAGGCGCAGTTTTGCTTGCGAAACGTCTTGAAACTCGTCAGCGAGAACCATCGTGTAGGGGCTACGATAGGAACCGTCTTCGATGTGATGGATAGCGCCCAGCAGCATATCGTCATAGTCCACGCATCCTTCGGAGTTCAGACGCTGCTGCCATTCATTTGAAACCCTCTCGTAAAGTTCGACAAAGCGGGTGAGGCGTTCTCGATGCCCTCGATCGGTCGCTCCGATGGCGCGGTGAAGATCCTGACTGGTCAGACCATTACCTTTGACGTGCTGCTGGAAGGTGCGGATTGTGGAAACAAGCTGCGCTGTGGGAATGGGGGGCTGCCCTTGAGGCGAGCGGTTCTCGTCGAATTCCAACACTTCGCCACGGCGTTCGAGCTCTTCTTTCAGTCGATCAAGGTCATTCCCGTTGCGCAATCCATGCGACGTAGTCTCGAAGAACGGTGTTCCCTTCTCGGCATGCAGCGTTCTTTTCCATCGCACGCCCGCGACATAGTCACCCGTAAAGTGGGCCGGGGCACGTCCCTTTTCGTCCAGCGCAAAATGCTCGTGATAGAGTTCGATATTTGGGTAGTAAAAATCCGGATGATACTGAGAGTGATCCTCGGAAACGGTGTCGTACTCGTAAGCGCGTTCATATTCATACGAAACACCATGATAAAAGAGGAAGTCGCAGATCATCCGCTCTTCCTGGCTTTTTACGAGTTTTCCATCAGCAGTTTGAATCCCGCCCTTGCGACTATCTGAACCCGGTTGTCTGGTGCTCTCCCAATCACCGATATCACGCCCGAAGACGGTTCGGAAGATATCCCAGTCTGTCCGGAAACGAGGGTCTTGCTGTCGCAGGCTCTCAACGATCTGCGATAGCTCTTGTATATCTTTGCCGTTCTCGGCCCACTCCGCCAGTTTTGGTTTTCGACCAGTGCTTTTCCCAATGACTCCCAAACCAAAGGCGTTGAACGTTCGCACGGTAATCCGGTCGATGTTTTCTAAATGTCCGAGTCGCTCCTTGATGCGCTCCGTCAGCTCCTGCTGCACCGACTTATTGAAAGCAAGGATCAAGATCTGCTCGGGCGAGGCGAGACCTTCGGTCAGCACATATCCAACGCGTGCGACGATGGTTGAGGTCTTCCCTGACCCGGCTGCGGCAACGATCTGAACGGCGTCGTCCATACATATACAGCAGTCCATTTGCTCATCTGTCAGCGGGTTACGCTCGACCGACGAAAAGAAATTCTGCCATTTTTCCTTCTGCGTTTGAAGAAATGTCGCGTTATGCGTTGAAAACTCGGATTGGAGCGCTTTCTCCAGCCGAGGGTGCTCTGCAGTCGGCAGCGGCGCGACGCTGCCGTTCCGATGCGGCGGAAACTTGTGAATGATTTCGCAGGCGAGGCCTTTGGGAATCCACTTGGTGGTGTCGGTCAACCCCGTCCACGTCTGCCGCCATTCGGAAAAATCCGAATCCGCATCGATTTTGTACGGGCGCTCGAGTTCCAAAAGGCTACGCCGGGCGGCAGCAGCACCGTTGGAACTTGATGGCTTTTTCTTTTCGTTCCCAAATAGTAATCCACCAAGCAACGTCGCCCCAATTAGCCACTCAATCATAGGTTACGTCAAGTTCTGGTGAATTTAATCCTGACAGGTTCTCGGGCATTATTTTGTCTCTGCTCGTTCGCTTTCAAAAAAAGAAAAATGCTTCACCCCAATTGGGCGACAGTTCCGGATCATGTTTCGCCTGATCGGCACGCGGACTATTGGTATTTGACTTCATTCTGCTTTCATTTGCCGTGCGCTGTGTCGTTGCATACCATGCATGGCTATGGATGCAGAGCAGACATCGCATTGCTCTCTTTGTAAACGAGATGCAGATGGCGGTTCAAGACCGCCCCACGCTGAACGTTTGGTCGCCTCCTTGCTAGGATGTCGAGCTATGTCTGGAAATGGTCAAACTTTTCAGGGGTCTTCGATGCGTTACCTGGCGGGGACACAGGTCGCGGTGATTGTTGGGCATTTTCTGCCTTGGAGGTTGATCAAAAGGTCGCTCTCAGCCCAGTTTCGGCGAAAACTCGCCATTCACAGTCGCCGGTCGGCACGGCTTCGCCGGCTGGTGAACACCGCATATGCCCGGTGACAATGCCCTGAAACAGGCCGCCGCCCGTCACTGGCTTACATCGCCATAAGCGACTAAAATAGCCGTAGTTCTGGCGCGTGTACCTGTCCGAATGGGAGGTGATCATGCATGATCACCGCCCGACAATCACGGGCTGCGCGCGCGTTGCTTGGCTGGACGCAGGAGACGCTCGCAGATGCTGCCCGCGTATCATTGACCGCGCTCAAGCGCCTCGAATCCGAAAGCGGGCTCGAGGTCTATGAGAGCACGCGTGATCAGGTGCGCCGGGCGCTCGAGGCCGCGGGGATCGTGCTGCTTTCCACCGACAAGGGGGAAGGGGTGTTGTTGCTCAATGAGCGGAACATGCAGGCCAGATCACGATAAATCGTCATATTCAGGCGATCTTTCGAGCCTATACAAAACGGCAACTGGCAAGACGCGCGGTCTTCATGAGAGGTTTGGTGCCGATGGCCCAGGCTGATCCGACATTTCTCGATGACGTGCCCGGTGGAGACGAAGTCACCGCCTATGACCGTGCCCATATGGCGCTCTACCTGCGCCTGTTCGATGCGGCACAGGAGGGGGCGGACTGGCGCGAGGTCGTCGTGGTGCTGTTCGGCCTCGATCCGGATGCTGAACCGGAACGGTGCCAGAACGTCTATGATAGTCACCTTGCCCGGGCCGGCTGGATGGCACGGCAGGGGTTCCGGGAACTCGGCCAGAGGGACAGCTGAGCGCGCGGGTGATGCCAAGGCGGCATCGCGCGGTGCCGCGGCGGGGGCTTCCGGAACACAACCTTTGCGGGAAGCCTGAACGCCTCACGTTTTCAATGCGAACAGGGGGATGCCATGGGGTCGAAACCGACCGGCTGGCGCTCTCCGGCAAGATATGACTACGTCGAAACGCTGAGCGCGTCTGATCTTGCCTGGGAGTGGCTTCGCCGCAATGACAGATACGCCCGGGACTACGCCGCATGCGAGGCGGCGGGCCCGGACCGCCAAGCGCTGAGAGAGCGCATGCGGCGGGATTGGGGGGTGCGATTTCGCCGCCGATCCCGCTTTGCCTGCGCCGAAAGCCTCGGTCATCTGGGAGCCACGCGACGATACCAGCGTCGTGCTGCTGGAGCCGTCCCCCAGCTTGCTGGGCGATGAGGACGAGGCTTCCCTTCCCGTTCAAGGGCCGGTGATATCCGAGGCCAAGTTGTCCCATGCGTTTCATGATCTGGGCGACGGGCAACGCCTGCAGGTGGTTTATTCCAAAGTGTTGAAGGCGCCGGTGGTGGCGGTGGTGCCACTCACGCGGGACGGCTTCGACCGCCTGGAAGCGATCCATCGCTTGCTCGCGAGCCTGCACGGACGCACCGTGCCGCCGGACACCCGGATCACGCCCCAGCAAAAAGCCCGCCTGCGCCGCATGTTGCAGGCCCATGATGGCCGGCGCTCGGGGGCCTCGCAGCGTGACATCGCCGCGGTGATCTTCCGCATGTCGTCGATCCGGCGCGACGAATGGCAAAGCGCCTCGCAGCGTTATGCGGTCATGGCGCTGTTGCGTGATGCGCAGGCGATGGTCGAGGGCGGTTATCGGCGCTTGCTGCGCCATCGCCACCGCGGGTAACGCGCCTGCTGTCCGCTGTGCGAATTAGCCTTCCCCATCTTCGCACTCCATCCCGCCGCGCCCGCTTCTCCATTCTGACCTCTGTCAGCCGCCGTTTCCCGGTGGTTTCCAGGATCAGCACGGAGACAGCCCCATGCCCGCAAATTCCCCCGAACTGCCGCCGCGCTACCTGCGCACCAAGGAGGCCGCCTATTTCCTGAGCCTCTCGGCGCGGACGCTGGAAAAGCACCGCACCTATGGCACCGGCCCGGCCTATCACAAGCTCGGTGGGCGCGTTGTCTATGCCATCGAGGATCTGCAAGCCTGGGTGGATCGTGGTTCCGTCACCTCCACGACCGACCCGCGCGGTGGGCAGGTTCTGCCCGCCAAGCGCCGGGTTCTGACGGCATTGCCGCCCTCCGGCCGGCGCACGCGTTGAGCGTCCGGAGTTTCCCATGATCAAGGAGCCTTCCGAACGCGGCCAGCTCGATCTCTTCCGCGCGCTTCCCGGGGATTTCGCCCCGCGCGACGCGCAGGACCTGATGGCCTATCCTTTCTTCTCGCTCTCCAAATCCCGCCGCACCCGTCCGATCGAATTCATCTCGGGCCGGGTCGAGATCCATGTCGAAGCGGTGCCCGATCATGGCATGGCCACGATCTGGGACGCCGATATCCTGATCTGGGCCGCGAGCCAGATCGTCGAGGCGCGTGACGAAGGGCTGCGCACCTCGCGGCTCATGGCGGCGACACCTTACGAGATCCTCACCTATATCGGCCGCGGCACATCGGTGCGCGACTATCACCGCCTGAAGGCGGCGCTCGACCGGCTGCAGTCGACCACGATCTGCACCACGATCCGCCAGCCCGCCGAAGGCCGGCGTCACCGGTTCTCCTGGATCAACGAGTGGCAGGAGCGCACCGACGGGGCAGGGCGGCCGGACGGGATCGAGCTGGTGGTGCCCGACTGGTTCTACCGCGCGGTGCTCGAGGATGCGCTGATCCTCACCATCGACCCGGCCTATTTCGATCTCACCGGCGGGCTCGAGCGCTGGCTTTACCGGATCGTCCGCAAGCATGGCGGGCGCCAGAAGGCGGGCTGGCGGTTCGAGTTCCGCCACCTGCATCGCAAATCCGGCAGCCTCTCGCCGTTCAAGCGCTTCGCCTTCGAGCTGCGCGAGATCATCCGCCGTCAGCCGTTGCCGGGTTATTGGCTGAGCCTTGAACGCGCACCACAGGGGCGCGTGTTGCTTGCCTTCGCCCCCTGTGGACATGCTGTGAATGGGATCGTGCCATCGGGAACCCGCACTCTCGTGCCATCGGGAACCGTCCCCTCGTGCTATCGGGAACCCGGGCTGGGGGTAACCTCCGATGCCGCCGATAAAAATCGCTCTCCTAACTTAGATTCTAACACAGAATCTAACCTTTGTAGGGCGCAGTCGACTGGGGATAACGCCGGAAACCCTGCCGAAACTCTCCGGAAATCGAGCCGGCGTGGGGCACAAACCGATACGGGGTCAGTCGATGAAACGCTGCCGCAACTGCCGCTCGACTTCGGGCCGGAGGGCAGGGCATGAGCACCGGGTTTTCCGCCTACATGGCGGGGCGTCCGCTGCCGGTCGATGCGCCGCAGGATGGCGCTTTGGTCGCGCTGACCTGGCAGGAAGGGCGCATCGAACATTGGATCCGCTTCGGTCATCCGCAGTACGAGCATTTTCTCGACAAGCACAGCCGCTTGGTGGGTTTCGCGCCCGGCGCGATCTTCGGCTTCGTTCGCTGGGCTTCGAATGACTATGGCACCGTGTCGTCGCGCATCGACATCCTGCAGGCCGTCGATCGGTTCGCGCCCTATCAGACGCTGCCTTTCGTGCGCCCGGGCGGGGAGTTGCTTCTCTCCGTCCATGGCTGGCCGAAGGTCGAGCGCGTGCTGCAGCGCATCGACGCGATCGAGGCGCTTTCGATCGATCCGGCTGCGGTCGCGCCGGATTATTGGCGACATCTGCACAACCGGCTGAGCGTCGGGCAGGAAGCCCATCCCTACACGCGGCTTCAGCACCGGGCCTGGCTCAAGCGCCGGAGTATCCTGCGATGAAACGGCATCGCCTGACGTTGCTCGTGGCCGCAGCCGCGGTGGCGCTTTTGGCCGCTCCGGCAGTTTTCCCATGGTCGCCGCATCTGGTCTGGAACGCCTCTGCCAGTGCGCCGATTGGCCTTTACCTCGCGCGCTCCCCGGGGCGCATCGAACGCGACCAATGGGTCGCGGTGCGAGCGCCTGAGGGCCTCGCGGCCTTTCTATCCGAACGAGGATATCTGCCCCGCGGCGTGCCGCTCATCAAGCGCGTTTTGGCGCTGCCAGGCACGGAGGTCTGCCGTACGGGGGATGCCATCACCGTGGGTGGAGCGTTCCAAGGGCGGGCACAGGCCCGCGACCGGCGAGGCCGTGCTCTGCCGGTCTGGCAGGGCTGCCAGGTGATCCCGGATGGCAGGATCTTCCTGATGAACCCGGCGGCGCCCGACAGTCTCGATGGGCGATATTTCGGGCCTCTTCCCGCTAGCGCCGTGACCGCCCGTCTGACCCCGCTCTGGACGGATGCGGGGCATGGCGCGGGTTTTACATGGCGCGCCGATGGGCCGCCGATCTCGATTTCCCCTCAGTTTCACCCCAGCAAAAAGGACCAATCGCATGCCACAGATCGGTGAGTTCACCCGCAGCGCGGAAGGCTTCTTCGGGCGCATCCAGACGCTCACGCTCGACCTCGACGTCAGTATCACGCGCGCCGAGACGACGGAGGCCGAGAACGCCCCGGATTACCGCCTGCATCAGGGTG
This sequence comes from Paenirhodobacter sp. CAU 1674, assembly GCF_029222945.1. Taxonomy (NCBI): domain Bacteria; kingdom Pseudomonadati; phylum Pseudomonadota; class Alphaproteobacteria; order Rhodobacterales; genus Paenirhodobacter; species Paenirhodobacter sp. CAU 1674. Next base: position 168,229 of record NZ_JARHUH010000009.1, on the reverse strand, counting down.
CGGAGGACGACGCCCGCGAGATCGGTGCCGCCTGGAGCCGCACGGGCGAGAAGGCCGGCGATTACCTCTCGGTGCTGATCGACGACCCGATGCTCGCCCGTCCGATCCGTGCGCATCTCTTCCAGAACGGCAGCGACGCCAGCTCGTGGTCACTGCACTGGAACCGCCCGCCGAAGCGCGACGAGAGGGGCTGAGCCATGCCGTGTTCGCACATGCGCCATGGCTCTCCACCTGCGGTGATGGGGCGCGTCAGCCCCCGCCGCATCCTCCTTTGTCTTCTTTCCGGCCTGTATCTCGGCGTCATTCCGGGCGCGCCGCTGCTGGCCCAGAGCATGCCGGGGAGCCAGAGCACTGCGCAGGATCCCTATGCCGCGCTGATTGCCGACGCGGCGCAGCGCTTTGCCCTGCCTGAGCGCTGGATCCGAGCGATCATGCAAGTGGAAAGTGCGGGCGATCGGCGCGCCGTCTCGGCGGCTGGTGCGATGGGGCTGATGCAGATCATGCCCGCGACCTGGGCGGAGCTGCGCCTGCGCCACCGTCTCGGCACGGACCCGTTTGCACCGCGCGACAACATCCTTGCGGGCGCCGCCTATCTGCGTGAGATGCTCGATCGTTATGGCTCGGTCGGGGCGATGCTGGCGGCCTACAACGCGGGGCCTGCGCGCTATGAGGACTATCTCGCCACCGGGCGTGCCTTGCCACCTGAAACCCGCGCCTATGTCGCCACGCTGGTGCCGATGCTCAACAGTAGCGCACCGCTTCCGGCCATTCCCCGTGCGCCGGATTGGCGTGCTGCGACGCTCTTCGTCGGCGTCTCCGATGCAGCCCCAGTGCAATTTGGCGACAGGCTGGCGGCCCCCTTGGAACCGCTTCACGATCTCGCGCCGGGCGCTGAAACCGGGCTGTTCGTCGCCCGATCTGACGAGCAGGGCGCTCCATGAGCTTGATCGGGCCGCGGAGTGGACTGGCGAGCGCACGGGCAAGATCGGCGGAAGGGCGGGCAGGACAGGAAGGCGGGAAGGCAGGAGGGCAAGATAAAAGCGCCTGCCACGAACGCCGTAAGCCGCTGATGCGGCACGGCTTTTCCTGTGTATGCGAATCGGTCGCGGGCAGGGTGCCCGACTTTCTCCAAGGAATTCAACGCTTGGGCATGCACAGCGCTGTTGCGAGCCGCTTTGGTGCCCGCCCATGAGCGATCGTGAGCGGGAATTCCGCATCCGCCCTGGCAAGCCGCGTGCTGTCCCTACACCACGCACCAAGAGCTTCGTCAGCCAGGTGCTGCGGGCGGCTCAGAAATCGGGGCACGGTACGCCGTCGCGTTCATCATCGGCCCATAGCGCCTCGACCTTCGGGCGCGGACATGGCCGCTTTGGTCGGGCGCGGCTTTTTGCGCCAGCCCGCCGCGTTGTGGTGGCCGCACGCATCGCCCGCCACAGGGGGCGGGCCTATCGGTCCGCGCCGCTCGCGAAACACCTCTCCTATCTGAAGCGCGAAGGCGTCAGCCGGGACGGGGAGGCTGGCGTGCCCTTCGATGCGGAGAGCGACAAGGCGGATGATCTGGGCTTCGCGCGGCGCTGTGAAGAGGATCGCCATCATTTCCGTTTCATCGTCTCCCCGGAGGATGCTGCCGAGCTAGAGGATTTCAAGAGCTTCACCCGCGATCTGGTCCGGCAGATGGAGGCCGATCTGGGCACAAGGCTCGATTGGGTCGCGGTCGATCATTGGAACACCGACAATCCCCATGTCCATCTGCTCCTGCGCGGGGTCGATGAGGCGGGAGCCGACCTGGTGATCTCGCGCGACTATATCAGCGCCGGTTTGCGCTCGCGGGCCGAGGATCTGGTTGCGCTGGAACTGGGGCCGAAACCTGAGCACGAGATCCGCAACGCGCTCGAACGCGAGGTCACGGCAGAGCGCTGGACCCGGATCGATCGAGAAATCCGGTTCCGTGCCGATGATCTGGGACAGATCGACCTGAGGCCAGCCACGAAGGGCCCTGACGATCCGGAGTTGCGCCGGTTGATGGTCGGCCGACTGCAACACCTTCGCAAGATGGGGCTCGCAGTCGAAGCCGCGCCCGGTGAGTGGAGCCTCGGTCTGGAAGCCGAGCGCACCTTGCGGGACCTCGGCACGCGCGGCGACATCATAAAGACAATGCACCGGGCCTTCGCATCTCGCGGGCAGGATCGCGGGTTCGACGCCTTCGTGGTGGAGCCGGGCGGGGCAGGGGCGCCGGTTATCGGACGGCTGGTCGAGAAAGGGCTGCACAACGAACTGACCGGCGAGACCTATGCGGTAATCGACGCGACGGACGGGCGGGCCCATCATGTGCGTCTCCGCGGCGTCGAGGCCTTCGATCATGCGCCGCCCGAGGGCGGTATCGTCGAACTGCGCCGGTTTGGAAGTTCGGACGATCCGCGCCCGACACTGGTGCTTGCCAACCGATCCGATCTCGACCTGCAAAGCCAGATCACCGCGCCCGGGGCAACCTGGCTTGATCACCGGCTGGTCGAGCCGCAACGGATCCCGCTCGCCCTGGACGGCTTCGGGGGAGAGGTGCGCGACGCGCTGGAGGCCAGGGTCGATCATCTGGCGGCGGAGGGCCTCGCGCAGCGCCAGGGGCAACGGGTCGTCCTGCAGCGCGATTTGCTCGCCACGCTCCGGCGCCGCGAGTTGGACGCCGTGAGCGAAAGGCTCAGCACCGAAACCGGTCTTCCCCGGCACGCGGCGAAGGCGGGGGAACATGTTGCCGGAACCTATCGACGCCAGCTCACGCTCTCCTCGGGGCGCTACGCGATGATCGAGGGCATCGGCCCCGACGGCGGGCGGGGTTTCCAGCTCGTGCCCTGGTCGCGTGAGATCGAACAGAAACTTGGCCAGCACATCTCGGGCGTTGCACGGTCCGGGGGCGGCGTGGACTGGAACCTGGGGCGTAAGCGCGGGCTGGGGATATAAGGCCGTCAGGTCACCGTCTCGGAAACTTGCTTCGAGGTCGGCAAGACGACATCAAGGACAGGGACGGTGAGGCAAGGGGCGAGACATCGACATGGCTAAGGACTACGCGCTTCAGTTTCGGGTTTGGCTATGGGGGATAGAGCCCCAGATTTGGCGCCGGCTGTTGCTCTCGCCGGAGTTGAACTTCGCCGAGCTCCATGAGGTGATCCAGGCCGCCTTCGGCTGGGAAGACAGCCATATGCACCAGTTCACCATCGGAGGGCTCACCGTCGGGGCACCTGAGATCAATGATGACGACATCGCCGGTCGCCGGACACTCGAGGCGGCCGAGGTGAAGCTTCGGGACCTCGATTTTCGTCGGATCGCGTCACCGTACCTGCTTTATGAGTATGATTTCGGGGATGCCTGGGTTCATCAACTCGATCTGGAAACGCGTGTTCAGTTTGATCGGCCAGAGATGAAGGCGGCCGTGTTGGGTGGCGAACGCGCGGGGCCGCCCGAGGATTGTGGCGGGCGCCATTCCTACGGCGATTTCGTGCTGTCCCTGAAAGACCCGCATCATTCGGAGCATCGACAAAATCGAGCCTGGGTCGGAAAGGCCTTTGACCCGGAAAAGTTCGATCTGGGCAAAACGCAGAAAGCGGTGGACCGAGCACTTGCCAAATGCCGTGGCGATTACCTTTTCCGGCAACGGTCCTGACACTGGAAGCATCGAGCCTCCTTTACGCACGCCATGCTAGCCGGGTCTGCCGGGGATGTTTGCTGCTTCTTGATCCGACCTTTCAGGGGCCGAACATGTCGCGGCATGACAGCCACGAAAATCCTCTGGGGCCAGATCCTCGCCGTCTTCCTGATCGTGCTCACCACCACCTGGGGCGGAACGCAGTGGGTTGCCTGGCGTCTGGGGTTTCAGGCACAGCTTGGGCCGCCATGGTTCGAGCTCCTCGGCTTGCCGGTCTATCCCCCGCCGGCCCTCTTCTGGTGGTGGTATTTCTATGATGCCTATGCCCGCGCAATCTTCTGGGAGGGCGGGGCCATCGCGGCCTCGGGCGGTTTCATCTCCATCGCCGTGGCGATCGCGCTCTCGGTGATCCGGGCGCGTGAGGCGGCGGATGTCGACACCTACGGCTCGGCCCGTTGGGCCGAACGCAAGGAGGTCGAGATGCTGGGGTTACTCGGGCCCGATGGCGTGGTTCTCGGTAAGCTCGATCAGGATTACCTGCGCCATGACGGGCCGGAGCATGTGCTGTGCTTCGCGCCGACACGCTCCGGCAAGGGCGTTGGTCTGGTCGTCCCTTCGCTGCTGACATGGCCGGGATCGGCGATCGTGCACGACATCAAGGGCGAAAACTGGGAGCTGACCGCCGGATTTCGCGCCAAGCATGGCCGCGTCCTGCGGTTCGATCCCACAAGCATGGCCTCCGCCGCCTACAACCCGCTGCTCGAGGTGCGGCGTGGCGAGTGGGAAGTACGCGATGTTCAGAACGTGGCGGATGTTCTGGTCGATCCGGAAGGCTCGCTCGAAAAGCGCAATCACTGGGAAAAGACCTCGCATTCGCTGCTCGTGGGCGCGATCCTGCATGTGCTCTATGCCGAGGCAGACAAGACCTTGGCCGGTGTCGCGGCCTTTCTCTCCGACCCGCGCCGGCCGATCGAAGCCACCCTGCAGGCGATGATGAGCACCCGCCATCTGGGAGAGGCGGGCCCGCACCCGGTCATCGCCTCGACTGCCCGGGAATTGCTCAACAAGTCCGACAACGAACGTTCCGGCGTGCTTTCGACGGCCATGTCCTTTCTCGGCCTCTATCGTGATCCGGTCGTCGCCCATGTCACGCGGCGCTGCGACTGGCGCATCTCCGAGCTGATCACCGATACGCGGCCCGCCACGCTCTATCTCGTGGTGCCGCCCTCCGACATCTCGCGCACGAAGCCGCTGATCCGGCTGGTGCTGAACCAGATCGGCCGCCGTCTGACGGAGGATCTGCACGCCAAGGACCGCAAGCACCGGGTGCTGATGCTGCTCGACGAATTCCCGGCACTCGGGCGGCTCGATTTTTTTGAGAGCGCCTTGGCCTTCATGGCGGGCTACGGGATCAAGAGCTTCCTGATCGCCCAGTCGCTCAACCAGATCGAAAAGGCCTATGGCCCGAACAACGCGATCCTCGACAATTGCCACGTTCGGGTGAGCTTCGCCACCAATGACGAACGCACGGCCAAGCGGGTCTCGGACGCGCTCGGTACGGCGACCGAGATGAAGGCGATGCGCAACTATGCCGGCCACCGGCTTGCGCCGTGGCTTGGTCATCTGATGGTCTCGCGATCCGAAACCGCGCGCCAGCTTCTGACGCCAGGTGAGATCATGCAGCTGCCTGCGGATGACGAGATCGTCATGGTAGCAGGATCCTCACCGATCCGGGCAAAGAAGGCGCGGTACTATCTCGACCAGCGCTTCCTCGAACGCGTCTTGCCGCCGCCCGAAGCGCCCTTGGTTTCGGTGATGACAAAGTCTGATGGCTGGTCCGATCTGCCCTTGCCTGTGACCGAGACCAAGCCTCAGGCGCAAGCGGGGGCGAGCGATGATGACGAGGCCAATGCCGGGCTGCGGCGCGAACCGGGTCTGCCCGAACATGTCGAGATCGTTCACCAGAGTGATCCGGCCCCCGCGAAGGAGTTCGAGATGATGCTGGACGACGAGCCGGAAGACGCCGCCCGGCAGCGCCAGGTGCTGCGGCGTCAGATGGGGCAGGTGGCGCGCCAGGCGACGCTCGATCATGACGATGGCATCGCGCTGTGAGGGCCGGGGATGCGTAGTCGCCTGAATGTTTCGCTGCCCGTCGAGATAATCGGGCGCATCAACGATCTGGCGGATCGCAAGCGGATCACGCGCTCCGCCGTCGTGGAGGCTGCGGTCGAAAGCTTCCTGTCGCCCGATCACGCCGATCTTCAGGAGGCGGCGATGACCCGTCGGCTCGACCGGTTGTCCCGCCAACTCGCGCGGCTGGAGCGCGATCAGCATATCACGTCAGAAACCCTAGCACTTTTCGTGCGCTTCTGGCTCACCGTCACACCGCCGATCCCGTCAGAAGATCAGGCCATCGCGCAGGCCAAGGGGCGTGAGCGCTTCGAGGGCTTCGTCGAGACGCTTGGGCGGCGTGTGCAGAAGGGGAAGAGTTTTCTGAGTGAGCTGCCCGATGACGTGTGCGGCGGGGACGGTGCGCGTCCAGGCATGGACGGCGACTGACCGCCCTTGGTATCAAACGTGAAAAGGAACAAGGCCGCAGGAACAACGCGGATTGTTTGCACGCATTGATTGCCGAATCTCAAAAGCTTCCCTACACCTGACATCAGCACAAAAAATGGACGCGCATATTTTTCGTGCGGACATGGATGGGGGCGCGTAGTGGCAAACGGCAAATCGGAGCTTCGTTGGGGAGTCGCGCAGCGCCTCGAATTCATCGAGTTTCGCCTGTTTTGGGAGGGGCATGTGAATCGGAGCGATCTGATGCAGCAGTTCGGACTGTCAGTGAACCAGGCGTCCGCTGACCTGAACCGCTATATCGCCTTTGCGCCCGAAAATATGGTCTATGACAAAAGTGCCCGGAGCTATATCCGCGGTTCCGAGTTCACGCCGCAGTTTCTCGAACCTGATGCGAGCCGTTATCTTGTCCAGTTGCGATCGCTCTCAGACGGTATTCTCGATCTCGAGGATACCTGGATCGCTGAACTTCCACCCTTCGCATCGGCACCGACACCTGTCCGGGGTGTTAATCCTCTAACGCTCAGAGCAATTGTCGGCGCCATTCGCCGTAGTGAGGCAGTCGAAGTGAAATATCAGTCGCTTTCGAACCCGGAACCCCGTTGGCGCTGGCTTGCTCCACATGCAATCGCCTTCGATGGCTTCCGCTGGCACGCGCGCGCATTCTGCTCGACGGATAATCATTTCAAGGACTTCCTCCTTTCACGCATTCTCGAGGTTCGCGGGGCGCGCCATAGCGGCATTACCGGCGCCGAAGACAAGGACTGGCACTCTGAGGTCATCCTCGAAGTTGCCCCTCATCCAGCGCTGTCCAAGACACAGGCCGACGTCATCGCGCTGGACTATGGTATGCACGAAGGAAAGACAGCGATCAAAGTTCGGCGCGCATTGCTCTATTACGCGCTCAGGCGGCTCGGGCTCGACACCGATCCGGAGGCTAGGTCCCCACAAGAACAGCAGATCGTTCTCGTCAATCGCGGCGCGGTATATCGCGATTTTCGCGGCGCTGCCGGGGAAGAAAAGGATGGAACGCAATGATCAAACTGGAAGACATCAAGAACGGAGCTTCCATTTCAGGCGTCGTTCCAAACCAAAGTGTTGAAGTGGTTTCGGTCGAGAGTATCGGTGATCAGGCGGTCAACGTCGTTTTCCGAATAGCCGGCGGAAATGTGTCGGAGACCACATTGTATCGCGACGATGAGCATCGCTTGTCGATCGAGCAGCGTGGTCGTGCTTGGTCTTTCGACGCGGATGGCAACCTCCTCCGGTTGGTTACCGAGGCAAATCGGATCAAACTTGCGCATTATTTCGACCCGTATCTTGCGATCCACACAAGTCTTGTCGATCCTCTCCCTCACCAGATCACTGCCGTTTATGGGGAAATGCTGCCGCGGCAGCCTCTTCGTTTCTTGCTGGCCGATGACCCCGGAGCGGGAAAAACCATCATGGCGGGCCTTCTGATCAAAGAACTGATAGCCCGAAGCGACCTCGAGCGTTGCTTGGTTGTGGCGCCTGGCAGCTTGGTCGAACAGTGGCAAGACGAACTCGGGGAGAAATTCTCTCTCGAGTTTGACATTTTGTCCCGCGATATGATCGAGACTTCGCGATCTGGCAATGTATTCAATGATCGAAACCGCTTAATCGCGCGACTCGATGTTCTTTCGCGGAGCGAGGACCTTCAGGAGAAGTTGGCCTCTTCAACTGAATGGGACCTGATCATTTGTGACGAAGCCCACCGTATGTCCGCCAGCTACTTCGGCGGGGAGGTCAAGTACACGAAGCGATACCAGTTAGGGCAACTGCTTGGGCAGGTTTGTCGCCACTTACTACTGATGTCTGCGACGCCTCATAACGGCAAGGAAGAAGACTTTCAGCTTTTCATGGCGCTATTGGACGGCGATCGCTTTGAAGGCCGGTTCCGTGACGGTGTGCATTATGCCGACAGCGCCGACATGATGCGTCGCTTGACCAAGGAAGAACTCCTGAAATTCGACGGTCGACCGTTGTTTCCAGAACGACGCGCTTACACAGTGAAATATGACCTCTCGCCAGAAGAGGCCGCACTCTACAGTGCTGTCACCGAGTATGTTCGAACCGAGATGAATCGCGTTCAACGGTTTGCTGAGCATGACGGAAAGAAGCGCAACAATGTCGGATTTGCGCTGCAAATTCTGCAGCGGCGTCTCGCATCGTCTCCCGCTGCGATTTATCAGTCTTTGAAACGTAGGAGAGAGCGTCTCGAGGCGGAGTTGGCGGAAGCCAAACTCGCACGAAAGGGGGGGCGGGCAGATTTCAGTGAGGCGAATGTTTCTGATGAAGTTCTGAGGAACATTGACGAATATGGCCAAGAAGAAGTCGACGAACTCGAAGATATCATTTCGATGGGGGCGACGACTGCCGAAACGATCGAACAACTCGAAATCGAGGTCCAGACTCTGAAGGGGCTAGAAGTTATGGCTCTAGAGGTGCTTCGTTCCGGAAAGGATACGAAATGGACGCAACTCGACCGGATCCTCGATGACGAGCTGATGATTGATGGCGAAGGCAATCGCCGCAAGCTGATTATCTTCACCGAACCCAAAGACACATTGCATTATCTGCAGGAAAAAGTGCGCGCGCGCCTTGGAAAACCCGAGGCTGTCGAGGTCATCCACGGGGGCGTTACGCGCGAGGAGCGGCGTAAAGTCGTAGAACGCTTTATGCAGGATAAGGACATGTTGGTGCTTATCGCCAACGATGCAGCCGGTGAGGGCGTTAACCTCCAGCGCGGGCATCTCATGGTCAATTACGATCTTCCTTGGAACCCGAACAAGATCGAGCAGCGGTTTGGTCGGATCCACAGGATTGGTCAGACGGAGGTCTGTCATCTCTGGAATCTGGTAGCCGCGGATACCCGTGAAGGCGAAGTATATGCCCGCCTGCTCGAGAAACTCGAAGCTGCAAGAGAAGCACTTGGTGGGCGTGTCTACGATGTGCTGGGGCAGCTGTTTGAGGGGACGGCACTACGCGATCTTCTGGTTGAAGCCATCCAGTATGGCGAGCAAGATGACGTGAAGGCCAGGCTGTTCCAAGTTGTCGATGGCGCGGTGGATCAGGAGCATCTTCTTCAGCTCCTGGAGGCCAGAGCCCTCACCAATGACACCATGCCGGCAGCCCGTGTCCACGAGCTACGCCTGGAGATGGAACGCGCCGAGGCCCAGCGCCTTCAACCGCATCATATTCAGAGCTTCTTCGTGGAGGCGTTCAAGCACCTTGGGGGGCAAATCAAGCGCCGTGAAGAGGGGCGGTGGGAAATCACACACGTTCCTCTCAGTATCCGCGAACGCGATCGACAGACCGGAACGGGCGCACCGATTCAGAAGAAATACGAACGGATCTGCTTCGAGAAGTCCAAGATCAACCAGCAGCCTGTCGCCGCTTTCGTTTGCCCTGGGCATCCTTTGCTCGAAGCCGTCATCAGCCTCGTGCGTGAGCGCTACGATCATCTCATGAAGCGTGGGGCTATCCTGATTGACGACACGGATACCGGTGAAGAGATCGAAGCCTTGTTCCTGCTGGAACATGGTGTTCAGGATGGACGCCCAACAGCATCCGGGAAACCCCACATCGTTTCCGAACGCCTTCAGTTCGCGGCAATCGATCACAACGGCGCTGCCACCAATGCGGGGATCGCGCCCCACCTCAACCTCCGGCCGGCGAGTTCGGAGGAAATTTCCTGGGTTCAGGACCTTCTGGACGCCGACTGGTTGCGAACCGATCTCGAAAAAACCGCCGTGCGTTTTGCCACGATCGAGCTCGCGCAAAAGCACCTGGCAGAGGTCAAGGCCCGCCGGCTCCCCGAGATCGACAAGGTCGAGCAGGAAGTGAAGGCGCGCCTCAAGAAGGAAATCAATTATTGGGACGCGCGCGCCTTTGAACTGAAGGAGGAAGAGCGCGCCGGCAAGAAAACCCGCCTGAACTGGCAAAATGCGCAACGTCGGGCCGAGGAATTGGCCGAGCGTCTCAGGCGCCGCCTCGAAGCTCTTGATCAAGAGCGTTTCATCTCTGCTCAGCCGCCGCGCGTCCGCGGTGGCATGGTCGTTATCCCGCGGGGCCTGCTGATCGCCCGCGCCCCTGCGGAAAAGCTGGCGGCAACGGCGAATGGCTTTTCCGAGGATCCGGTCGCCCGGCGCAAGATCGAGATCGCGGCGATGGAGGCGGTCATGGCCGCCGAACGTGCCTTGGGCAATACACCAACCGATGTTTCTGCCCAGAAGGTCGGCTACGATATCGCCTCCTACGATCCGAACACGGATCACCTGCGCTTCATCGAGGTCAAGGGCCGGATCGACAGCGCCGACACGGTGATGATCACCCGTCAGGAAGTCATCACCTCGCTGCACGAGCCCGAAAAGTTCATTCTGGCCGTCGTGCAGGTCGAAAATGGCTTTGCCCGCGAACCGCGCTATGTTCGCGGCGCGCTCGACACGCGTGAACCGCCATTCGAGCACAACGCCATTCAGTTCAGCATCAAGAGCCTGCTTGCGCGGGCGGAGGGTCCGCGATGACGGATTTTGCCATTCTTGCTCCTGTGCCTTTGGAGCATATCGAATCCGGTCGACAGATTGCCGACGAAAAAGGGTTCGTGGCATTCGGCTCCCGGAAGTTCGAGCTCTTTCGGGACATCGACGCGCGCCGCAACGGTGCGCCTGTGCCCGTGCTGATCTATCCCTCGCATGAGGATGACCCTGCCAAGCTCAGCTTCATGGTTTCCTGGACCGGCTGGTATGTTGGCAGCGAGGAGACGCATAACGGACGGCATTCGCTCGGCATGGACCATCGCCCGCCGACGACAGGCCAATATTCTTCCGACAACAAGGGCTATTGGGCTGTCTTCTGGCACCTTCGCCAGCTTGTGCCTCTGGCGGCCAAGGACCGTTTTCCGATATCGAAATTGCAAACCATCAAAGGCGGGTGGCGCAAGAACGCCCCGCCGCGCGGGCCCGAGCTCGTTGCCATGCCCACGTTCATAGAATTCCCGGAGTAAGCCGTGTCCCAACCCTACAAGAAGAAACTCATCGAAGTCGCCATTCCGCTCGAGGCGATCAATGCGGCCTCGGCGCGGGAAAAGTCGATCCGGCACGGGCATCCCTCCACCCTGCACCTGTGGTGGGCGCGCCGGCCTCTGGCGGCGGCGCGGGCGGTGCTGTTTGCGCAGCTGGTCGACGATCCCTCGAGCCTGCCGGAAGAATTCCCCACGCCCGAGGCGCAGGAGGCCGAGCGCAAGCGGCTGTTCGCCATCATCGAGGATCTGGTGAAATGGGAAAACTCGACCAACGAAGAGGTGCTCGAGCGCGCCCGGGCCGAGATCCGGCGCAGCTGTGGCGGCGAGTTGCCCCCGGTCTATGACCCGTTCTCGGGCGGCGGGTCGATCCCGCTCGAGGCGCAGCGGCTGGGCCTGCCCGCCTATGGGTCCGACCTGAACCCGGTGGCGGTGATGATCGGCAAGGCGATGATCGAGATCCCGCCGAAGTTCAAGGACATGCCCCCCATCCACCCCGGCATCAAGGAGCGGTCGTTTTACCGCAATGCCGAAGGGCTGGCCGAGGATGTGAAACACTACGGCGAATGGATGCGCGAAAAGGCCTGGGAGCGTATCGGGCATCTCTACCCGCAGGTGGAGCTGCCGAAGGAATATGGTGGCGGCAAGGCCACCGTGATCGCCTGGATCTGGGCACGCACGGTGCCGAGCCCGGACCCGGCCTTTGCCGATGTGCAGGTTCCGATCGCGTCGAGCTTCCTGTTGTCGTCGAAGACTGGCAAAGAGGCCTGGATCGAGCCCATCGTGGACAGGCAGGCCAAGACGATCAGCTATCGCATCCGGCATGGCGGGACCAAGGCTGAGTTGGAAGCGGCGAAAGAGGGAACGAAGGCTGGGCGCGGGGCAAACTTCCGCTGCTTGATCTCGGATACGGCGATCACGCCCGACTATGTGAAGTCCAAGGGCCGGTCCGGCGAGATGGGGCAGACGCTGATCGCCATCGTGGCCGAGGGAAACCGGAGCCGGGCCTATGTCGAACCATTGTCCGAGCATGTCGATCTGGCGTTGTCTGCAAAGCCGGAATGGTCGCCGGAAACGCCCTTGCCGAACGATCCACGCAATTTCTGGACGGTGGATTACGGGCTGGATACTTTCGGCAAACTGTTCACCGACCGGCAGCTTGTTGCGCTGAACACGTTCAGTGATCTGGTGCATGAGGCGCGGGCGCAGATCGAGGCGGACGCGCTCTCCGCCGGCCTCTCCCCCTCCGAAACCCCGCTCCGCGACGGCGGCAAAGGCGCCAAAGCCTACGCCGAGGCGGTGAGCGTGTATCTAGGTATGGTTGTGAACAAGGTTGCTGACCGGCACACCTCAATTGCGACTTGGGACTCGAGTTCAACCAAGCTACAACTGCGGAACACATTCGCTCGACAAGCTATTCCCATGACTTGGGATTTTGGTGAGGGTAATGTTTTCTGCTCATCGTCAGGCGCATGGGAGCCCAGCGTAAAGTGGGTTTCACTGGCGGTATCAGTTTTGCCTGCGTCTTCCGAGGGCGCATTGGTGCAGGAAAATGCGCAAGCGCAAAAGATCGCCGCCGGAAAAGTGATATCGAGCGACCCGCCCTACTACGACAACATTGGGTATGCCGATCTGTCCGATTTCCTTTTCGTTTGGCTCCGGCGGGCCCTGCGCGAGATTTATCCCGATCTCTTCTCGCTGTTGGCAACACCAAAAGCCGATGAGCTCGTTGCCACACCGTATCGCCATGGTGGGAAAGAGGCTGCTGAAGTATTCTTTCTCGGCGGGATGCGGAGTGCCATCGCAAATATGGCCTCGCAATCATCAGAAGAGTTTCCTGCGTCGATCTACTACGCTTTCAAGCAGAGCGAGGTCAAAGACGAAGGCATCAGCTCCACCGGCTGGGCCACCTTCCTGCAAGCCGTCGTCGAGGCGGGCTATGCCGTTGTTGGCACTTGGCCGATGCGCACCGAAATGGCAAACCGGATGATCGCCTCGGGCACCAACGCCCTCGCCAATTCGGTCGTCCTCGTCTGCCGCAAGAAGGAAGCCACGGCCGAGACCATCACCCGCGCCGAGTTCCTGCGCGCGCTGCGCCGGGAAATCCCCCCGGCCATCGCCGAGCTTCAGGCCGCCAACATCGCCCCGGCCGACATGCCGCAATCGGCCATCGGCCCCGGCATGGGCGTCTTCTCGCGCTACACGGCCGTGCTCGAGGCCGATGACAGCCCGATGAGCGTCAAGACCGCGCTGCAGCTGATCAATGCCGAGCTCGACGACTACCTGGGCGGCATTCAGGGCGATTTCGACGCCGATACGCGCTTTGCCATCACCTGGTTCGAGCAGCACGGCATGGGCAAGGGCGAGTATGGCGTGGCCGACAACCTCGCCCGCGCGCGGGGGATCTCGGTCGAGGCGGTGAAACATGCCGGCATCGTCGAGGCGGCGGCGGGGAAGGTGCGGCTTTTGAAACGGGCCGAGCTGGACCCGGACTGGTCGCCCGAAGACGACGATCACCTGACGATCTGGGAATGCCTGCAATATCTCGTGCGCCTGCACGAGAAAGAGGGGCTTTCGCATGACGCTGCGGCGCTGCTCAAACGCTACGGCTCGAAGGCGGAGGCGGCGAAGGATCTGGCCTATGTGCTTTACGACATCGCCGCCAACAAGCGCCGCGAGGCATCGGAAGCGACGGCCTATAACGCGCTGATCGCGGATTGGTCCGATTTGAGCCAGATGGCTGCCACGGTTTCGCTGGAAGGTCGGGACCGGCAAATGAGATTTGAGGTTTGAGGGGGGAATTATGGCCAAATCTACGCGTCAGCATGTGTTCGAGGGGATGGAGCTTCTGCCCGATGCCCTGACCCCTTTCGTCGAAAAGCGTCTGGAAAGCTCGCTCACCGGGCATTGGCAGGTGCAGGTGGTCGAGCGGGTTTCGGGCTTGAGGCCCAACAGCTCGGGTGCCGTCAACTGGGATCAGCAGGGGCTGCTCAAGGCGATGATGGCCTTCTGGAAAGAGGCTTTCGCCAACGTGCTGGGCTTCCCCGAGCGGTCCTATGTTTCCGAGCTGCTCGAGGTGCGCAACAGGCTTTCTCATAACGAGACCTTCACCTACGACGATGCCGAGCGCGCGCTCGACACCATGCGCCGTCTGTTGGAGTCTGTGAGCGCCAAGGACGCGGCCGAGAAGATCGCCGCCTCGCGGGACACGATCCTGCGGACCAAATATGCCGAGCTGGCGCGCAACGAGGAACGCCGGAAGACGTCGCGAAGCGAGATCTCTGTGGAAACGGTCGGCGGGCTGTTGCCGTGGCGCGAGGTCGTCGAGCCGCACCAGGACGTTGCGACCGGCGATTTCCAGCAGGCGGAATTCGCGGCGGATCTGGCGAAGGTGCATGAAGGCAGCGCGCCTTCGGAATACCGCAACCCGCGAGAGTTCTTTTCACGCACCTATCTGACCGATGGTCTGAGCACGCTTTTGATCGGCGCAGCCAAGCGATTGAACGGCAAGGGGGGCGATCCGGTCGTCGAGTTGCAGACGAATTTCGGGGGCGGCAAGACCCACTCCATGCTGGCGCTTTACCACATGGTTGGCGGCACGTCGGTGGAGGATCTGCCGGGGCTCGATCAGCTGATGTCGCGCAACAAGCTGACCGTGCCGGCCAAGGTCAACCGCGCGGTGCTGGTCGGCACCTCCCGCGGGCCGCAGGACGTGATTTCGCTGGAAGGCGGGCGTAAGATCAGGACGACATGGGGGGAGCTGGCCTGGCAGCTCGGCGGTGCCGAGGCCTATGACATGCTGGCAGAAAATGACGAGCGGGGTATCGCCCCCGGCTCGAGCCTGCTTGAAGCGCTGTTCAAGAAATGTGCCCCTGCGCTGATCCTGATCGACGAATGGGTGGCCTATCTGCGCCAGATCTACAAGGTCGAGGGGCTGCCATCGGGGTCGTTCGACGCGAACCTGTCTTTCGTGCAGTCATTGACCGAGGCGGTGAAGGCAAGCCCCGGTGTGCTTCTCGTGGCGTCTCTGCCGGCATCGCAGATTGAGGTCGGTGGCGAAGGTGGGCAAGAGGCGCTGGCGCGGTTGAAACAGACCTTCAGCCGGGTCGAGTCATCGTGGCGACCGGCAAGCCAAGAGGAAAGCTACGAAATCGTTCGGCGCCGTCTGTTCAAGGAGATCCCCGGAGACAAGTTCCATCACCGGGACAACACGTTGAAGCAGTTCGCCAAGCTTTACCGCGAGGATTCCGATGCGTTTCCTCAAGGGGTCGCGGACGAGGACTATCGCCGGAAACTGGAAAAGGCCTATCCGATCCACCCGGAACTTTTCGACCAACTCTATACGAGTTGGGGGTCCTTGGAGAAATTTCAAAGGACCCGGGGCGTGCTGCGTCTGATGGCGCAGGTCATCCATGAACTCTGGATGGGGAACGATCCCTCGGTGATGATTATGCCGGGCAGCGTGGCAATCAGCTCGGCCCGCGTCGAGCCGGAACTGCTGCATTACCTCGATGCGAGCTGGCAATCGATTATCGCGGCCGATGTCGATGGGGTGACGTCTACCCCATACAAGGTGGATCAGGCGGCACCGAACCTGAACCGCTATTCCGCGACCCGCCGTGTGGCACGGGCGGTGTTCATGGGCACATCTCCGACGCATGGTCAGGAAAACAAGGGCCTCGATGATAAGCAGATCAATCTGGGTGTTGTTCAACCCGGCGAGAGGCCCGCGATTTTCGGCGATGCGTTGCGGCGGTTGGCGAACCAAGCCAAGTTTATGCACAGCGATCTTGGTCGCTACTGGTATTCGATGTCGGCAAGTCTCAATCGTCTTGCTGCAGATCGCGCGGCGCAACTCGAAGATGCGCTGGTTCTCCACGAAATTGACAAGGCGCTGGTCGCCTATATCAATGGCCTTCCTGATCGTGGGCACTTCGACACGGTTCAGGTCGCTCCGGGCAGTTCATCCGATGTCCCTGACGAAGCCGGAGGGGTCCGGGCCGTAGTGTTGGGGGTTGCCCACCCACATACCGGACGGGAAGGATCGGAAGCACTTGCCGAGGCCAAGGATATTATGATGCAGCGCGGGAGCACGCCCCGTGTTTACCGCAACATGTTGGTCTTTCTTGCAGCTGAGCAGCGTCAACTTGAAAATCTGAATGCAGCGCAGCGTGCGACTCTAGCCTGGGCTGAAATTGTCCATGAAACCAAGAGATTGAATCTTACTCAGAGCGACAGCGCGCTTGCTGAAACCAAGTTGAAAGAAGCAAGAGAGACCCTGAAGACGCGAATGAAAGAAGCCTGGTGCTACTTGATTTATCCAGTCCAAGAGAGCGCTCAATCAGAGGTGGAATGGGTATCGGTCAAGGTTCCTGCCCAAGACGGATTGCTCGCGCGGGCAAGCAAGAAACTGGTGAGTGATCAGGGGATTTGGCCTGAACTTGGGCCGGACAATCTGAACCGGCAACTTGAGAAATACATTTGGAATGGGAAGCCCCATTTGCATCTCAAGGACCTGTGGGAATATCTGAACCGCTACACCTATCTGCCAAGAGTGAAAAACCGATCCGTATTGACGAAAGCGGTGCATGCCGCAGTCAGTGGGATGTTGCCCGGACCGTTCGCTTATGCCGAGCGTTGGGATAAAGAAAATGATCGCTATATAGGTTTGGAAATCTCTGGAGCCTCTAATGGCCAAGTGGTGATCGATAGTGAAACCGTCATCGTCAATGCGGAAATGGCGGAAAAACATAGGCAAAAGCTCGAACCGGCACCGACTCCGACAAAACCAGAGGAGATTGATGCTGCGGTATCGGCTGTGCCACCGTTCTCTGGCTCGATCCAGACGCCACCTGCAGAGAGGAGCCCGACACAATTCCATGGCGTCGTGATGATCTCTCCTGAGCGCCCCGCGCGAGATATCCACCAAGTCGTCGAAGCTATTATTGAGCAACTGACGACGATGCCTGGGGCGGATGTATCGATCAAACTGGAAATCGATGCGGATGTGCCATCGGGCCTCGATCGAGCCAAGGTAAGAACGCTGATCGAGAACGCTACGACGTTGAATTTTATTGATAAGGACGTGAAATAGTCCGGCAGTCCTTCTGCTGCATGCCATGTGCTTGGTTTTAATGGTGTTGTCTTACGACTGGGTCAGGATGCGAAGTCGATTTCATCGTGAGCTCATTTCCCCGTGTGATCCGCGCTCGGGGGGGCATTTTATGCCGCGAGGCAGGTCTGTTTGTTGATGCAAGCAGAAGGGAACCGATTTCAATGACGCCGCCGTTCTCCTGTCGTTGCACGCCACGACCCTACGCCACCTGAACATCTGTTGAACCGGCGCCAGTTCCGGCTTTCTTAATCGATCCCGATCCAGGGCTGCCTGTTGGAGGCGTCCGGCAAAGGAACGGGGACGACATGGCGGCGCACGACCGGCGACCAGAAGCGATCGAGAGAGGCGCGCGGATGCTGCGCACCGCGCTCGGGCCGGCGATCGCCCGGTTTATGGAAGACCCCATGACCGTCGAGGTGATGCTCAACCCCGACGGGCGGCTCTGGATCGACCGGCTGTCCGAGGGCCTGGCCGACACTGGCGAAACGCTTTCGCCCGCCGATGGCGAGCGTATCGTTCGTCTTGTTGCGCACCATGTCGGGGCCGAGGTCCATGCCGGCGCGCCGCGGGTCTCAGCAGAATTGCCCGAGACTGGCGAGAGGTTCGAGGGGTTGCTGCCGCCCGTGGTCGCGGCCCCAGCCTTCGCGATCCGCAAACCGGCGGTCGCGGTTTTCACGCTCGATGACTACGTCGCGTCCGAAGTGATGACGCCCGAACAGGCCCAAGTCTTGCGGGCTGCCGTTGCCGGGCGCGCCAATATCCTGGTTGCGGGCGGCACCTCGACCGGCAAGACCACACTGACCAATGCGCTTCTCGCCGAATTGGCGCGCACGCAGGAGCGTGTGGTCATCATCGAGGATACGCGCGAGCTGCAATGCGCCGCGCCCAATCTCGTTGCCTTGCGCACCAAGGATGGCGTGGCCTCGCTCTCCGATCTGGTGCGCTCGTCGTTGCGCCTGCGGCCCGACCGTATCCCGATTGGCGAGGTGCGCGGTGCCGAGGCGCTCGATCTCCTGAAAGCCTGGGGCACCGGCCATCCGGGCGGCATCGGCACCATTCATGCGGGCTCCGCGCTCGGGGCCCTGCACCGCATGGAACAGCTCATTCAGGAAGCCGTGGTCACCGTGCCTCGCGCCCTGATCGCGGAGACCATCGACTTTGTCGCCGTTCTCGCCGGTCGCGGCGGGGCGCGCCGCCTCGTCGAACTCGCCCGGGTCGAAGGTCTCGGCGCCGATGGCGATTACCGGGTTTTCCCGGCCGAATTCCCGACTTCCACCGCTCACGAAACAGGAGACAGCGCATGATCCCGAACCCCCTTCATATGCCTCGCCATGTAGCGACTGCTGCCACTTTCGCATGGGTGAGCCTCGTGCTCGCCCAGCCGGCCCGGGCCTCGGGCTCGTCCATGCCCTGGGAGGCGCCGCTGCAAAGCATCCTCGAGTCGATCGAGGGGCCGGTCGCCAAGATCGTCGCGGTGATCATCATCATCACCACCGGCCTCGCGCTGGCCTTCGGCGATACTTCGGGGGGCTTTCGCCGCCTGATCCAGATCGTCTTCGGTATCTCCATCGCCTTTGCCGCCAGCTCCTTCTTCCTGAGCTTCTTCAGCTTCGGCGGCGGGGCGCTGATCTGATGCTGGAGCAGCTCTCCGAGGTGCCGGGCTTTTCCGTGCCGGTCCACCGCGCGTTGACCGAGCCGATCCTGCTCGGCGGGGCGCCGCGCGCTTTCGCGATCTTGAACGGCACGCTGGCCGGGGCCATCGGCCTCGGGCTCCAGCTTTGGCTGGTGGGGATCGCGATTGCGCTTCTGGGGCACGCGGCAGCGGTCTGGGCCGCGCGGCGCGATCCGCTCTTCGTCGAGGTCGGGCGCAGGCATCTGCGCCTGCCCGGGCATCTGCAGGTCTGAAGGAGGGCAGGGGCGTGATGAACCTCTCCGAATACCGTCCCCGCGGGGCGCGTCTGGCCGATTACCTTCCCTGGGCGGCGCTGGTGGCCAAGGGCGTCGTGCTGAACAAGGACGGCAGCTTCCAGCGCACGGCGCAGTTTCGCGGGCCTGACCTCGACAGCGCGGTGGCGGCGGAACTGGTCGCAGTCGCCGGGCGGCTCAACAACGCCCTGCGCCGGCTCGGCTCGGGTTGGGCGATCTTCGTCGAGGCGCAGCGCTCCGAGGCCGCGACCTATCCCGAGAGCCGCTTCCCCGATCCCGCCTCGGCGCTGCTCGATGCCGAACGCAAGGCCGCCTTCGAGGAGCAGGGGATGCATTTCATCTCGGGCTATTACCTGACGCTGCTCTATCTGCCGCCCGCCGAAGATGCGGCGCGGGCCGAGACCTGGCTTTATGAGGGGCGCGAGCACTCCGGCGTGGATGCCCATGAGATCCTGCGCGGGTTCATCGACCGTTCCGACCGGGTGCTGGCACTGCTCGAGGGTTTCATGCCGGAATGCCGCTGGCTCGACGATGGCGAGGTGCTCACCTACCTGCATTCGACCATCTCCACCAATCGCCAGCGCCTGCGCGTTCCCGAGGTGCCGATCTATCTCGACGCTCTGCTCGCCGATCAGCCGCTCACCGGTGGGCTGGAGCCGCAGCTCGGCCGGGCGCATCTGCGCGTTCTCACCATCACCGGCTTTCCGACCGCGACGACGCCCGGCATCCTCGATGAGCTGAACCGGCTGGCCTTTCCCTATCGCTGGTCGACCCGCGCGATCCTGATGGACAAGCTCGAGGCCACGCGGATGGTCACCAAGGTGCGCCGGCAGTGGTTTGCCAAGCGCAAGAGCATCGCCGCCATCCTGCGCGAGGTGATGACCAACGAGCAATCTGCGCTGGTCGACACCGATGCGGCGAACAAGGCGGCCGATGCCGATCTCGCGCTGCAGGAGCTCGGCGCCGACATCGCCGGACAGGCCTATGTCACCGCCAGCATCACCGTCTGGGATGAGGATCCGCGCCTGGCCGACGAGAAACTGCGACTGGTCGAGAAGGTTATCCAGGGCCGGGATTTCACCGCCATGGTCGAGACGATCAACGCGGTCGATGCCTGGCTGGGTTCGCTGCCCGGCCATGCCTATGCCAATGTCCGCCAGCCGCCGATCTCGACCCTGAACCTCGCCCATATGATCCCGCTTTCGGCGATCTGGGCGGGCGATGCCGAGGATGCGCATTTCAAGGCGCCGCCTCTGCTTTACGGCAAGACCGAGGGATCGACCCCCTTCCGCTTTTCGCTCCATGTCGGCGATGTCGGTCACACGCTGGTGGTGGGGCCGACTGGCGCGGGCAAGTCGGTGCTGCTCGCCGCCATGGCGCTGCAGTTTCGCCGCTACGCCATGGCGCAGGTCTTTGCCTTCGATTTCGGCGGCTCGATCCGGGCCGCGGCGCTGGCCATGGGCGGGGACTGGCACGATCTGGGCGGAGACTTGACGGAAGGGGATGACACCTCCGTGGCGCTGCAGCCCCTGGCTCGGATCGACGCGCCCCCCGAACGCGCCTGGGCTGCCGACTGGATCGCCGCGATCCTGGCTCGCGAAGGGATCACGATCACCCCGGAGGTGAAAGAACATCTCTGGACCGCGCTGACCTCGCTTGCCTCCGCCCCGGTCGGTGAGCGCACACTCACCGGGTTGGCCGTGCTCCTGCAATCGAACGACCTCAAACAGGCCCTACGCCCCTATTGCCTGGGTGGGGCCCATGGTCGCCTGCTCGATGCCGAGGCGGAAAACCTCGGAACAGCCTCGATGCAGGCCTTCGAGATCGAGGGGCTGGTGGGCACTGCGGCCGCGCCCGCCGTGCTCTCCTACCTCTTCCACCGCATCGGCGATCAACTCGACGGGCGCCCCACGTTGCTCATCATCGACGAGGGGTGGCTCGTGCTCGATGACGAAAGCTTCGCGGGCCAGCTCCGGGAATGGCTCAAGACCCTGCGCAAGAAGAGCGCCTCGGTCGTTTTTGCAACGCAGTCGCTGTCGGATATCGACACTTCGCCCATTGCGCCGGCCATCATCGAAAGTTGCCCGACGCGGCTCTTGCTGCCCAATGAGCGCGCCATCGAGCCGCAGATCACCGCGATCTACCGCCGCTTCGGGCTCAACGACCGGCAGATCGAGATCCTCGCGCGGGCCACCCCCAAGCGGGACTACTATTGCCAGTCGCGACGCGGCAACCGGCTCTTCGAGCTTGGCCTCAGCGAGGTCGGCCTCGCGCTCTGCGCCGCCTCCTCCAAATCCGATCAGGCCCACATCAGCCAGATCCTCGCCGAGGTCGGGGCAGAGGGTTTTCTCACCGCCTGGCTGCGCGCCCGCGGGGTCGACTGGGCCGCCGATCTCATCCCGGAGCTCACCAACCTCGCGCCCGAGGCCGAGGCCCTTCGACAACCCCAACCCGATCAGGAGGTGACATCATGATCCCCAACACTCTTGCCCGTTTCAAACTCCCCCGTGTCTCGATGCTCGCGCTGGCGCTCGCCGGGCTGCTGGGCGCCTCACCGCTTCTGGCGCCGCCGGCGCATGCGCTCTTCGGCTTCGGCGGGATCGTCTACGATCCGACCAACCATGCCGAGAACCTGCTCACCGCGGCGCGCGCGCTGGAGCAGATCAACAACCAGATCTCACAGCTTCAGAACGAAGCGCAGATGCTGATCAACCAGGCCCGCAACCTGACGAGCCTGCCCTATTCGGCCCTGAGTGCGCTGCAGCAGAATGTCGATCGCACCCGCACGCTCCTCTCCGAGGCGCAGAACATCGCCTTCGACGTGCAGCAGATCGACCAGATGTTCCAACAGGACTATGCCAATATCCCGCTGTCCTCGAGCGATGCGCAGCTCCTCTCCGACGCCCGCACCCGCTGGGGCAACACGGTGGGCGGGCTGCAGGATGCGATGCGCGTGCAGGCCGGTGTGGTCGGCAATATCGATGCGCAGCGCGCCCAGCTCTCCGCCCTCGTGGGCGAAAGCCAGAGCGCGGTCGGTGCGCTGCAGGCCACGCAGGCGGGCAACCAGCTCCTCGCGCTGCAAGCCCAGCAGATCGCCGATCTCACCGCCGTCACGGCCGCCAACGGCCGGGCCGAGGCGCTGGCCGAGGCGGAACGCGCCGCCGCCGCCGAGCAGGGGCGGGTTCAGCGCGAGCGGTTCCTGACCCCCGGCACCGGCTATCAGCCGGGCTCCGTCCAGATGTTTCACAACTGAGCTCGAGGGGCAGGGGACGCATGGACAGCAGGACACTCACCCGGGTCGCGGCGGTTGCGCTTCTGGCCGTCGCGCTCACCGCCTCGTTGATCGCGATGCGCTGGCAGGAAGATGAGCCGGCGCGCGCAATCTCCGCAGCACCATCAATCACCCCCGCCGATCCCCTGCGCGAGGGGCAGCGCCGCTGCCAGCAGATGGGCGAAGCCGCCGCCAAAGATCCCGACTGCATGGCGATCTGGACCGAGACCCGCGACCGCTTCCTCGGACGCGATACCGGGTCTCGGGACGCGGAGCGCTGATCCATGGGCGGCACCGGCGTTATCGACGACTTCCTTGGGGTCTTCACCTCTTATATCGATAGTGGCTTCGGGCTTCTGGGCAACGAGGTGGCCTTCATCGCCACCACGCTGATCGTGATCGACGTGACGCTCGCCGCGCTCTTCTGGGCCTGGGGCGCCGATGACGACATCCTTGCCCGGCTGGTGAAAAAGACGCTCTTCGTCGGGGCCTTCGCCTATCTGATCTCGAACTGGAACAGTCTCGCGCAGATCGTCTTCAACAGTTTCGCCGGGCTCGGGCTGATGGGGTCGGGCACGAGCTTTTCTGCCAGCGATCTCTTGCGTCCGGGGCAGGTGGCCCAGACCGGGCTCGATGCCGGTCGGCCGCTCCTCGAGAGCATTTCCGACCTGATGGGCTTCGTTTCCTTCTTCGAGAATTTCGTCCAGATCGCCTGTCTGCTCTTCGCCTGGGCGCTGGTGCTGCTCGCCTTCTTCATCCTCGCGGTGCAGCTCTTCGTCACTCTCATCGAGTTCAAGCTGACGACGCTCGCGGGCTTCGTGCTCATCCCCTTCGGCCTGTTCGGCAAGACTGCCTTCATGGCCGAACGGGTGCTCGGAAACGTCGTCTCCTCGGGCATCAAGGTGCTGGTTCTCGCGGTGATCATCGGCATCGGCTCGACGCTGTTCGGGCAGTTTACCGCTGGTTTCGGCGGTGCGACCCCGACCATCGATGAGGCCATGGCCATCGTGCTCGCGGCGCTCTCGCTGCTGGGGCTCGGCATATTCGGCCCCGGCATCGCCACCGGCCTGGTCTCGGGCGGGCCGCAACTTGGCGCGGGCGCGGCGGTGGGAACGGGTCTTGCCGTGGGCGGAGCGGCCCTCGCCACCGGCGGTGGCGCCATGCTCGCCGCACGCGGGGCCGGGGCCGCGGTTTCTGGTGGTGTCGCCGCATCGCGCGGCGCCATAGGCGCGGCAGGTGCTGCCTCGAGCGCCTATTCGCTTGGCTCCATCGGCCAGTCCGGTGCGTCCGGCGTGGCCTCGGGGCTGGGCGGGGTCGCCCGGGCCGCCGGGTCCGCTGCGGCGTCGCCGTTGCGCAAGGCTGCCACGCGGGCAGGCGAGGCTGCCAAGGAGAGCTACTCGAGCGGGGCCAAGTCAGGGTTTGCCGCCAGTGGCGGAAGCTCGTCGATGGGAACCATCGCCGAGGGATCAGCCACTGCTGCGCCATTGGCCTCGTCCGGCCCACCCGATTGGGCCAAATCCATGCGCCGCAAACAGGCGCTGAGCCACGGCATCACCTCGGCAGGCCATGCCTTGCGTGCAGGTGACAGCCATGGCGCCGGCGCCGCCATCAGCCTCTCGGAAAGGGATCGCTCATGACCTTCTTCAAACGCTCATCCCCCCATTACGGCAAGGCCCCGGAACCGGAAACGCCCTATCAAAAGGCCGCCCAGGTCTGGGACGAGCGTATCGGCTCCGCGCGCGTGCAGGCCCGGAACTGGCGGCTCATGGCCTTCGGTTCGCTCTTCCTTTCCGCCGGATTTGCCGCCGCTCTGGTCTGGCAATCGGCGCGCGGCACCATCGTGCCTTGGGTGGTCGAGATCGACCGCCATGGCGAGGCGCGCGCGGTCGAGGCCGCCACCGCCACTTACCGGCCCACCGATCCGCAGATCGCCTTCCATCTCGCCCGGTTCATCGAGGAGGTGCGCGGGCTCTCCGCCGATCCGATCGTGGTGCGTCAGAACTGGCTGCGCGCCTATGATTACACCACCGATCGCGGCGCGGTGGCGCTCAACGACTATGCCCGGGCAAGCGACCCGTTCACCCGTGTCGGCAAGGAACAGGTCTCGGTCGAGGTTTCCTCGGTCATTCGTGCCTCACCCGACAGTTTCCGGGTGGCCTGGAGCGAGCGGCATTACGAGGGCGGCCAACTCGCCCGCTCCGAGCGCTGGACCGCCATCCTCACCATCGTGATCCAACCGCCGCGCACGCCCGAACGCCTGCGCGCCAATCCCCTCGGAATATATGTCAACGCGATCAACTGGTCGCGGGAGATGAGCCAATGATCCACGCCTCTTCCATGCCCGTCGTGACCTTGCTGAGCGTCTCGCTTCTTGCCGGCTGTGCCACGAGCCCGGCGCTCGAGTTTTCCTATGACGACGAGGTGCCGCCGCTCCCGGCAACGCGGACCACGACCTCCGACGATCAACCCCGCGCCCTGCGCACCCCGCCGGCCTGGACCCCGAGCCGGGGCGGGGCCAGCGCCGCGACGCCCGGGACCCGGGTGACCAACGCCAATGCCGCCGCCCGGGTCGAACCGCGCCGGGACGGGTATTTCAACGCGATCCAGATCTATCCCTGGTCGGAAGGGGCGCTCTATCAAGTCTATGCCGCGCCCGGCCAGATCACCACCATCGCGCTTGAGCCGGGCGAGGCGCTGACCGGCACCGGTCCGATCGCGGCAGGTGATACGACCCGCTGGATCATCGGCGATACCGAGAGCGGCTCGGGCAGCGCGCGCCGCGTGCTCGTGCTGGTCAAACCGACGCGCAGCGACATCAGCACCAATCTGGTGATCTCCACCGACCGGCGGACCTATCTGATCGAGCTGCGCGCGGGCGAGCAAACCTGGATGCCCGCGGTCTCCTGGGCCTATCCGCGCCGCGCGTCACCCCAGCGGGTCACAGCAGCGACACCGGCGATCCCGCCGCTCAATGCGCGCAACCACCGCTACGGGCTGCAGGGCGATGCGCCGCCCTGGCGTCCGGTCTCGGTCTTCGATGATGGCCGCCGCGTCTATGTCGTCTTTCCGGCGGGGATTGCACAGGGCGAGATGCCGCCGCTCTTCGTGCTCGGCTCGGACGGGAAACCCGAGATCGTCAACAGCCGCATCTATCACAACGTGCTGATCGTCGACAGGCTCTTCGGTGCCGCCGAGTTGCGGCTCGGCAGCGGCCGTAACCAGCAGGTGGTGAAAATCCTGCGCCTCGCACCGCAGGCGGAGACAAGCACCGATGCGCCGAAAGCGGGGCAGGGTCATGACTGAACCGAGCACCGGCACCGAAGAGGATCTCGCCGCGCCGATGCGGTTGCGCGCCGATCCGCCCCGGGTCACGCGCCTTTCGCGCAAGGTTCTGGCGGGTCTTGGCCTCGTTGCGGGGCTCGGGATTGGCGGTGCGCTGATCTATGCACTGCAAAGCCCTGATCGTGGGGCCCGGCCCGAGGAGTTGATCACCACCGATAATCGCCAGCCCGCCGATGGGCTGCGGGACCTGCCCGGCAGCTATGATGCTGTGCCGCGCCTCGGGCCGGCGCTTCCCGGCGATCTCGGTGGCGCGATCCACAGCGCGCAGGAACGCGGCCAACCGATTGCCACGCCGACGATTCATGCCCCTGCCGTGGACCCCGAGGAACAAAGGCGGCTGGCCGAGATGGATGCAGCCCGCACCAGCGGATTGTTCTTTCAGACCAGGCCGGGCGCACAGGGGGGCGCCGGACTCGGGGGCGTTGGCACAGCGCTGTCTGGAGCGGCGGAGGCTGCCGGGCAGGATCGCCAGCGGGCTTTCCTCAATGGGTCTGTCGATCGTCAGACCGTCGCAACCGACCGTATCGCGGCCCCTGCCTCGCCCTATATCCTTCAGGCGGGCTCGGTGATCCCTGCGGCGCTCATCACCGGCATCCGTTCGGATCTTCCGGGACAGATCACCGCGCAGGTCACCCAGAACGTCTATGACAGCCCGACCGGCAGCCTGCTCCTGATCCCGCAGGGCTCCCGCATCATCGGCGAATACGACAATGGCGTCAGTTTCGGCCAGCGCCGGGTGCTGTTGGTCTGGAACCGGCTGATCTTCCCCAATGGCCGCTCGATCGTGCTCGAACGCCTGCCGGGCGCCGATGCCGCGGGCTATGCCGGGCTCGAGGACGGCGTCGATCACCATTGGGGCGATCTGGCCAAGGCCGCAGGGCTTGCCACGCTTCTCGCTTTCACCGCGGAGCTCGCCACCGATGATGACGACCGGCTTTTGCAAGCGCTGCAGGACGGCGCTGTGGACACGGTCAATGATGCCGGCCAGCAGATCGTCCAACGCCAACTCGCTGTCGCGCCAACACTGACTATCCGGCCCGGCTTTCCGCTGCGCGTGATCGTCAGCCGCGATCTCGTGCTCGAACCCTACGGAGGATGACATGGGCAATCTGAAACTGGGCCCCCTTGCCGATGACAAGCCGGTCAAGCTGACGATCGACCTGCCCGCGGGCCTGCACCGCGATCTGGTGGCCTATGGGGAAATCCTCGGACGCGAGAGCGGGCAGGGGGCCGTTGCCCCGGCGCGGCTCATCGTGCCGATGCTGGAGAGGTTCATCGCGACCGATCGCGGATTTGCCAAGGCGCGCAAGGGCGTCCGAACCTAGCGGACAACTCCCTGCCAGGCACCGTTGGTGTCAGGTTTCGGGCTCGGCCGTCGGATGATAGGCCGCGTCGAGCGAGAGTTGACGGGCCGTCTCCAGCAGCATGAGCAAGGCCGGGTTTTCGTTGCGCGAGGCCCAGACCGCGCTGAAGGGGAGTAGCTCGTCCGCAAGGGGTCGAAACCGAACGCCGGGGGCTTTCGCGGCAATGGTCGCCTCGCTGGTCAGGGTGAGGCCGCGTCCCAGTGCTACCAGCTGGATCAGATCATCTCGCCCGACATCATGCCGGACGATATCGGGGTGATGGCCAAGCGCTGCCAGGCGCTGGATCAGGAAGTCGTGGATTTCTTCGCCGGGAGGTGCGCGGGTGACGATGAACCGATCATTGCGCAAATCCGGAAGATGCATGGTCATGGCGTCGCCGCGCGGGTCAGCATCCGGCACGACGATAAAGACGCGCTCCGACCAGAGCGGTTGCACCTCGCACCCATCCCAAGGCGCGGCGCCCGTCAGGAAGGCGATATCCAGCTCGAACCGGCGCAAGGCCGCAACCTGGTTGGCCGGATTGGCCGCAGTGAAGGCGAGCTGCACATTGGGGTAGGCCGCACCGAAAGTGCGAATGAGATCGGCGAGGAACCCCGAGGCGAGCGAGGAGAAGATACCGATCCTGAGCGTGCCTTCGAGAGGCTTGGCGCTTGAGCGGACCTCCGCCAGGGCCAGCTGGATCTGCTCCATCGCGTTGCGGCCACGTCGGACAAACTGCTCGCCAGCTTCAGTGGGTTTCACGCCGCAATGGTTCCTGACGAACAAGGGAACACCAAGCCGGGCTTCGAGTTCGCCGACGCGTCGGCTGAGCGCGGATTCCTGGACATTCAGGGCTGCGGCCGCCCGCCGAAAGCTGCCATGCTCGGCTGCCGCAATGACATAACGAATGTGATGGAGCTGAATGGACACTCGCTAACCCCGACCAAGATCCGTCGCGCACCTCCCCTGATGCTAGGTAATTCCTTGATAGGATGAAGGAATTGACGCGAAAAGCAAGCCATCGGTTCTCCCGCCTGCGACGGCTGGCCGAAACTTGCCAAGTTGTCCGGGCAAATCATCGAGAGGCCCGGGCAGCGCGTTGGGCGAAGAAGCATCCGAACCAGCCCCTTTCAGGACGCTCGCTGGTGTCACCTTTTCGGCTTGGGGGAGGTTCGTTGCCGCCTTGCAAGGTGTATGTTTTTTCCCTCGGTGCAGACCGCTTCCAGCCACGCCCAGTTTTCGTAGGGATCGCCCGTTTGCCGAAGGTGGGTATAGCGTTTCAGGGAAACCCAAGAGCGGTGGCCCGACACTGCGGCCACTTTGGGAATGTTCCAGCCGATCTCGAAAAGGCGTGAAACACCGTCATGCCGCAGGTCATGGAACCTTAGATCATCGATCCCGAGAAGACGGGTCGCCCGGGTGAAGGCGGCGCTGATCGCATCGGTGGAGTAGGGGAAGATCCGTTCATCGTTTCTGGGCATCGCCTCGATGATGGCGACCGCCTGCTCGGGAAGATCGCACCAGACATTGTTGCCGATCTTTTCTCCGGGGTTCTTCATGTCGCGCACGAGAACGCGTTGGCCTTCCTTGTCGTAGTCGCTCCAGGTGATGCGGGTGATTTCCTCCTGCCGGCGTGTCGAAAAAATCGCGAATGCGATGACGCGGTCCATCGGGACGGAGCTCGGCCGACGTGTCGAACGGTCGGCAAAATGGCGCATCAGCTTGTCGAGCTCGTCTAGTGTCGGCCGCCGGTCGCGTTGCCGGCTCTTCTGCGCGATCCCGAGCCGCTTCGCCACTTTCCAGGCATCGTCCATGGCCTGACTGTCGAGCGGGAAGCCCCAGGCTGGACGTGCGATCGAGAACACCGCCCCGAGGTGAGACATGTAATTGGCGACGGTCTGCGGCTGAACGCCTGACGCAAGCTTTTCCCGCGCGAATTCAACGATGTCGGCGCTGGTGATATCCGCGCAGAGCCGATCAGCGATGTCGAAATCCTTGATCGTGCGCAACACCTGAGTCTTGGTGCGCCCCATCTGTTTCTGACTGTCTTCGATATAGCGGTCGATCGCGTCGGCAAGCGTGGGCTTGCGCCGTGCGCCCTTGACCCGGACGAGTTCATTCAAGGCTTCCGGCTGGGCGAGTTCCTTCTCGCGTTGCTTGATCCAGGCGTTGGCGACGGAACGTCGCTCGAAGGTCTTGTTTTCGCGCCAGACATTCTTTCCCTGTCGCATGATCGAGATCTGTGCAAGCCAGGCGATGGAGCCATCTTTTCTGCGGCGTTGTGTGATGCTACCCATGGATTTACAACACGACCTCCGAATTTACAACATATGTTGTAATTCATGCCAGAAATGGGCGCAAATTACAACATATGAGACAAGAACGCGACACAATGAATAGTATCCAACCGACTGATAAAACGCAAAAAATAAATGTTATCAGTGCGTCGCGGTTATCTGTCGCGCCGATGATGGATTGGACCGACCGCCATTGCCGGGTGTTCCATCGCATGATTTCGCGCCATGCGTTGCTCTATACCGAAATGGTCACCGCGCCAGCGATCGTGCATGGGCGCCGCGGGCAGTTGCTGGACTATTCGCCTGCCGAGCATCCGGTGGCGCTGCAACTGGGCGGCTCTGACCCGGCCGAACTGGCCGAGGCCACCCGGATTGCCACCGATTGGGGTTATGACGAAGTCAACCTGAATTGCGGCTGCCCCTCGGACCGGGTGCAGTCGGGGGCCTTTGGCGCGGTGCTGATGAAGACGCCCGATCTGGTGGCCGATTGCGTGGCCGCGATGATCGCGGCCAGCCCGGTCGAGGTGACGGTGAAATGCCGCATCGGGGTGGACGATCAAGACCCTGCCGAGGTGCTGCCGCAGTTTCTGCAAACCGTATCGCGCGCCGGGGTCAAACGCTTCACGATCCATGCGCGCAAGGCCTGGCTGCAAGGCCTCAGCCCGAAAGACAACCGCGAGATTCCGCCGCTCGATTATCCGCTGGTGCACCGGATGAAGGCCGAATTCCCCGATCTGCACCTGTCGATCAACGGCGGCATCGCGACCCTGGCCGAGGCCCGCGCGCAGCTGGAGGCCGGGCTTGACGGGGTGATGATCGGGCGCGCGGCCTATCATCAGCCGATGGATGTGCTGGGCGCGGCCGATGCCCAGATCTGGGGGCAGGGCACGCCCGCCGATCCCTTCGCCGTGGCCGAGGCGATGAAGCCCTATATCGACGCGCATCTGGCGGCGGGTGGGCGGCTGCATCAGATCACGCGCCATATGCTGGGGCTGTTTCACGGCCGCCCCGGTGCGCGCGGCTGGCGCCGGGTGCTGTCCGAGGGCGCCACGCGCGAGGGGGCGGGTCTGGCGCTTTACGACAAAGCGCTGGCCTGCGTCGCGCAGCCCGCGTAAGCAGGCCCAAACACGGAGGATTTCATGCCCGATCTTGCAACGCTGCTGCCGCTGGTGGCGATCCTGATGGCCGTCGGCGCCTTCGCCGGCGTTCTGGCGGGGCTTCTGGGCGTGGGCGGCGGCATCGTTCTGGTGCCCGCGTTCTTCTATCTGTTTTCCGGTCTGGGCTATGGCAGCGACGATCTGATGCAGATCTGCGTGGCGACCTCGCTGGCGACGATCATCGTCACCTCGGCGCGCTCGGTCATGGCGCATCACGGCAGGGGGGCGGTCGACTGGGTCATCCTGCGGCAATGGGCGCCGCTGATCATGGTGGGCGCGATTGCCGGGGTGATGGTGGTGGCGCAGCTGCGCACCCAGACCCTGCAGGTGATCTTTGCGGTGATGGTCTTTGCCATCGCCAGCTACATGATCTTCGGCAAATCCAGCTGGCGGCTGTCCGACCAGCTGCCCGGCGGGCTGTTCCGGGCCTGGTTCGGGCCGCTGATGGGGTTCGTGTCGGTGCTGCTGGGGATCGGCGGCGGTTCGATCGGCACGCCGATGCTGACGCTGCACGGGGTGCCGATCCATCGCGCGGTGGCGACCTCGGCGGGATTCGGCATCACCATTGCGCTGCCCTCGGCGATCGGGTTTCTGCTGACCCGCGCGCCGCATGCGCCGCCCTATACCATCGGCGCGGTCAATATCCCGGCCTTCCTGATCGTGATCGCGATGACCACCTTCACCGCCCCTTTGGGGGCCGCGCTGGCCCACCGTCTGGACCCGAAGCCGCTCAAGCGCGTCTTCGCGGGCTTTCTGATGCTGGTCGCGCTGAACATGCTGCGCAAGGCACTGTTCTGAGCGGGTTCATCTTGCCGAAAACACCTCGGGGTGCGGGGCAGGGGCCGCGCCCTATTTGATCCCGCGCGCCTTTGCCGCGTTCCACAGCGCGTCCATTTCCGCAAGATCGCTGTCGGCAGGCGCCTTGCCGCGTGCTTTCAGTTCATCCTCGATATAGCTGAAACGCCGGGTGAATTTTCCATTCGCAGCGCGCAGCGCGGCCTCGGGGTCGATCCCCAGATGCCGGCCCAGATTGACCATCACGAACAGTAGATCGCCATATTCCTCGGCCAGTTCCGCCGCGCCCAGATGATCGCGCGCCTCGACCAGCTCGCCTGCCTCTTCCACCACCTTGGCCAGAACCTCGTCGGTCGAGGGCCAGTCGAACCCCACCCGCGCCGCGCGGTTTTGCAGCTTGAGCGCCCGGGTCAGGGCCGGCAAGCCAAGCGCCACGCCATCCAGCGCCCCGCCCTCGGCGCGCCCCGCGCGTTCGGCGGCCTTGATCCGCTCCCAGTCCGCGGTCTGCTGTTCGGGGCTCTTGTCGCGGCTTTCATCGCCGAAGACATGCGGATGACGCGCCACCATCTTGGCGTTGATCGCCCGCAGCACGGCGGCCACGTCGAAATGCCCGGCCTCGGCCGCCATCTGCGCGTGATAGACGACCTGCAGCGCCAGATCGCCCAGCTCGCCCTCCAGCTCGCCCCAGGCCTGCCGCGCGATCGCATCGGCGACTTCATGCGCCTCTTCAATGGTATAGGGCGCGATCGAGTCGAAATCCTGTTCGATGTCCCAGGGGCAGCCGGTCTGCGGATCGCGCAGGCATTCCATGATCGCCACCAGCCGCGCGAATTGCGCGGCGGCATCTCCGCTGGCGTCAAAGATCTGTGCGTCGGTCGGTTTCGCCATTGCGCTGCCCTCGGGTTTGGAGTGATCTGGCGCCATCATCCCCAAGACAGAGCCAGAGTAAACCCATGCCCGTCCTGAACCGTATCGCCGCCCTCGCCCCCGAGATGACCGAATGGCGCCGCTTCCTGCACCAGAACCCGGAACTGGAATTCGACCTGCCGGTGACCTCGGGCTTCGTGGCGGGCAAGCTGCGCGAATTCGGCGTGGACGAAATCCACGAAGGCATCGCCACCTCGGGGATCGTGGCGCTGATCCACGGGCAGAAGCCGGGCCCGGTGATCGGCTTGCGCGCGGATATGGACGCGCTGCCGATCGACGAGATCACCGGCGTGGACTATGCCTCGCAGAACCCCGGCAAGATGCATGCCTGCGGCCATGACGGGCATACGACGATGCTGCTGGGGGCGGCGAAATACCTGGCCGAGACGCGCAATTTCGCAGGCACCGTGGCGCTGATCTTCCAGCCCGCCGAAGAAGAAGGCGGCGGTGGCGAGGTGATGGTGCGCGAAGGGGTGATGGATCGTTTCCGCATCGCGCAGGTTTATGGCATCCACAACGCGCCGAATGTGCCCTTCGGGCATTTTCACACGACGCAGGGCCCGCTGATGGCGGCGGTCGATACCGCCTGGGTCACGGTCAAGGGGCTGGGCGGGCATGGCGCCACGCCACATGAATGCGTCGATCCGGTGGTGGCGATCACGACGATGGTCGGCGCGCTGCAGACCATCGTCAGCCGCAACCTCTGTGCGCTTGATGAGCTGGTCGTTTCGATCACCCAGATCCATGTCGGCACCGCCAGCAACATCATCCCCGAGGAAGGCTGGTTTTGCGCCACGATCCGGTCGTTCACCCCCGAAGTGCGCGATCTGGCCGAGAAACGCTTCCGCGAGATCGTGGAAGGCCAGGCCGCGGCCTTTGGCGTGAAGGCCGAAATCACCTATGATCGCGGCTATCCGCCCACCGTCAACGACGCCGCCCAGGCCCGGTTCGCCGCCGATGTGGCGCGCGATGTGTCCGGCGCCGATGCGGTGCTGGACGATGCCGGCCGCGAGATGGGCGCCGAGGATTTCTCCTACATGCTCGAGGCGCGCCCCGGCGCCTATCTGTTCATGGGGATCGGCCCGGGCCCCGGGCTGCACCACCCGGCCTATGATTTCAACGACGAGGCCGCCCCGATCGGCGCCAGCTTCTTTGCGCGGCTGGTCGAACGCGCGCTGCCGCTGTCCTGACCGGGCAAGAGGGGGCGCTGCCCCCTCGGGCCTGCGGCCCTTCACCCCCGGGATATTTCGTCCAGAAAGAAAAACGAACCCGTCCCTGCGCTTCTTTCTGGCCGAAATATCCCGGGGGTGAGCCCGGAACGGGCGAGGGGGCAGCGCCCCCCTGGACGGCTGCGTTCGCGGGTCCGGCCCACAGTCGCGTGACGCGCGCCCGGCGTGCCTTGCCAAGGGCAGGGGGCGCAGCTAGGGTGCGCGCCGAAAACAAGGGTGGTTCGCGGGGGCGCGGGCTGCTCTCAGGCCCGCAAGAAAGGACCATATCATGTTCGCAACTCCCGCTTTCGCTCAGGCTGCCGGTGGCGCCGGTGGTGCTGCCGCCTTTGGCCAGTTCCTGCCGCTGATCCTGATCTTCGTGATCATGTATTTCATGCTGATCCGTCCGCAGCAGAAAAAAGCCAAGGAACATAAGGCGCTGATCGAAGGCCTGCGGCGCGGGGATCAGGTCATCACGCAGGGTGGGATCATCGGCAAGGTGACCCATGTGCGCGAAGATGGCGAGCTGGAAGTCGAAATCGCGACCGGCGTCAAGGTGCGCGTGGTGAAAGCGACGATCGTTCAGGTCCTGTCGAAAACCGAGCCCGCCGCGAACGCCGGCTAAGTAGGGTTACGCCGTCATGCTGCAGATTCCGCTCTGGAAGCGCGTCATCATCATCGGTCTGTGCCTTCTGGGGCTGGCCATGGCGGCGCCGAACCTGTTCTACCCACGCGTCGAGGCGCATAACGATGCGGTTGCCGCGCTGGAAAAGACCGGCGCGCTGACCGACGCGCAGGCTGCCGCCCGTGCGGGCTGGCCCGATTTCCTGCCCTCGGGGCTGGTCAATCTGGGGCTGGACCTGCGCGGCGGTGCGCATCTTCTGGCCGAGGTTCACCTGGCCGAAGTCTACAAGGCGCGGATGGATGCGATCTGGCCCGAGGCCCGCAAGGTGCTGGCGGCCGAACGCGCAACCATCGGCGCGGTGCGTCGCGCGCCCTCGCCGCAGGACGAGCTGCGCATCCAGATCGGCAACCCCGAACAGATCGCACGCGCGGTCGAGGTTGCGCGCACGCTGGCCAGCCCGGTCGTGACCCTGACCGGCGTCGGGCAGAACGATCTGGAGGTGACCGGCGAAGGCGATACGATCACCATCCGTCTGAGCCCCTCCGAACAGGCCGCCACCGATGACCGCACGATGCAGCAATCGCTGGAAATCGTGCGCCGCCGTGTCGATGCGGCGGGCACGCGCGAACCCACGATCATGCGTCAGGGGCAGGACCGCATACTGATCCAGGTGCCGGGGATCGGCTCGGCCGCGGAACTCAAGGCTTTGATCGGCACCACCGCCAAGCTGACCTTCCATGCGGTCGTCGGGCGTGGCTCGAACCCCGATGCGGCGCCGGGGGCGGGCAATATCCTGCTGCCCGCCGCCGATCAGGACGGGCTATATTATGTGCTCGATCAGGTGCCGGTGGTGACCGGCGACGAGTTGACCGACGCACGCCCCGATACCGACCAGAACGGCTACCCGGCCGTGGCCTTCCGGTTCAATCCGACCGGTGCGCGCACCTTCGGTGACTATACCGCTGCCAATATCGGCCAGCCCTTCGCCATCGTGCTGGACGGCAAGGTGATTTCCGCCCCCACGATCCAAAGCCATATCGCCGGCGGATCGGGCATCATCACCGGGCGCTTCAGCGTGCAGGAGGCGACCGATCTGGCGCTGCTGCTGCGGGCGGGCGCGCTGCCGGCGGGCATGACCTTCCTGGAAGAACGCACCGTCGGCCCGGAACTGGGCCAGGACAGCATCGACGCGGGCCGCATCGCGGCGGGCGTCGGGCTGGTCGCCGTGGTGGGCTTCATGGTCGCAAGCTATGGCCTGTTCGGCGTCTTCGCCTCGGTCGCGCTGCTGATCAACATCGCGATGATCTTCGGCTTCATGTCGATGATCGGCGGCACGTTGACGCTGCCGGGCATCGCGGGGATCGTGCTGACCATCGGCACGGCCGTCGATGCCAACGTGCTGGTGTTCGAACGCATCCGCGAGGAAATGCGCCACGCCAAGGGGCCCGCGCGCGCGATCGAGCTGGGCTATGAAAAGGCAATGTCGGCCATCGTGGATGCGAACGTCACCACCTTCATCACCGGCGTGATCCTGTTCGTTCTGGGCGCAGGCCCGGTGCGCGGCTTTGCCGTCACGCTGATCATCGGCATCGTGACCTCGGTCTTCACCGCAATCTGGGTGACGCGGCTGATGGTCTCGGCGTGGTTCGCGCGCCGTCGTCCGAAAACCCTGGTTCTGTAAGGAGGGAACGTCATGGCATTCCGGCTCAAACTCGTTCCCGATCACACCACGTTCGATTTCTTCAAACATGCGTGGCTGACCTTTGGTGCCTCGGTGGTGGCGACGATTGCCTCTATCGTGGTGGCGCTGGTGCTGGGGCTGAACTTCGGCATCGACTTCAAGGGCGGCACCACGATCCGCACCGAATCCACGCAGGCGCTGGATGTGGGGCTCTATCGCGGGGCGATTGCGCCGCTCAACCTTGGCGATGTGTCGATCACCCAGGTCTTTGATCCGAATTTCGGACCCGATCAGCATGTGTCGATGATCCGCATCCAAGCCCAGGACGGTGCCGAGGCGATCACCCCCGACACCATCGCTGCGGTCGAGGCGGCACTGCAGGGCGTCGACCCGGCGGTGAAATTCATCTCGACCGAAAGCGTCGGGCCGAAAGTCTCGGGCGAGCTGATCTGGACGGCGGTCTGGTCGGTTCTGGCGGCAACGCTGGCGATCGTGGTCTATGTCTGGCTGCGCTTCGAATGGCAGTATTCCATCGGCGCGCTGGCCGCGCTGGTGCATGACGTGACGCTGACGGTGGGGTTGTTCGCGCTGTTCCAGATCCGGTTCGATCTGACGATCATCGCGGCGCTGCTGACGATCCTGGGCTATTCGATCAACGACACCGTGGTCGTGTTCGACCGGCTGCGCGAGAATCTGATCAAATACAAGACGATGCCGCTGAAGGACGTGATGAACGTCTCGGTCAACGAGACGCTGTCGCGCACGGTGATGACCTCGGGCACGACGCTGATCGCGCTGATTTCCCTGCTGGTTCTGGGCGGCGATGTGATCCGCGGCTTCGTCTTCGCGATGACCTGGGGCGTGATCGTGGGCACCTATTCCTCGGTCTATGTGGCGAAGAACATCGTGCTGTTCATCGGGCTTGACCGCAACAAGAAGCCCGAAGACCCCTCGGCCAAATTCTTTACCGAAGGGGCACAGAATGCCGATAACTGAGGCCGAATTTGGATCGTCGCTGCCGGTTGACGGCTACGGCCCGGGGTTCTTCCGCGTTGCAGGCGTGGTCTATCGCGGCGGCGTGGTGGTCGAGGCCGGCAGCGTCGGGCCCTGGGGCGGCTATGCCGACCGCGCGCCGCTTCTGGCGCTGGCGGACAAGGTCGATGTGCTGTTCGTCGGCACCGGGCCGGAAATCGCCTTCCTGCCGCGCGATCTGGTGGATGACCTGGGCAGGGTCGGGCTGATGGCCGAACCGATGTCCAGCCCCTCGGCCGCGCGCAGCTACAATGTGCTGCTGTCCGAAGGCCGCCGCGTCGCCTGCGCCCTGCTGCCGATGCCCGGTGACGTGCCCGCCTGAGCCCGTGTTTCAACATGGCCCCGCGCGGCCCGATCTGGTAAGCCCTAGCCCATGACCATGCTCAGCGTCGAAAATCTGGCCGTGACCCGGGGCGGTCTGCCCGTGCTGGAAGGGGTAAGCTTTGCCCTGGAGGCCGGCCATGCGCTGGTGCTGCGCGGGCCCAACGGGATTGGCAAGACGACGCTGTTGCGCACCCTGGCCGGGCTGCAACCGGCGCTGAACGGCACGGTCTCGATGCCGCCCGAAACCATGGCCTATGCCGCCCATGCCGACGGGCTGAAATCGACGCTGTCCGTCACCGAGAACCTGATGTTCTGGGCTTCGGTCTATGGAACGGGCGCGATTGATGCAGCACTTGACCGGATGAACCTGCGACAACTGGCCGAGCGCGCCGCGCACAGCCTGTCGGCGGGGCAAAAACGCCGCCTTGGCCTTGCGCGCCTGCTGGTCACCGGGCGGCCGGTCTGGGTGCTCGATGAACCGACCGTTTCGCTCGACGCGGCCTCGGTCGCGCTGTTCGCCGAGGCGGTGCGCGCGCATCTGCGATCGGGCGGTGCGGCGCTGATGGCCACCCATATCGACCTCGGGCTGGAGGAGGCGCGGGTTCTGGATCTTGCCCCGTTCAAGGCCCGCCCGCCCGAAGAGGGTGGTATCGCCGGCAGTTTCGACGAGGCTTTCGCATGAACGCGCGCCTGTCCCCCCATTGCGCCCCCAAGGACGCCGGGATGCCTCCGGCGGGAGTATTTTTTCAAGGAGAAGGGATTTCTTCTTGGCCCAAATACTCCCCGCGGAGCGTCCGCGGCTGGGCCCTGTGCGGAGGTTTGGCATGATCGCGCTTTTGACACGGGATCTGCGGCTGGCGGTGCGGGCGGGCGGGGGCTTCGGGCTTGGGCTTGCGTTCTTTCTGATCGTGGTCACGCTGGTGCCGTTTGGTGTCGGGCCCGAGGGCGGTGTGCTGGCGCGGATCGCGCCGGGGATTTTGTGGCTGGGCGCGCTTTTGGCCTGCCTGCTGTCGCTCGACCGGATCTTCGCGCTGGATTTCGAGGATGGCTCGCTCGATCTGCTGGCCACCGCGCCGATCCCGCTGGAAGGCGTGGTCAGCGTCAAGGCGGCGGCGCATTGGCTCACCACGGGTCTGCCGCTGGTTCTGGCCGCGCCGGTGTTCGGGGTGCTGCTGCATCTGCCGCAGCCAGCCTATTTCTGGCTGGTGGTCTCGCTGATGCTGGGCACGCCGGCGCTGTCGGTTCTGGGCACCTTCGGCGCGGCGCTGACGGTGGGGTTGAAGCGGGGCGGGTTGCTGTTGTCGCTGCTGGTGCTGCCGCTGTATGTGCCCACCCTGATCTTTGGCGCCGAGCTGGTGCGGCGCGGCGCCAATGGCATGGACACGCAGGTGCCGCTTCTGATGCTGGCCGGGATCACCGCGGCCTGTGTTGCGGTGGTGCCTTTCGCGTCGGCTGCGGCGATCCGCGTCAATCTGCGCTAGGTATCCCGCGCGCATACATGATAGTGATTTGAGCGCGAACGAACAGGAAAGTAGCAAGACCGCATGTCGATCTGGGAATATGCCAATCCGAAGAAATTCATGCAGACCTCGTCCTGGGCCTTGCCCTTTGTGACAGTGGGGGCTGTGGGCTGTCTGGCCGTGGGGCTGTTCTGGGGGTTCTTCCTGACGCCCGAGGCCACGAATTTCGGCTCGACCGTCAA
This sequence comes from Paenirhodobacter sp. CAU 1674, assembly GCF_029222945.1. NCBI lineage: Bacteria > Pseudomonadati > Pseudomonadota > Alphaproteobacteria > Rhodobacterales > Paenirhodobacter > Paenirhodobacter sp. CAU 1674. The sequence goes on along the minus strand of NZ_JARHUH010000009.1, from coordinate 129,232 downwards.
GGTGATCTATGTCCATGTGCCCTCGGCGATGATGGCCATCAACATCTGGGTGATGATGCTCGTCACCTCGCTGATCTGGCTGATCCGGCGCCACCATGTGTCTGCGCTGGCCGCCAAGGCCGCGGCGCCTATCGGCATGGTGATGACGCTGATCGCGCTGATCACCGGGGCGATCTGGGGCCAGCCGATGTGGGGGACCTGGTGGGAATGGGACCCGCGGCTGACCTCGTTCCTGATCCTGTTCCTGTTCTATCTGGGCTACATGGCGCTGTGGGAGGCGATCGACAACCCCGACACCGCCGCCGATCTGACCGGCGTGCTGTGCCTTGTCGGGTCGGTCTTCGCACTGCTCAGCCGCTATGCGGTGAATTTCTGGAACCAGGGGCTGCATCAGGGGGCGACGCTGTCGCTCGACAAGCAGGAGAACATCTCGGATGTCTATTGGTTCCCGCTTCTGCTGTGTATCGCGGGCTTCGTGTTGCTGTTCGTCACGTTGCTGCTGCTGCGCACCCGCACTGAAATCCGGGCGCGCCGCCTGAAGGCACTGGAACAGAGGGAGCGCATGGCATGATGCCGGAACTGGGCAAATACACCGTCACGGTGATGGGGTCTTATATCGCCACGATCGCGCTGCTGGCGGTGCTGGTGGCGCTGACGCTGTGGAAGGGGGCGCGGGTCAAACGCGCGCTGGACGCGCAGGAAGAACGGATGAAGAAGAATGGTTAAGCCGCTGATGCTGTTGCCGCCGCTGCTGTTTGCGGGGCTGGCGGGTGTGTTCATCTGGGGCATGGGGCGCGACGATCCGAACGCGATGCCCACCGCGCTGGCGGGCAAGCCCGCACCGGGCGTGCAGCTTGAACCGCTGGGGCAGGCCGAGGTTTTCGGGGACGCGGATCTGCGCGACGGCAAGATCAAGCTGGTGAACTTCTGGGCCTCGTGGTGCGCGCCCTGCCGGGTCGAGCATCCCAACCTGATGGCGATGGCCGGTGATGGCGTGGAAATTCTGGGCGTGAACTGGAAGGACAAACCCGATCAGGGCCTGGGTTTCCTGGCCGATATGGGGGACCCTTTCGCCAAGGTCGGGGCCGATCCCAAGAACAGGATGGGTCTTGACTGGGGCGTCGCCGGCGTGCCCGAGACCTTTGTCGTCGATGGCGAAGGCACGGTGCTGTTCCGGATTTCCGGCCCGATCACCCAGCGTGTGATCGACGAGCAGCTGTCCGAAGTGCTGGCGGGCGAGGGCGAGTAAGCCCGCGCCCGAAGCCGACGGAAGATCAGGGTAGACGGGGCAGGCGGGTCGGGTGCCGCTCCATCTGCGCCCATTCGGGCCAAAGTCCGAAATGATCCAGCGCGACAATCGTCAGCACCGCAGCCACTGCCACTGCCGCAATCTTCAACTGCAGCATGGAGGGCGGACGCCGCGCCCATTTCGCCATGCGCAGCAGCCAGTTGGGGTTCACGCCTCGGGCTCCAGAAAGCGGACCTTGCCGATGAAGGGCAGGTTGCGGTTGCGTTGGGCGAAGTCGATGCCATAGCCCACGACGAAATCGTCGGGGATCTCGAACCCGGTCCAGGTGGCGCGCACATCGACCTCGCGCCGCGCCGGTTTGTCCAGCAGCGCACAGCATTCCAGCCGCCGCGGCTTGCGCGCCCGCAGCAGGCCCATCACATGTTTCAGCGTATGCCCGGTGTCGACGATGTCCTCGACCACCAGCACGTCGCGCCCCTCGATGCCCGCGCGCAGATCCTTGAGGATGCGCACCTCGCGCGAGGAGGTCATCGCATCGCCATAGCTTGACGCCTCAAGGAAATCGACCTCGACGGGAAGGCCGATCTCGCGCACCAGATCGGCGATGAAGACGAAGCTGCCGCGCAACAGGCCCACCACCACCAGCTTGTCGGTATCTGCGAAATGCGCCTCGATCTCGTGTGCCAGTGCCTCGACGCGGGCGGCGATGCGCTTGGCCGAGATCAGCTGGTCGATAACATAGCGGCGTTCGGGCATCGGCGGGCTCCTTTGCGGGCGCAGGGCCTTGAAACTCCCCCCCGGTTTATCGCAACAAGGGGCGGAAGGAAACGGGGGTCTGGATGCCGACACATTCGGAAAAGCGGGTGATGCCTTATTCGGCGGCGCAGATGTATGCGCTGGTGGCGGATGTGGCGCGTTACCCGGAATTCTTGCCGTGGAACTCGGCCGCGCGGGTGCGTTCGCGCCGTCCGGGGCCGGAGCCCGGCTCCGAGGTGCTGGAGGCCGATCTGGTGATTTCCTTCAAGGTGTTCCGCGAACGCTTCGGCTCGCGTGCATCGCTGTTTCCGGCGCGTCACCGGGTCGAGGTCGAGTATCTGGACGGGCCGTTCAAATATCTGCGCAGCTGGTGGCAGTTCGCCGACCGTGAAGGGGGCGGCTGCGACGTGGAATTCTTTGTCGATTTCGAATTCCGCAATGCGATCTTGCAAAAGGTGATCGGCGTGGTGTTCGACGAGGCGATGCGCCGGATCGTGCGGGCCTTCGAGGATCGCGCCGTCGCCCTTTACGGCACCGCCTGAAGGCGAGGGCCGCCCGGGAGGGGCGGCCTTTTTTTGGGTGTGACTGCAACGGGATGCGGTCAGGAGTTCATGTCATAGGCGCGCTCGCCGTGGGTTGAAAGGTCAAGCCCGTTGGTCTCGGCTTCCTTGTCGACCCGCATCGGGAAGACCAGCGCGACGAGCTTGGCGATGACCCAGCTCAGCCCCAGCGTATAGACGCCCACGACGGCCAGCGCGCCCAGCTGTGCCACCCAGGAACCGTGGCCGAAGACCGCGATCATCACGGTGCCGAAGATGCCGCCCACGCCATGCACGGCGAACACGTCCAGCGTGTCGTCGATGTGCAGCCGCTCGCGGATCAGCACCACGGCTTCCTGGCACAGGATGCCGGCGATGGTGCCGATCGCCAGCGCCTCCAGCGGGCCGACATAGCCCGAAGCGGGCGTGATCGAGGCCAGACCCGCGATGGTGCCGGTGACGATGCCCACCAGCGACGAGCGGCCGAACTTGATCCGCTCCCACGCGGCCCAGCTGAGGCTGGCGGCGGCGGCGGACAGGTGGGTGACGGTGATCGCCATCGCCGCGCCACCGTCGGCGGCCAGTTGCGAGCCGCCGTTGAAGCCGAACCAGCCGACCCACAGGAACCCCGCGCCCATCGCCACCATGCCGGGATTATGCGGGGGCGTGGTGCGGTGGCGCCGCGGCCCGATCATCACCGCCAGCAGCAGCGCCGCCAGCGCGGCGGTTTCATGCACCACGATACCGCCCGCGAAATCGCGCGTGCCCGTGGCGCCCCAGATCCCGCCATCGGCCATGATCCCGCCGCCCCAGATCCAATGTGTGACCGGCGCATAGACCAGCAGCATCCACAGCGCGGAAAACGCCATCACGAAAGCGAAGTTCACCCGCTCGACAAAGGCGCCGAGGATCAGCGCGGGGGTGATGATCGCAAAGGTCATCTGAAAGGCGAAGAAGGCGATCTCGGGCTGGGTGCCGCGCAACGTGGCCGCGTCGACCCCGATCAGCCCCGTGCGCGCCAGTCCGCCCCACCAGCCGTTTGCCGTGCCGAAGGCCACCGAATAGCCGCCCAGCAGCCACAGCACGCTCATCAGCGCGGCGATGGCAAAGCACTGCATGAACACGGACAACACGTTGCGCGCCCGCACCAGACCGCCATAAAACAGCGCAAGCCCCGGCAGCGTCATCAGCAGCACCAGCGCCGTGGCCACCATGACCCAGGCCGTATCCGCTCCATTCATCCCCGAATCCCTCCGATTTATCCTCGGATCGGGCAGGACCATGGCGCCTCCGCCAATGAAAGAGGCATTTCTGCCGGATTGGCGCTTAAATATAGGGCGGATTGGCTATTGCATAAATTATGTGCGGAGTTTTTGCCGTTGCTTCATAATTTAATCGGTTTGCGAATCTGTGTGCAGCGCCCCGGCCAGCAGTGCCAGCGCATGATCGCGGGCCGCCAGCCGCACCTGTGCCCGCCCCAGGGCGCCAAATTCGACGGTTTCGACCCGTGTCGCGCGGCCCTGTTGCGCAAGGCCGAAACAGACGCGGCCCTCGGGTTTGAACTCGGACCCGCCGGGGCCTGCGATGCCGGTGATCGCCACCGCAAGCGTTGCCTGCGAATGCGCCAGCGCGCCTTCGGCCATCTCGCGCGCGACGGGTTCGGACACGGCGCCATGCGCGGCCAGCGTCGCCTCGGACACGCCCAGCATGTCGTGCTTGGCGGCGTTGGAATAGGTCACGAAGCCACGGTCCAGCACCTTGGACGACCCCGGCACATCGGTCAGCGCCACAGCGACCATGCCGCCGGTGCAGCTTTCGGCGGTGGTGATGCGCGCGCCTTGCGCCCGCGCGGCGGCCAGGATCTCGGCGGGGCTCACATCAGCACCGCATGGTAAAGCCCGGCCAGCACAAGCGTGCAAAGCCCGGCGAAGATGCCCGCCCACAGATCGTCCAGCATCACGCCCGCCGGATCGTGGCGCCGGTCGGCGCGGCCCACCAGCCAGGGCTTCCAGATGTCGAACAGGCGGAACAGCAGGAAGGCCGCCACGGGACCGGGCCAGACCATCGACATGTCGCGCATCCAGAACCCCGCGGCGGGGAACAGCAGCGCCAGCCACATGCCCGCCACCTCGTCGATGACGATTTCCGAAGGGTCGTCACCGGGCCGGTCCTTGAGTTCGGCGGCGACGGTATAGAACCCAAGCGCGGTGACGGCCAGTGTGGCCACGACCAGGGGGATGAACCCCAGATAGCGTTCGATCGCCCAGCCCAAGGCCAGCGCCGCAGCCGAACCCCAGGTGCCGGGTGCAGGGCGCAGCAGGCCCACGAAGAAGAACGTGTTGATGGCGCGCAGCATGGTTCAGGCTCCGATCAGGGTTGCGGTGGCAAGGGCGGCGATGCCCTCTTCGCGGCCGGTGAAGCCCAGCCGCTCTGACGTGGTGGCCTTGACCGAGATCCGGTCGGCGGGCAGGCCCATGATCCGGGAAAGTTCCTGTGCCATGTCAAGGGCATGCGGGCCGATCTTGGGGCGTTCGCAGACCAGCGTCACATCGACATTCGAGATCCGGTAGCCTTTGGAGTCCGCCAGCTTCACGGCGTGATCGAGGAAGATCCAGCTGGCCGCGCCCTTCCATTGCGGGTCCGAGGGCGGGAAGTGCCGCCCGATATCGCCCATCGCCAGCGCGCCATAGATCGCGTCGGTCAGCGCGTGCATGCCCACATCCGCATCGGAATGGCCCAGCAAGCCCTTGGAATGGGGCAGTTTCACGCCGCACAAGACGACATGATCGCCGTCGCAGAATGCGTGAACGTCATAGCCATTGCCCAGCCGCACATCCATGGATGCCTCCTTTCGGGACCGCAGGATCGCCTCGGCGCGGGCGAAGTCCTGCGGGTAGGTCAGTTTCAGATTGTCTTCGCTGCCGGGCACAATGTCCACCGCCAGCCCGGCGGCGCGGGCCACTTCCACGTCATCGGCAGCGCCGCCCGGGTGGGCGCGATGCGCGGCCAGAATTTCGGCAAAACGGAAGCCCTGCGGCGTCTGTGCGCGCCACAGGCCGGTGCGGTCCTGGGTGCCGGTCACCTGGCCTTCGGCCCCGCGCCACAGCGCATCGGTGACGGGCAGCGCGGGGGCGGCGGCGGGCGCATGACCAAGCGCGGCCAGAACGCGTTCGACCAGATCGCGCGGCACCAGCGGGCGCGCGCCGTCATGGATCAGAACCTTGGAAATCTGTGTTCCATCAAGGGCTTCGAGGGCGTTCTTCACGGACTGATCGCGACTGTCGCCCCCCGCAATCAGCGTGACCGTGCCGCCAAACAGCGCCAGCCCGCGCGCCATGTCATCGGGGTGCAGCACCACGATCACCCGGCCAAATCCCGCAAGCGCCGCGACGGTATGGGCAAGCACCGGTTGTCCCGCCAGATCGCGCCATTGCTTGGGCAGGCCTGCGCCTGCGCGGGTGCCACGCCCGGCGGCCACGATGATCACCGCAACTGTCATGCTGCCTCCACGTTTCTGCGTCAAAGGCTTAGGCGATGCAGCGATATGACGCAATCGGCGCTTTTCCCGCGGGCTCTGCGGCATATTTCCGCGCAAGTCGGATTAAATTTTGGGCGATTGCTGATTTTTGCCGCCTTTTGCTGGCCTCGGAATTGTGATTCCCATATCAAGTCGCTACCTGAGGGAAGACTTCTATGACAGGGCCGCATGTGACGATCGCACTCGATACAGTCCAACTTACGCCTCCGGTGCTGCTGGCGCCGATGGCGGGGATCACCGATCTGCCGTTCCGGCGGATGGTGGCGCGCTTTGGCGCGGGGCTTGTCGTGTCGGAAATGGTGGCCTCGGGCGAGATGCTGACGGCGAAACCCTCGGTGCGGGCCAAGGCGCGGATCGAACTGGGGCTGGATCTGCCAAGCTCGGTGCAGCTGGCCGGGCGCGAGGCGCAGCCGATGGCCGAGGCCGCGAAGATCGTGGCCGACATGGGCGCCAAAATCATCGACATCAACATGGGCTGCCCGGCGAAAAAGGTTACGGGCGGGGCCTCGGGTGCGGCGCTGATGCGCGATCCCGACCATGCGCTGCGGCTGATCGAGGCAGTGGCCGGGGCGGTCGACCTGCCCGTGACGCTGAAGATGCGGCTGGGCTGGGACGATGAAACCCGCAACGCCGCCCATATCGCCCGGCGCGCCGCGGCGGCGGGGGTGCGGATGGTGGTGATCCACGGGCGCACCCGGATGCAGTTCTATCAGGGGCAGGCCGACTGGGCGGCGATCCGCGATGTGGTCGAAGCGGTCGATGTGCCGGTTGTCGCCAATGGCGACATCATCGACGCCCACAGCGCGGCGCGGGCGCTGCGCGACAGTGGCGCGGCGGGGGTGATGGTCGGGCGCGGCGCGCAGGGTGCGCCCTGGCGGCTGGCGCAGATTGCCCATGCCCTTTATGGCGTGCAGGCCCCGGACGTGCCGCGCGGCGACGATCTTTCCGATTTTATTTCAGAGCATTACGAGGCGATCTTGAGCTTTTACGGGCGCGATGTGGGGCTGCGTTTGGCGCGCAAGCATCTGGGCTGGTATGCCGATGACTGCGGCGCGCCGCTGCGGGCGGAAATGATGACCGCGCAAACCCCCGAGGCGGCGCTGGCGCTGATCCGCGCGGCCTTTGGCGAAAGGATTGCCGCATGAACCTGCCGCCGCCCGGAATCATCTGGAACTCGCTGCCGACGCCCGCGCTGCTGATCAATGCCGCCGACCGCGTCGAAGAGGTCAACCCCGCAGCCGAGCTGTTCCTGAATCTGTCGGCCAAGGCGCTGAAAGGGCAGTCGATCCTGGAGCGGCTGGCGATTTCGGCGCCGCTGGAAGAGATTTTCGAACGCGTCCGCAAGAACCGCTCGGCGTTGTTCGTCAACGATGTCGATGTGACCACGGGCGAACGTGCCCCGGTGCAGTGCAACCTGCAGGCGGCCCCTGTGGGCGATGACCCCGACACCGTTCTGTTGCTGATTTCCCCGCGCGAGATTGCCGACCGGCTGGGCCGCGCGAGCATGGTGAAATCGGCCGCGCGCTCGGCGATCGGCATGGCCGAGATGCTGGCCCATGAAATCAAGAACCCGCTGGCGGGTATCGCCGGGGCCGCGCAATTGCTGAGCATGAACCTGAGCGGCGACGATCTGGAACTGACCGATCTGATCGTCGATGAAACCCGGCGCATCGTGAAGCTGCTGGAACAGGTCGAACAGTTCGGCAACGTTCGTCCGCCGGAAAAGAAGCCGGTCAATATCCATGACGTGCTGGACCGCGCGCGCAAATCTGCCGCCGTGGGGTTTGGCGCGCATATGACGATCATCGAGGATTACGACCCCTCGCTGCCGCCGACGCTGGGCGATGCCGATCAGCTGACGCAGGTCTTCCTGAACCTGCTGAAAAACGCCGCCGAGGCGGCCCGGGGCGAGGGCACGATCCGGCTGCACACCTTCTACGACCTGTCGCTGCGGTTGCGCCGCGCCGATGGCAAGGGGCAGGCGCTGCCCCTGCAGATCGAGGTGATCGACGATGGCCCGGGCATCCCGTCCGACATCGCCAGTTCGATCTTCGAGCCCTTCGTGTCGGGGCGTGAAAACGGCACCGGCCTTGGCCTCGCGCTGGTGTCCAAGATCATCTCGGATCACGACGGCTGGGTCAGTCTCGACTCGGTGCCCGGCCGCACGATCTTTCGCATTTCCCTGCCTGTCGCCCCGAAGGAGACCTGACCGATGGACGGCACCGTTCTTGTAGCTGATGACGACCGTACGATCCGCACCGTGTTGACCCAAGCGCTGACCCGTGCGGGGTGCAAGGTCCATGCGACCGCCTCGCTGATGACGCTGATGCGTTGGGTCGAAGAGGGCAAGGGCGATCTGGTGATCTCGGATGTGATGATGCCCGATGGGAACGGGCTCGAGGCGCTGCCGCGGATCGCGCAGGAACGCCCGGGCCTGCCGGTGATCGTGATTTCCGCGCAAAACACCATCATGACCGCGATTCAGGCCGCCGAGGCCGAGGCCTATGATTATCTGCCCAAGCCCTTCGATCTGCCCGATCTGATGAAGCGTGCCGCTCGCGCGCTGGAACAGAAGCGCAAGGCGCAGGTGGCCCCCAAGATGATCGAGACGCCGCGCACCGAAGGCGGCGATCTGCCGCTGGTCGGGCGCACCGCGGCGATGCAGGCGCTCTATCGGCTGGTAGCGCGGGTGATGAATGCCGATCTGCCGGTGCTGATCTCGGGCGAGTCGGGCACGGGAAAATCGCTGATCGCTCGGGCGATCCACGATTTTTCCGACCGTCGCACGCTGCCCTTCGTGGTCGCGCAGGCGGCCGATCTGCAGGGCGCCGACGGGCCTTCGGCGCTGCTGGCGCGGGCCAAGGGCGGCAGTCTGGTGTTTGACGAGGTGGGCGATTACGACGATGAAACCCAGGGCCGGATCGTGCGGATGCTTGACGCGCTGCCCGATCCCGCGCCGCGGATCATGGCCACGACGCAGGTCGATCTGTCCGCGCTGATGGAGGCCGGGCGCTTCCGTCAGGATCTGTTCTATCGTCTGGGGGGCGTCACGCTGGCGGTGCCGGGGCTGCGCGAACGGGTCGAGGATATTCCCCTTCTGGCCGAGCATTTCCTGACCCGCGCCGAGCGTGACGGTCTGGGCATGCGGCGCTTCTCGAACGAGGCGATGGCGCTGGTGCGGGCCTATGCCTGGCCGGGCAATGTGCGGCAGCTGGAAAACACGATCCGGCGGCTGGTGGTGACCTCGTCCGAAGAGGAAATCACCCGCGCCGAGGTCGAATTCGTGCTGGGCAACCAGCCCGCGATCGAACCGTTGCGTCAGGGAGGCGAGGGCGAGAAGCTGTCGACCTCGATCGCGCGGCATCTGCGGCGCTATTTCGACCTGCACGGCGGAAACCTGCCGGCGCCCGGGTTGTATGACCGGATTCTGCGCGAAATGGAGGCTCCGCTGATCGAAATCGCCCTGGATGCGACGGGCGGGAATCAGGCCAGATGTGCGGATCTGCTGGGCATCAACCGCAATACCTTGCGCAAGAAGATCACCGATCTTGATATTCAGGTGACACGGCGCCGCAAACTGATGTAAACCCGCAACAGGGGTTTGTGGCAAATCTGTCGGGTGCGGATTCGGTGCCAGCCCATGTGACCGGGGGGCCAGTTTGCGCAGCGTTGCACATCGCACAGCTTGGGATCAGCTGGTTCGGCTGCGCCGTCAGCGGCGGTTTCAGAATGCGGTAACGCTGGGGCTGACGGTTCTGGGGCCGGTTCTGGCTGTGGCGACCTTCACCGTTCTGGGGCCGATGGGGCAGGGCGCCGACAGCACGGCGCTGCGGCTGATCCTGCTGGCCGACTTCATCTATTTCCTGCTGCTGGCCGGGCTGATCGTGATGCGTCTGGTGCAGATGCTGGCGGCGCGGCGGGCGCAGGCCTCGGGCTCGCGGCTGACGCTGCGGCTGACCGGGGTGTTTGCGGGCATCGCGCTGGTGCCGACGGTTCTGGTCGCGCTGTTTGCCGGGCTGACGGTGAACATCGGGCTGGAGGGCTGGTTTTCGGACCGGGTGCGCGAGGTGGTGGGCACCTCGCTGACCGCGGCCGAGGCCTATCAGGAAGAACACCGCCGCGATCTGATCGCCGATGCCGAGGCGCTGGCGGGCTTTCTGAACCTGCGCCGCCAGGCCGCGACCTTCATGGCCGACGGCGATCTGCGCGAGCTGCTGCAGGCCGGGCAGGCGGGCATCCAGCGCGGGTTGAAAGAAGCCTATGTCATTGACGGAACAGGTGAAATCGTCGCCCGGGGCGAGCGCAGCTATCTGTTCGATTACGAAAAACCCGGCCCGGAAAAGCTGGTCGAGGCGCAAAAGGGCGCGACCGCGCTGATCGAGGATTGGGACAACAGCGAATTTCGCGCGCTGATCCGGCTGGATGCCTTCGTCGACCGATACCTCTATATTTCGCGCACGGTGGACGGCAAGATCCTGTCGCTGCTGGACGATACGCGCGAGACAGTGACGCTCTATCAGCAGTTGGAAACCTCGCGCGGGCGGGTGCTGTTCGAATTCGGGCTGGTCTACGTCGGTTTTGCGCTGATCCTGATTCTGGCGGCTGTCTGGATCGGGCTGTGGTTCGCTGAACGGCTGAGCCGTCCGATCGGCCGGCTGGCGGCGGCGGCGGAACGGGTCGGCGCGGGCGATCTGGATGCGCGGGTGATCGAGGCCGAAGGCGACGATGAAATCGCCACGCTCGGCGCCAGTTTCAACCGGATGACGCGGCAGTTGAAGGGGCAGCGCGAGGCCTTGGTCGAAAGCCATCGCGCAACCGAGGAACGGCGGCGGCTGTTCGATTCCGTGCTGTCCTCGGTCACCTCAGGGGTTGTGGGGCTTGACGCGGCGGGCGAGGTAGACTTCCTCAACCGCTCGGCCACGCGGATGCTGGGGCTGGATCCCGCGCGTGACCATGACCGCCCGCTGGCCGATGCCGTTCCTGAATTTGCAAACCTGTTCAGTCGGTTGCAGGACGGTCTTCACGAAGTGGTTCAAGAGGAGATCCGGGTCTCTCGCGGGGGGCGTCTGGAAAGCCTGCTGGTGCGGATGGCGCTGCGGCGGGGCAACGATGGTGCGCCCGAAGGCTATGTGGTGGCGTTCGACGATGTGACCGAACTGGTCTCGGCGCAGCGCATGGCGGCCTGGGGCGACGTGGCCCGCCGCATCGCGCATGAAATCAAGAACCCGCTGACCCCGATCCAGCTGTCGGCAGAACGGATCAAACGCAAATATACCCGCCTGACCGAGGGCGAGGATGCCGAGATCCTGGAACAGCTGACCGGCGTTATCATTCGTCAAACCAATGACTTGCGGCGCATTGTTGATGAGTTTTCACGCTTCGCCCGGATGCCCGAACCCGACCGGCGCGACCATGATCTGGCGCGGCTGATGCGCGATGCGGTATTGCTGCAAGAGGGCGCGCTGCATGGCGCGCAGCTCAGCGCGGATCTGCCCGAAGATCCGGTGATCGTGGAACTCGATGCCACGATGATCTCGCAGGCGGTTACAAATCTTATCAAGAACGCGGGCGAAGCCATTGAAAGCGTTTTCGAAAAAGGTGCGCCAGAAGGCTATGCGCCGGAGGTCCGCGTCAGTATGGAGGCCACGCCCGAGCAGGTCACGATCCGCATCGCCGACAATGGCATCGGCCTGCCGCCCGACCGCTCGCGCCTGTTCGAACCCTATGTGACGACCCGTGCCAAGGGCACCGGGCTGGGCCTGCCGATCGTCAAGAAGATCATCGAGGAACATGGCGGAACGCTGGTCCTGACCGACGCCCCCGCCTTCACCCCCGGCGCGCCCTGCGGGGCGCTTGCCGAAATCCGCCTGCCGCGCGCCCGTGCAGGCCATCGTGCCATCAAGGACAGTGACTGACATGAGTGACATTCTGATCGTTGACGACGAAAAGGACATCCGCGAACTGATCGCCGATATTCTGAAGGACGAAGGCTTTGCCACCCGTCTGGCGGCCAATTCCGACGATTGCATGGACCAGATCAACGCCGAGGCGCCGGCGCTGATGATCCTGGATATCTGGCTGAAAGACAGCCGGATGGACGGGATCGACATTCTGAAAACCGTCAAACGCGACAATCCCGACATCCCGATCATCATCATCTCGGGGCATGGCAATATCGAAATCGCGGTCGCCGCGATCAAGCAGGGCGCCTATGACTTCATCGAAAAGCCGTTCAACATCGACCAGCTGATGGTGGTGATCTCGCGCGCGATGGAAACCTCGCGGCTGCGGCGCGAAAATTCGAGCCTGCGGCGGCGCGACCTGCATTCGGGCGAGATGCTGGGTGCCTCGGCGGCGTTTCGCAAGCTCAGGGATCAGCTTGACAAGGTGACCAAATCGAACGGGCGGGTGATGCTGACGGGCGAGCCGGGGTCGGGCAAGGAATCGGCCGCGCGCTATATCCATCAGCATTCGAGCCGGGCCTCCGCGCCCTTCATCACCGTCAATTCGGCCTCGATCGCGCCCGAACGGATGGAAGAGGTGCTGTTTGGCCGCGAAACCGCCGAACGCGGCATCGAAAAGGGCCTGCTGGAACAGGCGCATGGCGGCGTGGTCTATTTCGACGAGGTGGCGGAAATGCCGCCGGGCACGCAATCCAAGATCCTGCGCGTGCTGACCGAACAGCAGTTCATGCGGGTGGGCGGCACCGACAAGGTGCGCGTCGATCTGCGGGTGATTTCCTCGACGACCCGCGATCTGCCTGCCGAAATCGCCGCCGGGCGCTTCCGTCAGGAACTTTACGATCGGCTGAACGTCGTGCCGATCGCGGTGCCCGCCCTGGCCGAGCGGCGCGAGGATGTGCCGCTTCTGGCCAGCCATTTCATCGAGGCATTCAACCGCACCCAGGGCCTGCCCGCGCGGGTGATTTCCGAAGACGCGGCGGCGATGATGCAGACGATGGACTGGCCCGGCAACATCCGCCAACTGCGCAATGTGATCGAGCGCGTGCTGATCCTGGGCGAGGGCACGGGCGAGATCGAGGCGCGCGAATTGCCCGGCGAGACCGCCCCCGCCGAAGAGGGCCGGATCATTCTGGGCGGGGCGCTGGCCACGCTGCCGCTGCGCGAGGCGCGCGAGCTGTTCGAACGCGAATATCTGCTGACCCAGATCAACCGTTTCGGCGGCAATATCTCGCGCACGGCGAATTTCGTCGGCATGGAACGCTCGGCCCTGCATCGCAAGCTGAAAAGCCTCGGCGTCGTCACCTCGGCCAAATCCGGCGCCCGGGTGGCGCATCTGGAAGACGAGGACGAAGATCTCTGAGCGGCCGCAGGGGCCCGGCCTTGGAATGAGTATTTTTGCCAAGAAGAAGGGACAGGATTTCTTCTTGGTGCAAATACTCCCGCCGGAGGCGTCCGCCGCCCGGGCCGGGCGCGCGATTGACCGGACCTGCGGGGCCGCATAGAACGGGTGCCAGACAGGCGCAAAGAGGGTTGGCCCATGAAAGTGATCATCTGCGGCGCGGGTCAGGTCGGCTGGCAGATCGCGCGGCATCTGGCGGGCGAGCGCAACGATGTGACCATCGTCGACAGCAACCCCGAACTGGTGCGCCGGGCCTCGGACACGCTGGATGTGCAGGGGGTGGTCGGCTTTGCCTCGCATCCCGATGTGCTGGACCGGGCCGGTGCGCGCGATTGCGACCTGATCATCGCCGCGACCCATTCGGACGAGGTGAACATGGTCACCTGTCAGGTCGCGCAATCGGTTTTCGGCATCACCCGCAAGATCGCGCGAATCCGGGCGCAAAGCTATCTGGCGCCGCAATATTCCGATCTTTACCGCCGCGATCACCTGCCGATCGATGTGATTATCAGTCCCGAACGCGAGGTGGCCGAGGCTGCCTTGCAACGGCTGGCGGCGCCGGCGACTTTCGATACGGAAAGCTTCCTGAACGGGCAGGTGCAGTTGCTGGGGATCGTGCTGGACGAGGATTGCCCGGTGCTGAACACCGCGCTGCGCCAGCTGACCGACCTGTTCTCGACCCTGCGCGCGATTGTCGTTGGCGTGCGCCGCGAGGGGCGGCTGTTCGCGCCCGAGCCGGGCGACCAGCTGTTCGCGGATGATCAGATCTATGTCTTTGCCCATACCGAGGATGTGAACCGCACGCTGGAAATCTTCGGCAAGGCGACGAAGAAGCAGGAACGCATCGTCATCATCGGCGGCGGCAATGTCGGTCTGGCGGTGGCGCGGGCGTTGGAGGCGCGTTCGGACCGGGTGCGTGCCAAGGTGATCGAACGCAGCCGGCCCCAGGCCGAGCGCGCCGCCGATGCGCTGGAGCGCACCATCGTGCTGAATGGCGACGGGATGAGCGCGGAACTGCTGGAAGAGGCCAATATCGCGCGCGCCGATGCGGTGCTGGTCGTCACCGATGACGACAAGACCAACATTCTGGTTGCGGTGCGTGCCAAGCAGGCGGGCTGCAAGATGGCGATTTCGCTGGTCAACGACCCGACACTGGTGCCGCTGATGGCGCCTTTGGACATTGACGCCTATATCAACCCGCGTGCGACCACCGTCAGTTCGATCCTGCGCCATATCCGGCATGGGCGGGTGCGGGCGATCTATTCGATCGGAGATGCCGAGGCCGAGGTGATCGAGGCGCAGGTGATGGGCACCTCGCCGATTGCGGGCAAGATGCTGCGCGATATCGACTTCCCCGAGGGCGTGCTGATGGGGGCGCTGAAAAAGGGCGACCGGGTGCTGAAACCTGCAGGCGATACCAAGATCGAAGAGGGCGATGTGATCGTGCTGTTCGCGCTGGCCGCCGATGTGCCTGTGGTGGAGCGCCTGTTGCAGGTCTCCATCGACTTTTTCTGAGGCGCGGCGATGCTGGCCCGGAGACTGCAGGATCTGCCGCTGATCGTGATCCTGATGGGGATCGGCGCGCTGGCGATGTTCGTGCCGGCGGTGCATGCCTATATGCTGCGCGATTATGCCATTGCGCGGCCGTTCCTGTATTCGGGCACACTGTTTTCGGCGCTGACGGTGCTGCTGGCGCTGGCCACGGTGTCGAACCCGCGCGGCCATCAGGGGCGCTCGCATCTGCTGGCGATGCTGGGGGCCTTCACGCTGTTGCCGCTGATGCTGGCGGTGCCGTTCAACGAGGCGGTGCCCGATACCGGGCTGTTCAACAGCTGGTGGGAGATGGTGTCGGATCTGACCACCACGGGCGGCACGCTTTACGATCCCGCGCGTCTGGCGCCGAGCCTGCATCTGTGGCGCGCGCTGGTCGGCTGGATGGGCGGGTTCTTCATGCTGGTGATGGCGATCGCGGTGCTGGCGCCGCTGCGCCTGGGCGGGTTCGAGGTGTTCTTTTCCGGCGGCGCGCAGGGCGCGGCGATGACGCGCGCGGCGGTGTCCGACGGCGGGGCCGAGGCGGGCGAGCGGATCGTGCATTACACGCTGCGGCTGCTGCCGGCCTATCTGGGGCTGACGCTGGCGCTGTGGGTGGGGTTGCTGATTGCGGGCGATCCGGCGCTGGTGGCGCTGTGCCATGCGATGTCGACGCTGTCGACCTCGGGAATTTCGCCGGTCGGCGGAGTGGGTGGCGCAGCTTCGGGGCTGGGCGGGGAGCTGGTGATCTTCCTGTTCCTGATCCCGGCGGTGTCGCGCCGTTTCTGGCCCGGCGGCGGCGAGCTGCGCGCGACCGAGCGGCTGCGCGACGACCCCGAGCTGCGGCTGGCCGCGGCATTGGTGCTGCTGGTGCCCACGGTGCTGTTCATGCGCCACTGGATCGCCGCGCTCGACGTGCAGACCCCGGCCGCGACGCTGGGGCCGATCGTGAAATCCTACTGGGGCGGGTTGTTCACCTCGTTGTCGTTCCTGACCACGACCGGCTTTGAATCGAGCACCTGGGACGATGCGCGGCATTGGTCGGGTCTGGGCACGCCCGGGCTCATTCTGGCGGGGCTGGCGATCACCGGGGGGGGCGTTGCGACCACGGCGGGTGGCGTGCGGCTGCTGCGGGTTTATGCCCTGCTGCGTCATGGCGAACGCGAACTGGACAAGCTGGTGCATCCCGCTTCGATCGCCGGAGGCGGCGATGTGGCGCGGCGGCTGCGGCGCGAAGGCGCCTATATCGCCTGGATCTTCTTCATGCTCTTTGCGATGTCGATTGCGGTGGTGATGATGGGGGTGTCGCTGGCCGGGCTGGAATTCGAACCCGCCACGATCCTGTCGATTGCGGCGCTGTCGAATACCGGTCCGCTGGCCTCGGTGGCGGCCGATGTGCCGCTCAGCTGGGCGGCATTGTCGGACCCGACCAAGGCCATTCTGGCCTGTGCCATGGTGCTGGGGCGGCTGGAAACGCTTGCGATTATCGCGCTTTTCAACCCCGAGTTTTGGCGCGCCTGAGCCGCGCGCGGAAGCGTTGCGATACAATATTTCGCCAAGGCAGCGCTAACGGGCTGTTTTTAGGGGTGGAATCTCCTGGTTTCTTACGCATACTGACTTGAGGGGCGGTGAAACGCCCGAACGCGCGACAAGAATATAAAGGCATAATAAAAAATGGCTGCCGACAAACAGAACCTTCAAGACGCATTTCTGAACCATGTGCGCAAGACCAAGGTTCCGGTCACGATTTTCCTCATCAACGGGGTGAAATTGCAGGGCGTGATCACTTGGTTCGACAATTTCTGCGTGCTTTTGCGCCGTGATGGCCAATCGCAACTGGTCTACAAGCACGCGATCTCGACGATCATGCCGGGTCAGCCGATCTCGCTGTACGAGGGCGAAGACTGAGCGATCCTGTCTCCTCTTTTGCCAAGGTCACGCGCGCCTATGTCCTGCATCCCGATCTGAAGTCGGCTGCGGGATCGCGGCGCTTGCCCGAACATGGGCTGGCCGAGGCGGTCTCTTTGGCCGCCGCCCTGCCGGACCTGGAGGTCGTGGGGGGCGAAGTCGTGCGCCTGCCCAAGATCCACCCGGGCCACCTGTTCGGCACCGGCAAGCTGGATGAGATCAAGCAGAAGCTGGCCGATCTGGAGGTCGATCTGGTTCTGGTCGACGGGCCCGTAAGCCCGGTGCAGCAGCGCAATCTGGAAAAGGAATGGGGGGTCAAGCTGCTTGACCGGACCGGGCTCATTCTGGAAATCTTCGCCGACCGTGCGCGCACCCGCGAGGGCGTGCTGCAGGTCGAACTGGCCGCACTGAGCTATCAGCGCACGCGGCTGGTGCGGGCCTGGACCCACCTGGAACGCCAGCGCGGCGGCTTCGGCTTTGTCGGCGGCCCGGGCGAGACGCAAATCGAGGCCGACCGCCGCGCCATCGACGAGCAGGTCATCCGCATCAAGCGCCAGCTGGCCAAGGTGGTGAAAACCCGCGAATTGCACCGCGCCGCGCGCCGCAAGGTGCCGTTCCCCATCGTCGCGCTGGTGGGCTATACCAACGCCGGAAAATCCACGCTGTTCAACCGGATGACCGGCGCCGACGTGCTGGCCAAGGACATGCTGTTCGCGACGCTCGACCCGACGATGCGCGGCATCACGCTGCCCTCGGGGCGCAAGGTCATCATGTCCGACACGGTGGGCTTCATCTCGGATCTGCCGCACGAACTGGTCGCGGCCTTCCGTGCGACACTGGAAGAGGTGCTGGAAGCCGATCTGATCTTGCATGTGCGCGACATTTCCCACCCCGAGACCGAGGAACAGGCCGCCGATGTCGGCGATATTCTGGAATCTCTGGGTGTGGATGAGGATGTGGCGCTGATCGAGGTCTGGAACAAGATCGACGCGCTGAGCGAACAGACCCGCGCGGCGTTGCTGGTGCAGGATGCGCGGCGGTCGGATGTGCAGGCGGTCTCGGCCCTGACCGGCGAGGGCTTCGCCGCCCTTCTGGCCGCAATCGAGGCCCGGCTGAGCGAAGAACGCCACGACACCACGCTGGAGCTGAGCTTTTCGCAAGGCCGCGCCCGCGCCTGGCTGCACGAACAGAACGTTGTGCGCTCCGAGACCCAGACCGACACCGGCTGGCGCCTGGATGTCAACTGGACGGCGACACAGCGCGCGCGGTTCGCGGCGCTCTGACCCCCGGTTTCCGGGCCCCGCGCCCGGTTTTGCCCGGGCACGCCTCCGGCGGGAGTATTTTTGCCAAGAAGAAGACCGTATCGGCAAAGCCCTGGCCTGCGGGCTTCTTCTTGGCTCAAATACTCATCCTCGCGCGGCCAGGGCGCGCGCGCTCACTGCTCTGTGGCGATCGGCACAAGCTGGGTGATCCCGGCCGCGGCCGCCCGCGCCAGCGCCGGGTCGAGCGACATCGGGATATATTCGCCCCGCCGCCACAGTTCGGACAGGTCGTCGTAATGGCGCGAGAGCGGGTGGCCCGACTGGCCGGTGGCGATGATGAAGACCGAGCTGTCCGGGTCGGCGAAGTCATAAACCCCGCGATAGCCCGCGCCCTGCACGTTCTCGAACGGGTTGGCGCCGGTGCCACGGGTCATGCCGCGCATCAGCGTGAAATCCCCGCCCGAGGTCGACTGCCGGATGTTCATTGCCCAAGACAGCATCGGTGCCTGTCCCAGCACCTGATGGTCATGCACCGCCTCATGCGCATCGCCCCAGCGCCAGCTTTCGACCTTGGGGCCATAGCGTTCGGTCAGATCGAGGATCGCATCGTCCAGCGCCATCCGGGCGATATCGGTGCAGGTTTCGACCGGGGCCGATTGCATCACGTCGCACCAGCGCGCGGCGCCGCCGGTATTGCGGAACACCCGCTCGATGAACAGCGGCTCCAGATGGGTGAACTCGGCGGCAAGCGGCCCCAGCTCATCGCGGATCAGCCGGGTTTGCAGCGCCCGCATCCAGGCGGCGTAGATCAGCGGTTCGGGCAGGTGCTCGCTCATTTCGCCATCCCAGGCGGCCAGCAGTTCTAGCGCACGCTGGCGGCGGCGTTCGGGGGTGCCGTCAGGGGCGGGCGATCCGGTGAACCACAGATCGGCCCCGACCAGTGGCAGCAAGCCCCGCGCTGCGGGGGAAACGGTGTCGAGCTGGGCCGCGATGAAGCTTTCGCGCGAATGCACCTCGCGCTCGCCCATCAGCCGGGTCAGCCGCTGCACGCGCTGGCTGTCGCCCCAGTCGAAGCTGACATGGGCCGGAAAGGCGCGATCCACGGTCTTGTTGTTGGTGTTGATGACGATGCCGCCCTCGGGGGCCAGAAAGCGCGGATTTTCGGCATAGGGCAGGCGGCCCTTCCAGCGGTTTGCGGGTTCCCACCCCGGGCTGGGCATCCGGCCCCGGGTGACATGGGCCGGATCGCGCAGCGGCAGCGCGCCCACGGTCAGCATCGCCACGCTGCTCTGATCGGCCAGCACCAGGTTTTGCGCAGGCGCCACCACCCGTTCGCCTGCCGCGACGGCCTGATCGACCGATCCCGCACGCATCAGCGCGAGGCCCGCGCTCATCGTCGTGTCCTGCCGGTCGAGCGCGGTCCAGGCGAGAGAGACGACATGCCCGGGCGGGGTGATCGCGGCCAGGTTGAAATGGCCGCCCGGAATGACCGGGCCGTTTTCGGTCCAGCGCAGGGTGACGGTGACGGGTTCGGCCTCTTTGACGGTGATGATCGCGCGCCGGGTTTCAAAGGCCTTCCAGCCCTCGGGCGTCAGATAGCGTTCGGGATCGGCGGGGTTCAGTTCCTCGATATACAGATCCTGATCGTCGGCCCAGGCGGCGGTGATGCCCCATCCCAGCCGCGCGTTGCGCCCCGACAGGATCAGCGGAATGCCCGGAATGGTGCCGCCGATCACACCGCCGCTGCTAAGCTCCAGACGTGCCAGATACCAGGCCGAGGGTGCGGTCAGCGGCCCGTGCGGGTCATTGGCCAGAAGCGAGCCGCCTGCGGCCGAACGCCCGGGGGCCGCGGCCCAGGCGTTCGAGGCGG
Organism: Paenirhodobacter sp. CAU 1674; assembly: GCF_029222945.1. Lineage (NCBI taxonomy): Bacteria > Pseudomonadati > Pseudomonadota > Alphaproteobacteria > Rhodobacterales > Paenirhodobacter > Paenirhodobacter sp. CAU 1674. The sequence continues at coordinate 109,218 of NZ_JARHUH010000009.1, read as the reverse complement.
CGGCAAGCGCGCGCGGGGCAAACGGGCTGAGCGGCGGCGTGGCATTGGTGGCGGTCTGGGTCGCGCGCGGCGCATCGGGGAAGATCTGCGCATAGCCGGGCAGGGCGCCCACGCCGTTTCCGGGCACATCCGGCATCAGATCGCGCACCCAGTCCTGCCCCAGCATCGAAACGCGGGCCCGCAGCACCTCGGTCTCGATCTGGCTTGATTGCTGCGCGGCCAGCAGTTTCAGGATCGCCAGCGAATCCGCCGGGGTCCAATAGGCGATGGTATTCTCGAACAGGAAGAATTCGGGCGCGCCGCGGCCAAGCGCGCCCGAATTCACCTGTTCGATCCATTGGTTGACGCCCCGGGCATAGGCTTCGAGCGCGGTGCGGGTGTCGTCGTCCTGCGCCGCGACCGAGGCGCCGGCCGCGCCGTAAAGATCGAGCCTGCGCATCAGCTCGTCGGTTTTCAGCGTCTCGGCGCCGAAGACTTCGGACAGGCGGCCCTGCACCGTGCGGCGCAGCATGGTCATCTGCCACAGCCGGTCCTGCGCATGGGCCAGCCCCAGTGCAAAGAACACATCCGCGTCGGTCGCGCCGAAGATATGCGGCACATCCTCGGTCGAGCGCACGATCTCGACCGGGGCCGAGATCCCGGCAACCTCGTAGGTCGCGTTGTAATCAGGCAGCGAGCGGGCCGCGAAATACCAGATGAAGAACCCCCCGAGTGCCAGCGCGATCAGCGCGGCCGAGACAATGCGAACCATCCAGCGGAACAGCGAGAACATGCGGCCTCTCGGGCTTGAAAAAACGCGCCAAACGCCCGCCACGGTTGACGGGGCAGGTCGGGGCGTTACTAAGTCAGGCAAGGCGAAGTTTCAACGCGCGTTTGCGCGACAGGCGGAGGGATGCGCAATGGCGAAAGTGGCTTTTCTGGGTCTTGGGGTGATGGGGTTTCCGATGGCGGGGCATCTGGCCGCCAAGGGGCATGAGGTGACTGTCTACAACCGGACCGCGGCCAAGGCCGAGGCCTGGGTGCGCCATCACAAGGGCGAATGGGCGGCGACGCCCGCGGATGCCGCGCGCGATTGCGATTTCGTGATGGCCTGCGTCGGCAATGACGATGATCTGCGGGCGATCTGCCTGGGCGAGAATGGTGCGTTTGCGGGCATGAAGCCGGGGGCGATCTTTGTCGATCATACCACGGTGTCCGCGGCGGTCACGCGCGAGCTGGAGGCCGAGGCCCGTGCCTGCGGTCTGGCCTTTGTCGACGCGCCGGTGTCGGGCGGTCAGGCCGGGGCGGAAAACGGGGTTCTGTCGGTGATGTGCGGCGGCGAGGTCGGGGCCTATCTGGCGGCCGAGCCGGTGATCGAATCCTATGCCAAGATCTGCCGCCGTCTGGGGGACAGCGGCGCGGGCCAGCTGACCAAGATGTGCAACCAGATCGCGATTGCAGGGCTGGTGCAGGGCTTGGCGGAAAGCCTGCATTTCGCCGAAAAGGCCGGGCTGTCGATTTCGGATGTCGTCGAGGTGATCAGCCAGGGCGCGGCGGGCAGCTGGCAGATGGCGAACCGCTACAAAACGATGGAAGAAAACCGCTTCGATTTCGGATTTGCCGTCGACTGGATGCGCAAGGATCTGGGGATCTGCCTGAGCACGGCCAACGACAACGGCGCCAGCCTGCCGGTCACTGCGCTGGTCGATCAGTTCTACAAGGATGTGCAAAAGCTGGGCGGCGCGCGGTGGGACACCTCGTCGCTGATCGCGCGGCTGCGGCATCTGGGCTGAGAAACGGAAAAGCGCCGCGAAAGCGGCGCTTGTTCTGCAGGTCGGAAGGATCGGATCGGCTCAGCCGTTCCAGGTGCGGACCTGCCCGCAATCCATATGCACGAAGTTCGAGCGGTTGTAGCGGCCCACACCCCCGGCATGGCAGGCGGTCGCGGCGCTGTAGATCTGCCCGACCGAACGCGATTTCAGACGCAGGTCGGCGGCCATGCCCTTCATGTGCAGCGAATTCTTGGCAACACCCTTGGACCGCGAGCGCAGCATCGCATTGGTCGCGGGCGAGCGATAGCCCGACAGCATCATGTAGGGCTCGGACACATCCATCAGCCGGTGCGAGGCGGCGGCGATGTCCACCGTGCGCGGGTCGATGCCGATGACCTGATTGTTGCGCCAGTCGCGCATGAAGTGGTTGATTTCTTTCAGGGCTTCTTTGACGTATTCACCTTCGATCCAATAGACCGTGTCGATGCTTTCGCCGGTGCGTCCCGAGTACATGCGGATGCGGCGGATGTCGCCTGCGCCGCGCAGAATTCCGAAGGCGTTGCTCATGGTGGGGGCTGCGGTCACCATGGTGGCTGCAAAGGCTCCCAAAAGCCCACGCCGGGTCAGTGTCGTCATGCTCATTCTGTTCGCCTGTCCTGCCTTTTGTGCCACATGTACCAGTGGCTTAACGCGTTCTTAACCCCAAACGATGGCACAGTTATGGCACAGGGTGATTCTGCTTCCAACTGTTGATTTCCCCGTTACCGGTAGCATGCGGCCGGATCGGCAGGTTTCTGCTCAAACGGCAGGCATTGCGGGGCTCTGCGGGGGCTGCGCGCCTGTGGCGGGGCTGCATCGGCCGGATGCGGGCGTGCAGGGGGCGGGGGGCAAACTGCTGGACAGGGGCGGGGTTTTCCCTGAATTTGCACCGATAGGGTCTTGAATGTCGGGGTAAAGATGTCGGTTGCGGTGAGGTTGCGGTGTGGTGTGGCTATTTTCGCGGCATTTCTGGCCTTGGCGCCGGGGGCCGGGGCTGCCCAGTCTGCGCTGCAAGGGGCGACGATCTCGGGCTTTACCCAGGCGATTGCCGAACAGGCCGCCGCCGATCAGGCGCTTGCCGCGTTTTATGCGCAGCGCGATTATGCCCCGATCTGGACCACTGGCGCGGATGCCGCACGCCGTGGTGCCTTGCTGCGCGCGCTTGATGGGGCCGCGGCGCATGGCTTGCCTGCCAGCCGCTACGATGCCGAAGGTCTGCGCGCGCGCTTTGCCGCGATCCGGTCCGAACGCGAACGGGGCCTGCTGGAAGTGGCGATGTCGCGTGCTTTCCTCGATTATGCCCATGACGTGTCGAACGGGATTCTGGAGCCCGCCAAGATCGACAGCGGCATCGTGCGCGAGATCCCGCGCCGCGACGGGCTGGAGCTGCTGACCGGAATTGCCGGGGCCGAGGCGCCCGGGCCCTTCCTGCGCGCGCTGGCGCCGCATGCGCCGCAATACGCGCTGCTGATGAAGGCCAAGCTCGACCTCGAAGCGCAACTGGCGCAGGGGGGCTGGGGCGCGCCGGTTCCCGCCAAGGCGCTGCGCCCGGGCGATCAGGGCCCGGCGGTGGTGGCGCTGCGCGACCGGTTGCAGGCGATGGGCTATCTGGGCCGCACGGCGACGGCCGAATACGACGGCGATCTGCAAAAGGCGGTTCAGCAATATCAGTTCGATCTGGGCATCACCCCGGATGGCGTTGCGGGTGCAGGCACGCTGACCGAGATCAACCGCAGCCCGCAGGAACGTCTGCAGTCGATCCTTGTCGCGATGGAGCGACTGCGCTGGATGAACGGTATCGACCTGGGCGCGCGCCACATCTGGGTCAACATCACCGATTTCAGCGTCCGTATCATCGACCATGGCAAGCAGAGCTTCGAGAGCGTGACGGTCGTCGGGCAAAATCAATCCGACCGCCGCACCCCCGAATTCTCGGACGAGATGGAAATGATGGTGATCAACCCGAGCTGGCATGTGCCGCGCTCGATCACCGTCAAGGAATACCTGCCGATGATGCAGCGCAACCCCAATGCGGCGGGCCATATCAAGCTGGTCGACAGCCGCGGCCGCACGGTGCCGCGCTCGGCGGTGAATTTCGCCTCTTACAACGCCCGGAACTTCCCCTTTGCGATGAAGCAGCCGCCCTCGGACGGCAACGCGCTCGGGCTGGTGAAATTCCTGTTCCCGAACAAATACAACATCTATCTGCATGACACGCCGTCGAAGTCGCTGTTCCAGAAAGAGGTGCGCGCCTACAGCCATGGCTGCATCCGCGTGGGCAAGCCCTTCGATCTGGCCTATGCGCTGCTGGCACCGCAGACCGATGACCCCGAAGGCTATTTCCAGCGCATCCTGCGCACCGGCGCGGAAACCACGGTGAAGCTGGACCAGCCGGTGCCGGTGCATCTGGTCTATTTCACCGCCTGGCCCACGGCGCGCGGCAAGATGGAATACCGCCGCGATGTCTATGGCCGCGACGGCACGCTTTGGGCGGCGCTGGCGAAAGCCGGGGTGGAATTGCCGGGCGCCGCGCATTAAATCGGGGGCAGGGCGCGGTGATCGCGTCGCCTGATCGAAAGGGCCTGCCGATGGCGCATACCGTTGAAACCATTGCCCGCGCGTTGAATGCCCGCGCCGAGGGCGATCTGAGCCTGCCGATCGACAGCGCCTCGGAACCCGCCAGCGCCGGTCCGCGGCAGATCGCGCTGGCGATGGATACGAAATATGCGCCGGGGTTGGCGCAGGGTCAGGCGCAGGCGGCGATCCTGTGGGAGGGGGCGGACTGGCAAGGCTATGGCCTGAAGGCCGCGATTTTCGTGGCGCGCCCGCGGCTGGCGATGGCCGGGCTGAGCCGCGCCTTCGATCCGGGCCCCGAGATCGCGCCGGGCGTGCACCCGAGCGCCGTGATCGACCCTTCCGCGCTGATCGGGCCCGGCGCGGCCATCGGCCCCTTCGTGGTGATCGGTCGCGGCGTGCAGATCGGCGCGAATGCCCGCATCGCCGCCCATGTCAGCATTGCCGAAGGCGCGCGGATCGGGGATGACGCCCTGATCCTGCAAGGCGTGCGGATCGGCGCGCGCGTGGTGATTGGTCACCGCTTCATCTGCCAGCCGGGCGCGGTGATCGGCGCCGACGGGTTTTCCTTCGTCACCCCGGAAAAATCCGGGATCGAGGAGATCCGCGAGACGCTGGGCCACCGCGAGGAAATCCATCCGCAATCCTGGACCCGGATTCACAGCCTGGGCACCGTGCAGATCGGCGACGATGTGGAGGTCGGCGCCAATGCCACCGTCGACCGCGGGACCGTGCGCGCAACCAGCATTGGGCGCGGTACCAAGCTCGATAACCTCGTGCATGTCGGCCATAACGTGCAGGTGGGCGAAGATTGCCTGCTGTGCGGTCAGGTCGGCATCGCCGGGTCCAGCCGGATCGGCAACCGCGTGGTTCTGGCCGGGCAATGCGGTGTCAGCGACAATATCTTTGTCGGTGACGATGTGATCGCGGGCGGGGCGACCAAGATTTTCAGTAATGCCCCGGCCGGGCGCGTGTTGCTCGGCTATCCGGCGATCAAGATGGAAACCCATGTCGAAGCGTGGAAAAACATCCGCCGCCTGACAAGATTGTTTGCACAAGTGGCCGAGCTTCGCGAAACTGTTGCAAAACTGACCCAAAAGGGGAGCGCGGAGTAACGGCAAACCATGAGGCCCGACGTGCAAGATCAAATCATCAGCATCATCGCCCGCGAGGCGGTTCTGGAACCGGCCGAGGTGCACCCCGACATGACGCTGGACGAGCTGGGGCTCGACAGTCTCGGGCTGGTCGAGATGATTTTCGCCATTGAAGAGGCGTTCAACATTTCGGTTCCGTTCAATGCCAACGAGCCCTCGCAATCCGACTTCGACATTTCCTCGGTCGGCGCCATCGTGCGCGCGGTCGAGCGGATGATCGCGGGGCCCGCCCCGGCCGCGGCCTGAACGAATGCGGCGCGTTGTCATCACCGGGGCCGGGACCGTCAACGCGCTGGCGCAAGATGTCCCCAGCACCTTCGCCGCGATGGCGGAGGGGTGCTGCGGCATCGGGACGCTGAATTTCCCGGATGTCGAGCGGTTGAGCGTGCAGATCGGCGCGCAGGTGCAGGGCTGGCAGCCCGAGGCGCATTTCGAACGCGGCAAGCTGGCGTTTTATGACCTGTTCACCCAATTCGCGCTGGTCGCGGCGGCGCAGGCGATGGCGCAGGCCGGGCTGCCGGGCGCGCCCGGCGATCCGACCCGCTGGGGTTGCGTGATGGGCACGGCGGGCGGCGGCAACGGCACCGTCAACGATGCCTTCCGCACCGTCTTTGCCGAGGGCAAGAACCGCGTGCATCCCTTCACCGTGCCCAAGCTGATGAACAACGCGGCCTGCTCGCATATCTCGATGGGCTACGGGTTGCAGGGGCCAAGTTTCTCGGTCGCGACCGCCTGTTCCAGCTCGAACCACGCGATCGGGCTGGCGTTCCAGATGATCCGCGCAGGCATGGCCGATGGCATGGTGGCGGGCGGTTCGGAATCGATGTTGAATTTCGGCGGGCTGAAGGCGTGGGAGGGGCTGCGCGTGATGTCGACCGACGGCTGTCGCCCGTTCAGCGCGGACCGCAACGGCATGGTGCAGGGCGAGGGCGCAGGTGTCTTCGTGCTAGAAGACTATGACCATGCCCGCGCGCGCGGCGCCGAAATTCTGGCGGAAATCAAGGGCTTTGCCATGACCTCGGATGCCGGCGACATCGTGATGCCCAGCCCCGAGGGCGCGGCACGGGCCATTCGGGGCGCGCTGAACGATGCCGGGCTTTCCCCCGATCAGGTGGGATACATCAATGCGCATGGCACCGGCACGGCCGCCAATGACCGCACCGAGGTTGCCGCGATCCGGCAGGTCTTCGGCCCGGCGGCGGATCGGGTGATGGTGTCCTCGACGAAGGCGATGCATGGCCATTGCATCGGCGGCACCGGCGCGGTCGAGCTGCTGGCCTGCCTGCTGGCGCTGCGTGACGGCGTGATTGCGCCGACGATCAACCATCGCACCGATGATCCCGATTGCGATCTGGATGTGGTGCCCAACGTGGCGCGGCAGGCCCGGGTCGACGCGGTTCTGTCAAACGCCTTTGCCTTCGGCGGGCTCAACGCGGTGCTGGCGCTGGCGCGCGTCTGACCTGTTTCCCGCCATGAAAAACGCCGCCCCGGATCGAGGCGGCGTTTTGTTTTCAATAGGTTGCGGGGCGATCTTGATGCGCCCCTCGCCTTATTGGTTGTCAGCGTTCATTTCCGCAACCTTGTCATAGGCCGCGGTGAAACCCTTGAGCGAGATGTCGAGCTGCACTTTCTTGTCGGGCGCGACCATCGGCACCACGGTCAGCTGCACCTTGTTGCCCTTCTTGTAGGCGGCCAGTTCGTCGGCGGTCAGGCCGATGCGGCTGAAGCAGCCGACCTGGGCGCAGAAGGTGAACGGATAGACGCGCGGTTCCGAGCTGTCGACCTTCAGAACGACGTTCTGGGTCAGCAGGGTCTCGAGCGGGGTCATGATCGTGGCCCCGGCAACGGCCTTGCCACCCTTGGGCAGGGCGAACATCGAGATATCTGCGACGCTGTTGCCGTCGGCATCTTTCAGCAGCTGATACATCTGGCACGGATCGTTGCCGCTTTCGGTGCGCACGCACTGGATGCCCCAGTCGCCGATCGTTTCGGCGATATAGGTGGTGCCGGGGCCGTCAGCGGCGGGCGCTTCCGCTGCGGCGGCAGCGGTGTCGGCGGCGGGCGCCTCGGGGGCAGCTGCGGGCGCGTCAGCTGCGGGCGTCTCTGCGGCCGGGGTGGCCGTGTCGGCGGCGGGGGCCGCGGTATCCTGCGCGGTCGCGGCCGAAGCGGTCAGGCCGATCGCCAGCGCGATCACGAGGGGATTGGTCAGCTTCATCATGTCTTTCATCCTTAAAAGGGATGGCGCGCTTCTAGCACGGGCGGCGCGCGGTGTCAGGGGCGAAATCGGGTCCCGGCGGGCGTAAGCGCCGCTTTGCCACCACAGTTTCGTGAGCCGGTCGCGCCCGTCGCATGCCGTGGGCGGGGGTTTGGGGCCGGGCCTAAAAAGAAAGGGTTCCGCGTTCGGAACCCTTTCCCGTTGTTTCCCTGTCAGACCAGCCGACTTTGTCATTGGTACAATTGCTAAAACGGATCGGGCGATCCGTCAACAGGCAAAAACAGATGTCTCAAACCTCTGTTTTGCAAGAAAAAAGCCGCGCCCGAAGGCGCGGCCAGTCTGACAGGGAGGAAGCGTCCCGAGCAACACGCAGGTCACCCGCGGGACAGATCAACACTGGCACAGAATGGTTAAATAAGTATTCTTGCCGCTAACCAATTAACGACACTTTGTATAAAGAGGGCGGCATGACCGGGGTTCTGACCGAAACAGGAATTTTCGTGGGCGGCGGCGGCGAAGGCTATGCCACGCCGCAGGAACTTCTGCTGAAATACGGGAACCGCCACGGTCTGATCGCGGGGGCCACCGGCACCGGCAAAACCGTCACGCTGCAGATCCTGGCCGAGGCGTTTTCCAGCGCGGGCGTGCCGGTGTTCATGGCCGATGTGAAAGGGGATCTTGCCGGCATCGCGATGGCGGGCAGTGCCGCCGGCAAGCTGCACGATGCGTTTCAAAAGCGCGCCGACACCATCGGTTACGAGCTGAGTTATCGCGATTTTCCGGTGACCTTCTGGGACATGTTCGGGGAACAGGGCCATCCGGTGCGCACCACCGTGACGGAAATGGGGCCGCTGCTGCTGTCGCGGCTGATGGGTCTGTCCGAGGCGCAGGAAGGCGTTCTGAACATCGCCTTCCATCTGGCCGATGCCGAGGGGCTGGCCCTGCTGGATCTGGCCGATCTGCGGGCGATGCTGCTGTATGTCGGGGAAAACGCCGACGAGATCGGCATGCGTTACGGCAATGTCGCGCCGCAGACCGTGGGCGCGATCCAGCGTCAGTTGCTGGTGCTGGAAACCCAGGGTGCGGCGAAGTTCTTTGGCGAACCGGCGTTGGCGCTGTCGGACATGATGACCCTGGCCGCCGATGGGCGGGGGCGGATCAACATTCTGGCCGCCGACAAGCTGATGTCGTCGCCCCGGCTGTACGCGACCTTTCTGCTGTGGCTCTTGTCCGAACTGTTCGAGGAACTGCCCGAGGTCGGCGACCCCGAGCGCCCGCGCTTCGTGTTTTTCTTCGACGAGGCGCATCTGCTGTTCGACGACGCGCCCAAGGCCCTGATCGACAAGGTCGAACAGGTCGCGCGGCTGATCCGGTCCAAGGGCGTGGGGATCTATTTCATCACGCAAAACCCCGCCGATGTGCCCGAGGATATTCTGGGCCAGCTGGGCAACCGGGTGCAGCACGCGCTGCGCGCCTTCACCGCCAAGGATCAGAAGGATCTGAAACGCGCCGCCGAAAACTACCGCCCGAACCCGCGCTTCGATACCGAGGACGCGATCAAGGAGGTCGGCACCGGCGAGGCGGTGACCTCGTTTTTGCAAAACAAGGGTGTGCCGGGGATTGTCGAACGCACGCTGGTGCGCCCGCCGCAATCGCGGCTCGGGCCGTTGTCACCCGAAGAACGCCGCGCGATCGTGCAATCCTCGCCCTTCGGGTTGAAATACGACAAGACCATCGACCGCGAGTCGGCCTTTGAAATTCTGGGCGCACGGGCCGCAGCGGCGGCGCAAGAGGCCGCCGAGGCCGAGGCCCGCGAGGCGGCAGAGGCCGCTTCTGCCAAAGAAGAGGCCGCGCGGGCGCGCGAATTCAAACAGGCGCGTCGGTTCGATCCGGTCAAGCCCGAGAAATCCGCCAGCAGCACGCGCCGGAAATCTGCCTCCCGGTCGGATTCGATTATCGAGACCTTCGGCAAAAGCCTGGCGCGGCAACTGGGCAGCAAGGCCGGGCAGCAACTGGTGCGCGGCGTGCTGGGATCACTGTTCAAGTCCCGCTGAACGGGCAGGGCGCGACGGTCCGCGACCGTGACGCGCCCTTTCGGCAGATGGTGCTGTTCGTGGTCACACCTGGGCTGACGGGCGCGGCAGCAGGCGCACTTCGGCCATCATCGCGATCAGGATTTCGATGTGCCGCATCAGGCTGTAGGTTGCATCTCCCTCTTGCCGCGAGGCCTCGAGCTGGGCTTCCTCGGCCAGCAGCCGCTGCAGTGCCTGCTCGGGGCTTGGCACGACCGCGGCACGCATCAGGCGTTTCAGATCGCGGCTCCGATTATACTCGCCTTGTCCGAATCTTGCGGCCCGGATCAGCAGCCGCGGGCGTTTCAGGGTGGAAATCAGCTCGAACAGATCGGTCATTGGGGTTCCCCTCGCTTGAATGGGGACCAGAATGATACAACTTATGCGGGTGTTGCGCGTTTCCCCGCTGATGCGTGCGCAACGTTCGACGATCTTTAGGAAATTTAAACAATTATCGGCATCGTTCCATTTATTAACGAACGGGTAACCAAAGCAACCCACGGTTGAATGGGATGACAGAGCGGCGCGGCTGCTGCGCCGCGCCTTTTGCGGGGGACACGACGATGAGGACCGAACCGGCCGGGGCAGCGCTGCCTGCCTGGCTGCCAGATTACGCGCGGCTGTATCTGCGCCATGTGGAAGAAGGCGTGTCGATCCGGCAACTGGCACGGGTGGAGGGGTGCCATGCCTCGACCGTCCTGCGCCGGGTGCGCCGTATCGAGGCCCGCCGCGACGATCCGCTGGTCGACGAGGCGCTGTCCTGTCTGGGGTCTGTCGCCTGCCTCCCTGCCCAAACCTCCGCCCATAAAGAGGAAAACGTTCAGATGACCGCACCGATCCGCACGAAAGAGATCCCGACCGATACCGACCAGCTGGCGCGTGAAGGCCGCCGCATCCTGCGCCGTCTGGCCGAGCCGGGCGCCCTGCTGATCGTGGCGGGCGACATGGACAAGGCCGTCGTGTTGCGCGGCACGGTGCGCACTGCCGTAACCGAACGCGCCATGGCGCAGGCCTTCGCGTTGCAGGACTGGATCACGGTCAGGCATACCGGGCGTGTCATCAGCTATGAAATCGCACCGGCCGGGCGGGCCGCGCTGAAACGGATGCTGGATGAAGAGGCCGCCGCCCGTGGGTTCGTCGATGCGGCCGAGGCCGAAGCCGAAGCGATGCCTTTCGCCGATCAACACCGCGACTGGGGCGAGCGCACGGTGAACGAGGGGCAGGGGCGGCTCCGGCGGGTTCGCGCCAACCTGGCCGAAAGCCCGCTGGGCGTTCTGGCGCGGCGCCGCGACAAGGACGGAGAGCCCTTCCTGACCCCGGACCTTGTCGCGGCGGGCGAACGGCTGCGCGAAGATTTCGAGTTGGCGCAGATCGGCCCGCGTGTGGCGCAGAACTGGGAACGGTTTCTGACCGGCGGGGACCGCGGACAGTATCGCCCCGACGCGGGCCATGGTGGCGGATCTGATCGGGTGCGTGACCGGGTGGCGCTGGCCCTGCGCGATCTGGGGCCGGGGCTGGGGGATATGGTGTTGCGCTGCTGCTGTTTTCTGGAAGGTCTGGAAACGGCGGAACGGCGTCTGGGCTGGTCGGCGCGGTCGGGAAAGATCGTGCTGCGCATCGCGCTGATGCGGCTGAAACGGCATTACGAAGAAGCCTATGGCGGGGCCTCGCCGCTGATCGGCTGAGCCTTACAGCGCCGCGAAGGCGGGCGGATAGGTGATGTCGCCCGCCGGCAGGCGCGCCGTGCCCGACAAGGACAGCGCCTGCAGATAGGGCCCGTCGTAGGGGGTGCGCAGCGCTTGGGCCGCCTTTGCGCTGAAACCGAAACGCCCGTAATAGGCCGGATCGCCCAGCACCAGAACGGCCTCGACGCCCTGTGCACGGGCGGTTTCCAGACCGGCGCGGATCAGCGCGGCGCCGATCCCCTGCCGACGGCAGGCCGTGCGCACGCTGACCGGCGCCAGCGCCCACGCCTTCATCGGGGCGGCAAGCGGGGAAAACGCGACATGCCCCAGAACGCTGCGTCCAAGCCGCGCGACCAGAGACAAGGCCAGATCCCCCTGCGTGCGCAGCTGCGCAATCAGCTCCGCCTCGTCGGGGCCCCCGAACGCGGCACGGGTCAGCCGGTCGATTGGCGCGATGTCGGCGTCGGTTTCGGGGGCGATTTCGGGCTCGGTCGCCCCCATCTCGTAGACCCGCTTGATGGCCCGGGTCGCCGCAGCCCAGGGGCTGACGGCAGCGCGGGCCTGATGCGCGTCGAAATCCGCCTGCGTGGCGAAGCCTTCGGATACCGACCAGACCATCGGGTCCGCAGTTTGCGCGATGTCGAAAAACAGGCAGCCCGGTTCACGCACGGTCGCGGCGATATGGGCAGGAAGGTGGGACAGCACCGCCTGACGCTCTGCCGCCGAGGCGCAGATCAGATGGCCGGTCAGTCGGATCAGTGCCATGCATCCCCCCCGTGACACAGCCGAAGACCGGCTGCCCCGTAATTGTGACAGGCGCGCCACCGCCCGCGTGTGATTTCACCCGCGTCCCGAAAGGCGCGGGCGAAAGCTCATTCCCACTCGATCGTGCCCGGCGGTTTCGAGGTGATGTCGTAGGTCACCCGGTTGATGCCCTTCACCTCGTTGATGATCCGCGTCGCGGTCTCGCCCAGGAATTCGTGGCTGAACGGGTAGTAATCGGCGGTCATCCCATCGACCGACGTCACCGCGCGCAGCGCGCAGGCGTAGTCATAGGTGCGCCCGTCGCCCATCACACCTACGGTTTTCACCGGCAGGATCGCGACGAAGGCTTGCCAGATCTCGTCATAAAGCCCGTGCTTGCGGATCTGGTCGATATAGACGGCATCGGCCTTGCGCAGGATTTCGAGCTTTTCGCGGGTGATCTCTCCGGGGCAGCGGATGGCGAGGCCGGGGCCCGGGAAGGGGTGACGGCCGATGAAGCTCTCGGGCAGGCCGAGTTCGCGGCCTAGGGCGCGGACCTCGTCCTTGAACAGCTCGCGCAGCGGCTCGACCAGTTTCAGACCCATCTTTTCGGGCAGGCCGCCGACGTTGTGGTGCGACTTGATCGTGACCGAGGGGCCGCCCGAGAAGCTGACCGATTCAATTACATCGGGGTAGAGCGTGCCCTGCGCCAGAAACTCGGCATCCTCGATTTCATTGGCGTATTTCTGGAACACGTCGATGAAGAGTTTGCCGATCGTCTTGCGTTTGACCTCGGGGTCCGAGACGCCTTCGAGCGCGCCGAGGAACAGATCGCTCTCGTCGGCCGCGATCAGCTTGATGTTGTAATTGTCGCGGAACATCGCGACGACCTGCTCGGCCTCGCCCAGGCGCAGAAGGCCGTGGTCGACGAAGACGCAGGTCAGCTGATCGCCGATCGCCTCGTGCAGCAGGATCGCGGTGACCGAGCTGTCGACGCCGCCCGAAAGGCCGCAGATGACGTGGCTTTTGCCCACCTGCGCGCGGATCTGTTCGATCGCCTGTTGACGGTAGCCCGCCATCGTCCAGTCGCCGGTGAAGCCCGCGAGGCGGATGAAGTTTTCATAAAGCTTCGCGCCATTCGGGGTGTGGTGCACCTCGGGGTGGAACTGCACGGCGTAGAAATTGCGCGCAAGATCCGCGGTGATCGCGAAGGGGGCGCCCGGCGAGGTGCCGTAGACCTCAAAGCCCGGGGCGAGGCGCGAGACGTGATCGCCGTGCGACATCCAGACCTGCTCGCGGCCCGCATCCTTGCCTTCGCCTTCGAACCAGCCCTCGAGGATCGAGAGTTTTTGCGCGGCGGGCGTCACATAGGCGCGGCCGAATTCGGCCGTGTGGCTTTGCCCCGCTTCGACCAGACCGCCCAGATCCTGCATCATCACCTGCTGGCCATAGCAGATGCCCAGGATCGGAACGCCCATCGTATAGGCGCTTTGCGGCGGGCGGGGGGAGCCTTCACGGGTGACGCTGTCGGGGCCGCCCGAAAAGATGATGGCTTGGGGGGCGAAATCGGCCAGGAACGCGTCGGTCACGTTCTGATAGGGGTGGATTTCGCAATAGACGTTCAGCTCGCGCAGGCGCCGCGCAATCAGCTGCGTGACCTGAGAACCGAAGTCGATGATGAGGAGGCGTTGATGCTGGGTCATGACGCGGGAATATTCGGCGCGCGTTTGGAAAGCAAGAGGCGGGAGGCAAGGCCGGGGGCTCTGCCCCCGGACCCCCGGGATATTTGAACCAGAAAGAAGCAGCAGAGTCGAAAAGGGGGGCCGAAGCCCCCCAGGTTTCGGTCGGTTTCAGCGCTCGGGCAAAAGCCCGCGCGGGCTGAACCGCAGGACCAGCAGCAGCACCAGCCCCATCACGATCAGCCGCATATGTGCCGCCGAATCGACCAGATGCTGTTTCAGCGCGCCTTCCGACAGGTTGGCGGTGACCAGATCCATCATCTGCGGGCCCCAGGCCTCGGCCTTGATCCAAAGATACCAGATCAGCAGACCGCCCAGAACCGAGCCCCAGTTGTTGCCCGAACCGCCCACGATCACCATCACCCAGATCAGGAAGGTGTAACGCAGCGGGTTGTAGGACGAGGGCGTCATCTGCCCGTCGAGCGTGATCATCATCGCGCCGGCGAGCCCGATCACGGCCGAGCCCAGCACGAAGATCTGCAGGTGGCGGCGGGTGACGTTCTTGCCCATCGCCGCGGCCGAGATCTCGTTGTCGCGGATCGCGCGCATCATCCGGCCCCAGGGCGATTTCAGCGCCAGCTGGGCCGCCCAGAGCAGAAGGCCCAGAACCGCCACGAAAAGCCCGGTGTAAAGCAGTTTCACCAGCAGGGTCGAGGCCGTGACCGGATCAAGCCCCAGTGCGGCGGCGCGTTCGACGAAGGCGGCATTGCCCTGCAGGTCGATTTCATAGGGCACGGGCCAGGGGCGGGGAATGCCGTTGACGTTGAGCACGCCGCGCGCCAGCCATTCCTCGTTCTTCAGCACGGCCACGATGATCTCGCCGATCCCGAGCGTCGCAATCGCCAGATAGTCCGAGCGCAGGCCAAGCGCGGTCTTGCCGATGACCCAGGCGGCACCGGCCGCCAGCAGCGCGCCCACCGGCCAGGCCAGCAGCACCGGCAGGCCAAGCCCGCCCAGATAACCAAGGGCCGAAGGGTTGATCGCCTGCACTGCGGCCACCGCCGGATCGAAGACCGCGCGATAGATGAAGAACCCCGCGACCAGAACCGCGACGATGGCCAGCACGCGCGCCTTGCCCGCAAGCCGCCCGTTCAGCCAGACCGCTAGCACGATCGCGGCCACCGCGATCAGCAGGCCGATCAGGATCTGCCAGCCGCCTGCCGCGAAAGCCCCGGGCGTGGGGGGCATCGACACCAGGACCGGCGCCAGACCGCCAAGCGCGATGAAACCCACCACGCCCGAGTTGAAGAGCCCCGCATAGCCCCATTGCATGTTCACCCCCAGGGCAAGGATCGCCGAGATCAGCCCCATGTTGAGGATGCCGATGGCGCCGTTCCAGCCCGAGGTCATGCCCTCGAAGCCGATCAGCACGGCCATCACCGCAAACAGCAGCGGCGCGCGGATTTTGCCGCCCCGGGCGGCGCTCGGTTGATGCGTGCTCATACCGATTTCCCCTTGAACAGCCCGGTGGGCTTGAACAGCAACACGATGATCAGGATGGCAAAGCTGACCGCGAATTTATACTCGGTCGACAGAAGCTGCATCAGCCCCTCGGCCTCCCAGTTCGGGATCAGATAGGTGGCCACCTTCTTCCAGGCATAGGTCACGCCCACCTCGGAAAAGGCGATGACGAACCCGCCCGCAATCGCGCCCAGCGGATTGCCCAAGCCGCCCACGATGGCCGCCGCGAAGATCGGCAGCAGCAGCTGGAAGTAGTTGAACGCCTTGAAGGATTTATCCAGACCGTAAAGCGTGCCTGCCGTGGTGGCCAGCGCCGCCGCGATGATCCAGGTCACCGCCACGACGCGGTTGGGGTTGATCCCCGACAACAGCGCCAGATCCTCGTTGTCGGAGAAGGCGCGCATCGACTTGCCGGTGCGGGTGCGCGCCAGGAACCAGAACAGCGCCCAGACCACCAGCCCGGCGACGACCACGGTGATGACCTGCGTCGTGCGGATCGACAGCGGTTCGTCCAGGCCAGTGGCGGCCTTGAAGGCCCGCGCCGCGACGACGAACCGCTCGCCATCGGCGAACTGGATCTCATCGACGCCGATCAGCAAGCGCGTCACGCCGTTCATCACGAACATCACGCCCACCGAAACCATGGTCAGGATCACCGGCGCGGTTTTGACCTTGCGGTAATAGCGATAGACCACGCGGTCGGTCGCCAGCACCAGCGCCGCGGTGATCGCGATGCCGAAGGGCAGGGCCAGCAGGGCGGTGGGCAGCGGTCCCAGCCCGATCCCCAGTGCCTGCAGGCCCCAGGTCACGATGATCGTGATGCCGGTGCCGAAGGCCATCGTATCGCCATGGGCAAAGTTCGAGAACCGCAGGATGCCATAGATCAGCGTGACCCCGAGCGCCCCGAGCGCAAGCTGCGCACCATAGGCGGTGGCGGGCACCACGACGTAGTTCAGAATTGCGACAAGCGCATTGAGGAATTCCATCTCAGCCCCCCAGGAAGGTGCGGCGGACTTCGGGGTCGGCCATCAGCGCGGCGCCCGTGTCGGTGTATTTATTGGCGCCTTGCACCAGCACATAGCCCTGATCGGCGATCTCCAGCGCCTGACGCGCGTTCTGTTCGACCATCAGGATGGAAATGCCGGTGCGCGCGACCTCGATGATCCGGTCGAACAGCTCATCCATCACGATGGGGCTGACGCCCGCAGTGGGTTCGTCCAGCATCAGCAGTTTGGGCTGCGTCATCAGCGCGCGGCCCACGGCGACCTGCTGGCGCTGCCCGCCGGACAATTCGCCCGCGTTCTGGTGCCGCTTGTCGCGCAGGATCGGGAACAGATCATAGACCTGCTCCATCGTCGGGCGGAAATCGTCGGTGCGGATGAAGGCGCCCATTTCCAGGTTTTCCTCGACCGACATCGTCGGGAAGACATTGTTGACCTGGGGCACGAAGCCCATCCCCTTGCGCACCCGCTCTTGCGGGGAAAGCGCGGTGATGTCCTCGCCGTCGAGCTTCACATGGCCGCCGCGCAATTTCAGCATGCCGAAGACCGCCTTCATCGCGGTCGATTTGCCCGCGCCGTTCGGGCCCACGATCACCGCGATCTGGCCCTTTTCGACCTTGAGCGTGCAGCCGTGCAGAATATCGGCGGCGCCATAGCCGCCCGTCATGTCAGAGGCGTCAAGAAAGCTCATGCGATGCCTCCGAAACAGCCCATAACGCCTTGCTTGATCATGAAAAATCCGATCACGATGCAGCCTCCGCCTTGACCTTGTTCTTCAACCCGGTGCCCAGGTAGGCCTCGATCACCGCCTCGTTTTGCATGATGCTTTCGGACGATCCTTCGGCCAGCACGCGGCCCTCGGCCATCACGATCACCGGATCGCAAAGCCGTCCGATGAAATCCATGTCATGCTCGATCACGCAGAAGGTGTAGCCGCGTTCCTTGTTCAGCCGCACGATCGCATCGCCGATGGTGTTCAGAAGCGTGCGGTTCACACCTGCGCCAACCTCGTCCAGGAACACGATCTTGGCCTCGACCATCATCGTGCGTCCCAGTTCCAAAAGCTTCTTCTGCCCGCCCGAAAGGTTGCCGGCACGTTCATTTTTCAGGTGCGAAATCGTCAGGAAATCAAGAACTTCGTCTGCCTTCTTCAGAAGGGCCGCCTCTTCCTGTGCGATCCGTCCGCGGCCGAACCAGGCGTTCCACAGCGTTTCCCCCGACTGATTGCCGGGCACCATCATCAGGTTCTCGCGCACCGTCATCGAGGGGAATTCATGCGCGATCTGGAAGGTGCGCAGCAGCCCCTTGTGAAACAGCTCGTGCGGGGCAAGCCCGGTAATATCCTCGCCATCCATCGTGACCCGCCCCGAGGTTGGTTTATGAACCCCGGCTATCACGTTGAAAAGCGTCGATTTCCCGGCGCCATTCGGGCCAATGAGCCCGGTGATGGAGCCGGTGGCGATCTCTAGCGAGGCATTGTCGACAGCGCGGAAGCCGCCGAAATGCTTGTGCAGGTTCTCTACCCGGATCATGCAGTCCCCTAACTTCATGCACGACATGAAGGTTGCCGTTTATGGCCTTGTTATTAATGGAAAACAGCCCGGATCTCTCCGGGCTGTCCTATGCCTGTGCCGCCGGTCAGCGGTATTTGACGGTTTCGATCTTGCCGTCTTTGATCTCGATCTCGCGGAAGGTGCCCGACGACTCGCCCGCGCCGATCAGTTCGACCGAGGACGCGCCCTGATAGTCGATGTCCTGGCCCGCGGCAATAAGTTCGAACGCCTTGCCCAGTTCACCCGGCAGGATCGGCTCGCCCGGAGCGTTGGCCACATCCATGATCTTCTCTTTGTAGACATTCGGGTCGGTCGAACCGGCCGCCGCCATGCCCAGCATGATCAGCGCAGCCGCGTCATAGGCCTCGGACGAATAGACCGAGGTGCCGTCGAAGCCGGCCGCGGTCGCCATCTCGATGAACTTGTCCTTGCCCGCGCCTTCCGACGAGGGGATCTGCCCGAACGAGCCGTTCACCTCGGCGCCGAAGTTGTCTTGCAGCGTCGCGCCGACCATGCCGTCGGGGAAGACGAAGGTTTCGAACGCGCCCGAATCCAGCGCGCCGCGCAGGATGCCCGAACCGCCCTGATCGACATAGCCCGCGATCACCAGCGCGTCGCCACCGGCCGAGGCCAGCGCGCCGACTTCGGCGGCGTAATCGGCCTTGCCGTCTTCATGGGCGGCGTTGATCGTCACGGTGCCGCCGGCGGCGGTGAAGGCTTCGGCGAAGCTGTCGGCCAGGCCCTTGCCGTAGTCGTTGTTGGTATAGGTCAGGGCAACCGACTTGATGCCGTGTTCCATGATGATTTCGGTCATCACCTGGCCCTGACGCGCGTCCGACGGCGAGGTGCGGAAAAACAGGCCGTTGTCGTCCAGCGTCGAGAGCGCGGGCGAGGTGGCCGAGGGCGAGATCATGACCATGCCGTTCGGCATGGCGACGTTTTGCAGCGAGGCGGTGGTTTCGCCCGAGCACATGCCGCCGACGATGCCCTTCACGCCTTCGGCGGTGATCAGACGTTCCACGGTGGCGGTGGCCGCTGCGGCGTCAACGCAGGTGCTGTCGCCGCGCACCGGGGTGACGGTCGCGCCGCCCATGAACTTGCCCGAGTCCGTGGCTTCTTTCATCGCCAGTTCGGCACCCTGCGCCATGGTCGGCGACATCGATTCCAGCGGGCCGGTGAAGCCCAGCGAAATCCCCAGTTTGACATCCTCGGCGAAAGCGCCGCCAGCGGTCAGCGCGGCAGCGGCGGTGGCCAGAAGAAGCTTTTTCATATGTTCACTCCCATGTTGGAACATTGTCCTGGCGCGAAGGTTAGAGCGCGCCTGCGTAAAAGAAAATAGGACAGGGTTGCTTTGCAGGGCCGAAATCCGACCATGCGGGCAAATTTTTGGCGCCTTGACGCAGCGTCCGCGCGTTTGCGGGGCGATCGGCGCGGCAGTCATTCGAATTTCTCTTCCGGGAAGTCGATGCCGGTCAGGTCGCAATCGTCGTCTTCGGGGATCAGGCCCGGGTCGTAATCGCCGCCTGCCTCGCCCGCCGCCCCCGAGGTGCCGCGCTCGCGGTAGGGGGTGGTCTGATAATGCGCCCGATAGCATTTCGAGAAATGCGAGGGCGAGGCGAAGCCGCAGGCCAGCGCCACGTTGATCACGCTCATCTCGGTCTGCATCAGAAGGTTGCGCGCCTTTTGCAGCCGGATCTCCATGTAATAGCGCTTGGGCGAGCGGTTGAGATAGCGCCGGAACAGCCGTTCCAGTTGCCGGGTCGACATGCCCACTTCTTCGGCCAGTTTTGCCGGGCTCACCGGGTCTTCGATATTGGCCTCCATCCGGCCAATCACCTGCGCCAGTTTCGGATGGCGCACGCCGATCCTTGTCGGGATCGACAGGCGCTGGCTGTCCTGATCGGTGCGGATCGAGTTATAGATCAGCTGATCGGCCACGGTATTGGCCATCGCCTCGCCATGATCGCGCGCGATCAGCTTGAGCATCAGATCGAGCGAGGCGGTGCCCCCCGCGGTGGTCAGCCGGTTGCCGTCGATCACGAAGACCGATTTGGCCAGCCGCACCTCTTCGAAATCTTCGGCGAAGCTGTCCTGATTTTCCCAATGGATCGTCGCGCGCTTGCCGTCCAGCAACCCGGCCCGGGCCACGGCCCAGGCGCCGGTGCACAGCCCGCCGATCGCGGCGCCCCTGCGTGCCTCGCGCCGCAGCCAGTTCAGGATCGGTTTCGTCGTCGCCTCGGTCACGTCGATTCCGCCGCACACCAGCACGGTGTCGTCGCGCGTGACCTCGTCCAGCCCCATGTCGACCCGCAGCGTCACCCCGTTCGAGCAAGACACATCCTGCCCGTCTTCGGAGGCCAGCTTCCAGTCGTAAAGTTTCTGGCCCGACACCTGATTGGCCAGTCGCAGCGGCTCGATCGCCGAGGCGAAGGCCATCATCGTCATCCGGTCGAGCAGCAGGAAGATATAACGCCGCGGGCGTTCGATCGGTGGCAGCCGCACGGTGCCATGCGAAGAGGCCGGGCGGGTATGGGTTCGGGGCGTGGAAGGGCTGCGCATTTGCGACCTGTGTTTGTCGTTTCGAGCCACACAATCAGGGAATTGTGTCCCCCGCAAGAGGGCGCGAACAGTGCGGCTTGGCGCGCAGATTATGACCGCCCTGCAAAAAACGAATATTGGGTTTGTTCTGGCCCCCCGACCGCTTTATAAGCACCGGACACGCTCTGGATGCTTTGGAGGCGAAGATGGCTAAGGGATGGACGAAATCGGACTGGCGCGCGAAACCGCGGGTGCAGATGCCGGACTATCCCGACATGGCTGCGCTGCACGCGGTTGAGGCGACACTGGCAAAGATGCCGCCGCTGGTCTTTGCCGGTGAGGCGCGGCGCCTGCGCGCCGATCTGGCCAAGGTCGCCAAGGGAGAGGCCTTCCTGCTGCAAGGTGGCGACTGCGCCGAAAGCTTTGCCGAATTCTCGGCTGACAACATCCGCGACACGTTCAAGGTGATGTTGCAGATGGCGATCGTGCTGACCTGGGGCGCCAAGGTGCCGGTGGTCAAGGTCGGCCGGATGGCCGGGCAATTCGCCAAGCCGCGCTCGGCCCCGACCGAAATGATCGGCGGCGTGGAATATCCCAGCTACCGCGGTGACATCATCAACGGGTTCGAGGCCACGATGGACGCCCGGCTGCCCGACCCGAACCGGATGCTGCAGGCCTATACCCAGGCCGCGGCCAGCCTGAACCTGCTGCGCGCCTTCTCGACCGGCGGTTATGCCGATATTCACCGCGTGCAATCGTGGATTTCGGGCTTCACCGACGAAGACGAGGCCGCGAAATACCGCAAGGTGGCCGAGCAGATCGCCGAGGCGATGGATTTCATGCGCGCGGCCGGGGTCACCTCGGAAACCGCGCATGAGCTGGGCACGGTCGATTTCTACACCAGCCACGAAGCGCTGCTTCTGGAATATGAAGAGGCGCTGTGCCGGATCGACTCGACCTCCGGGCTGCCGGTCGCGGGCTCGGGCCATATGATCTGGATCGGCGACCGCACCCGTCAGCCCGACGGCGCGCATGTCGAATTCTGCCGCGGTGTGCAAAACCCGATCGGGCTGAAATGCGGGCCCTCGACCACGGCCGAGGATCTGAAGGTGCTGATGGCGAAGCTGAACCCCGCCAACGAGGCCGGGCGGCTGACGCTGATTGCACGTTTCGGCGCGGGCAAGGTGGGCGATCACCTGCCGCGTCTGATCCAGACCGTGCAGGCCGAAGGCGCCAATGTGGTGTGGACCTGCGATCCGATGCACGGCAACACGATCAAATCGGCCTCGGGCTTCAAGACCCGTCCGTTCGATTCGGTGCTGCGCGAAGTGCGCGAATTCTTTGCCATCCACAAGGCCGAGGGCACGATCCCCGGCGGCGTGCATTTCGAGATGACCGGCAAGGACGTGACCGAATGCACCGGCGGCGTGCGCGCGGTCTCGGACGAAGACCTGTCGAGCCGGTATCACACCGCGTGCGATCCGCGCCTGAACGCCAGCCAGTCGCTGGAACTGGCCTTCCTGGTGGCCGAAGAACTGCGGGACCGGCGCGCGCTGCAAAAAGCTGCGAACCAGTAAAACTACCATATTACAAAAACTTGCGACCCGAAGTTAACACTTTCGGGTCGCTTTACTGGTTACGAACCCAGATTTCAGTCGTCGGCGCGCACAAGCCGGAACATCGCCCGGCGCTCCTCGGGGGTGCGGGGCGCGATGGCGGGGCGCTGCGGCTGTGCCGCAGGGGCGGGTTTGCCAAACGCCGGGGCCGGATCGTGGAGCCCCAGTGCGGCGGGGTTGACCGGGACGGGGGCCGGTGCGGGCGTGTCGACGTCCTGCACGATGGGTGTAACCTGGGCCGCCATCACTTCGAAACGGCGCGGCGTGCGCCCGATCGCCTCGCCCTCGGCCACCAGACAGCCCAAGGCGCGGGTGATGTCGCCCAGATCGGATTTGAGCGGCAGCAGCAACAGCCGGGCGTTCAGCGGTGGCTTGCCGATGCCGGTTTCCGCGCGCAGCGTCAACTCCACAATGGCGGGGTCCTGAAACATCGCCTCGGTCACTTCGGCGATCCGGCGGCGGCCTTCGGGGGTAAACATCGCGGTCAACGGCATGCCGCGCACCTCCATCCCCATCAGGTCGTTCAGATGCATGCCCGCCAGCCGGAACCGGCCCATGCCGGGGGCGACGCGTTCGATGATGAAGGCATATTCCAGCGCCCGTTCGATGCCGCGCGGGTCCACATCCGAGCGTGCAGGAATCAGACGACCGCGTCGCAGCGCCTCCCAATAGGCGCGCATCTCGGCCACGATCCGCTGCCCGGCCCCCGCCTGCTGCACCATCTGAAGAACCTTCCCCAAGGTTTTTTCGTCGCGTTCCATCATAGCACCTGTTTCTTCGCCCGGGCGTAAAAACCGCGTGCCCGGCGCTGAAAAGCTCCGTTGCCTTCGGCGAAATCGGGTCTTTCGGTTGACCCACGGAGCGAAATCCTTACTGAACTCTTAATACGCCTTTTTTCTGCCACATGGGGAACTAAAGTCTTAAATGGTTAAGCCCGACACCGCCGAGAACCGCATGACCGCCCCCCAGAGCAGGGTGATTTCGATGACCGGATTCGCCGCCCGTCAGGGGGCGGCGCTTGGGTATGAATGGACCTGGGACATCCGTTCGGTGAATGGCAAGGGCTTCGATCTGCGGGTGCGCCTGCCCGAGGTCGAGGGGCTGGAAACCGCTGTGCGCAGCGCCGTTGCACAGGTGGCAGCGCGCGGAAATATCACGCTGAATCTGCGACTTGCCCGGTCCGAACAGGCCGAAGGGCTGCGCCTGAGCGCCTCTGGCCTGACCGCGGTGCTGCGGGCTGTGGCGCAGATCGAGGCCGCCGCGCAAGAGCAGGGCCTGACCCTGGCCCCCAGCCGTGCAAGCGACCTGCTGACCCTGCGCGGCGTGATCGAACAGGGACCGCCCGCACTGGAAGATCCGGCTGCGCTGCGCGCTGCGCTGTTAAGGGATCTTGAGGCGCTGTTAACCGATTTCAGCGCGATGCGGGCGGCAGAAGGTGGCGAAATTGGGGCAGTGATCGGCGCGCAGATCGACCGGATCGCAACCCTGACCGAAGAGGCACAGGCCGCCGCCGAGGCGCGCCGCCCCGAGGTCGCAACCGCCCTGCGCGCCAATCTGGCCCGCGTGATGGAGGGGGCGCCCGGCGCCGATCCGCAGCGCATCGCGCAGGAACTGGCGATGCTGGCGGTCAAGGCCGACGTGGCCGAAGAACTCGACCGGCTGCGCGCCCATGTCACCGCCGCGCGCACGCTGCTGGCAGATCCGGCGCCGGTGGGGCGCAAATACGAATTCCTGACGCAGGAATTCGTGCGCGAGGCGAATACGCTGTGTTCCAAATCGGGGTCAGAGCGGCTGACCGCGATCGGGCTTGACCTCAAGCATGTCATCGACCAGATGCGCGAGCAGATCCAGAATGTGGAGTAAGTCATGACCGATCTGGCCCGCCGCGGCTTGCTGATCATCCTGTCCTCGCCCTCGGGGGCAGGCAAATCGACGCTGGCGAAACGGCTGATGGCCTGGGACCCGTCGCTGAAATTCTCGGTCTCGGCCACCACCCGCGCGCCGCGCCCGGGCGAAACCGACGGGGTCGATTACTTCTTCCGCAGCAAGCACGATTTCAACGAGATGGTGATGGCGGGCGAGATGCTGGAACATGCCGAGGTGTTCGGCAATTTCTATGGCACCCCGAAAGCCCCGGTCGAGGCCGCAATGCGCGCGGGCAATGACACGCTGTTCGACGTGGACTGGCAGGGCGGCCAGCAGATCCGCCGCTCCTCGCTGGGCAAGGATGTGGTCAGCATCTTCATCCTGCCGCCCTCGATCGCCGAGCTGGAAAGCCGGCTACGGGGCCGCGCGCAAGACAGCGACGAGGTGATTGCGGCGCGGATGGCGAAATCCATGCATGAAATCAGCCACTGGGCCGAATATGATTATGTGGTGGTCAACCATGATGCCGATCAGGCGACGGAAGAGTTGAAAACCATCCTGTCGGCTGAACGGGCGCGCGCCGACCGTCAGCCGGGTCTGACCGAATTCGTGCGCGGCCTGAACAAGGAGTTTGATGCGCGATGATCTATGAACTCGACGGAATTGCGCCGGTGATCGGGCAGGGCGCCTGGGTCGCCCCCGATGCCAATCTGATCGGCCGTGTGGTGCTGGAAGACGAGGCCTCGGTCTGGTTCGGCTGCACCTTGCGCGGCGATAACGAGGAAATCCGCGTGGGCCGCGGCTCGAACGTGCAGGAAAACGTCGTCTGTCACACCGACATGGGCTTCCCGCTGGTGATCGGGCCGGATTGCACCATCGGGCACAAGGCGATGCTGCACGGCTGCACCATCGGGGCCGGCAGCCTGATCGGCATGGGCGCCACGGTGCTGAACGGCGCCAGGATCGGCCGCGGTTGCCTGATCGGTGCGGGCGCGCTGATTACCGAGGGCAAGGAAATCCCCGATGGCAGCCTGGTGATGGGCAGCCCCGGCAAGGTGGTGCGCGAACTGGATGCAGAGGCACAGGCGCGGCTGTTGAAATCGGCGGCGCATTACCGCGCCAATGCGGCACGCTATGCCCGCGGGCTGAGGGCGCTGTGATGCTGCTGGACCCGCAAACCCCGTGGCTGCGCCCGCTTTGGGCGCGGATCGCGGTGACCGCGGTGCCGTTGCTGTGCTCGGCCCTGGCCTTCGATCAGGGCTGGGTGCTGCCCGGCGCGGTTCTGGCGGGGGTGACGGGCTGGGTGTTCCGACGGTTGTTCCTGCCCTGAGCGCGCCTCAGTCGGCCTTCAGGGGCACTTCGAGAATGTCGAAATCGACGCCCGGCCAGATCTGGGCCACCTCGGCGCGCACCAGCTTGGTATTGGGCAGCGGCGGGCAATAGGCCCGCAGCGCGCCCTGATAGCCGCAATCGCGCAGGACGCGCGCCAGATCCAGAATGTCATACTCTGACGTCATCAGGGGCGACAGCACCACATCGGGTGCCGTGCGTGCCAGCAGTTCGGCGTCAATCGCGCCCAGCTGGACAATCGCAGCCGAGGCGCCAGAGACCGCCTGCAACGCGAGGGGAAGTGTCGCGGACGGCTCCACCATCAGAATGCGGCGACCGGTCAGATCGTCGCGCACCCGCCCCGCCGGACCGGACTGCCGCAAGTTCGAAGAGGGCGGAATCGTCATGCGGCGGTCCTGAAGGCTGCGGCTGAGAGAACATCCCTCGGGTGAAAAATCTTTATATCACATGCAAAGGGTTAGCCCTGCACGCCCCGGGCCTCAAGCGAATTTGCATGCGTGGTTTACTCTGCATCGGGATTGGTCGACGCTCCGCACAGCGAATCGGAGAACCATCATGCTGAAATCGTCCATCATCCCGGTTCTTCAGGCCGTGCCCCTGCCGGTTCTGCTGGTGAACGCCGAGGAAAAGATCGTCGCCTCGAACCAGGGCGCGCAGGCACTGTTTGGCGCGGCGCTGGAAGGGCGGGCCTTCGTGACGGTGCTGCGCCAGCCGCAGCTGGGCCGGGCGCTGGAGGCCGCGCTGACCGAGGGTCGGGCTGATCAGGTGCGGCTGCGGATCACGCCACCCGGGCGCGAGATGCTGACGCTGGTTTCTGTCGCGCCACTGCCCCCCGACGAAGGCGGGATGTTGCCGCGCGGCGGCGCCATGCTGAGTTTTGAGGACATCACGGCGGTCGAGGAAGCCGAGGCGATGCGCCGCGATTTCGTGGCCAACGTCAGCCACGAGCTGCGCACCCCGCTGACCGCGCTGATGGGATTCGTCGAAACCCTGCGCGGCGCGGCCAAGGATGATCCGGTGGCGCGCGACCGCTTCCTGGCGATCATGGAACGCGAGGCGGGGCGGATGAACCGTCTGGTGGGCGATCTGCTCTCGCTCAGCCGCGTCGAATCCGAAGAGCGTCTGCGGCCGACGACACAGGTCGATCTGTCGGCGGTGCTGAAAGGCGCGATGCAGACGCTGACGCCCGTGGCCGAGATGCAGAAGGTCGCATTGATCCGGGCGGGCGAGACCGGGGTGCTCAAGGTCTCGGGCGATGCAGATCAATTGACGCAGGTGTTTTCCAACCTGATCGAGAACGGCATCAAATACGGCGGGGCGGGCGGTTCGGTGACGGTCACCGTGACCCATATCGCGCATGAGCCCGTGCTGCGCGGCCCGGCCTTCCGTGTCGCGGTGTCCGACAAGGGCGAGGGGATCGAACCGATGCATCTGCCGCGCCTGACCGAGCGGTTCTATCGTGTCGACACCCACCGATCGCGCGAGCAGGGCGGCACCGGGCTGGGGCTGGCCATCGTCAAGCACATCGTCGCGCGCCATCGCGGACGGCTGAAGATCGAAAGCGAAAAGGGCAAGGGCAGCTGTTTCAGCGTGATCCTGCCGGCGCTCTGAAATCCGGGGGCAGGGGCGCCGCCTGCACGGCATGGCTGGCTTCCTGTCCGCATATTCCCGGCGTCGGTTCAGTCCTCGAACCAGATCGCCGCGTTCGGCCCCAGTTCCAAGTGCCCGTCGTGGACCCTGGCCGCCAGGATCGGCCCGACCGGCGTGCCCGCCGGGGCGGGCAGGGTGACCGGATCGGGCCCAAGGTTGAAATAGCAGCGCAGGCTGGTCGCGCCCGTGCTGCGGCGGAAGGCCAGAACAGGGTCGGGGGCGGGCAGAAACTCGGTCGTGCCGAGGCGCAGCACGGGGCTTTCGCGCCGGAACGCCAGCATCTTGCGGTAGTGGTGCAGCACCGAATTCGGGTCGGCCTCTTGCCCGGCCACATGACGCGCGGCCTGTGGCGGCTTGACCGGCAGCCACGGCTTCACGGTGGAGAAACCGGCATGCGGCCCCGCATCCCAGACCATCGGCGTGCGGCACCCGTCGCGGCCCTTGTTCTCGGGCCAGAAGCGCAGCCCGGGCGGGTCGGTCAGTTCGGCATATTCCAGCTCGGTCTCGGTCTGGCCCAGTTCCTCGCCCTGATAGATCCCGATCGTGCCCTGAAACGAGGCCAGCATCGCGATCGCCTGTTTCGCCAGCGCCTCGGGCGTGCCGAATTCCGTCCAGCGGGTGACATGGCGGTTCACATCGTGATTGGAGAATGACCACGAGGGCCAGCCCCCCGGCGCGGCCCTGAAGAAGCCCTCGATGGCGGTGCGGTAATGCGCGGGCGTGAATTCGGGGCCGAGCATGTCGAAGCTGTAGGCCATGTGCAGATGCGCGGGCCCTTGGGTATAGGCGGCCATGATCTGCAGCGCATAGGGCGCGACCTCGCCCACCTCGCCGACAAGGCAGCGTTCGTTGTAGCGATCCAGAAGCGCGCGCAGCCGGGCCAGGAAGGCCAGGTTCTCGGGCTGGCTCTTGTCATGGGCGTGACGCTGCATGTCATAGGTGTTGACCGGCGGCCAGACCGGCCCGAAGGGCGTGGCGGGCGGGTTGTCACGCAACTGTCCGTCGTGAATGTAATAGTTCACGGTATCCAGACGGAACCCGTCCACGCCACGGTCGAGCCAGAATTCCAGCACCTGCAGCATGGCGTCCTGCACCGCCGGGTTGCGCAGGTTCAGATCGGGTTGCGCGGGCAGAAAATTGTGCAGATAGTATTGCTTGCGCCCCGCGTCCCATTCCCAGGAGGGGCCTCCGAACACCGACAGCCAGTTGTTGGGCGGGCTGCCATCGGGGCGGGCATCGGCCCAGACATACCAGTCGGATTTGTCGCCGCGCGTGCGCGAATTGGCAAACCAAGGGTGTTTGTCCGAGGAATGGCTCAGCACCTGATCGATGATGACCTTCAACCCCAGATCATGCGCCCGCGCCACCAGCGCGTCGAAATCGGCCAGCGTGCCGAACAGCGGTTCGACCCCGCAATAGTCGGACACGTCATAGCCCATGTCGGCCATCGGCGAGGGAAAGATCGGGCTCAGCCAGATCGCATCGACGCCAAGGCTGGCGACATGCGGCAGGCGGCGGGTGATGCCGCGCAGATCGCCCACGCCGCTGCCGCCGTCGTCTTGAAAGCTGCGCGGATAGATCTGATAGATCACCGCGCCCCGCCACCAGTCCTGCGCCATGATGCCCCCTCGTTGCCTGAGATTCGGGCAAAGCATAGACCTGTTTGCCCGCGCAGCAAATCAATGCCCGCTGACGCTTGACGGGGCGGGCGTGGAGGCCCATCAAGGGTGAAACAGCGCCGAAGGGTTCGAGCTTGAAAGATATCACTGCCCCCACCGTCGAAGCTCTGCGGGATGATATTCTGCGCCATCTGACCTATACGATGGGGAAAGACGCCGATCATGCCTCGGTCTACGACTGGCGTATGGCGCTGAGCTTCGCGCTGCGGGACCGGATCGTGGAGCCGTGGTTTGCGGCGACGCGGCAGACCTGGGATCAGGGGCGCAAGCGGGTCTATTACCTGTCGATGGAATTCCTGATCGGGCGCGTGCTGGAAGATGCGGCGATCAATCTGGGGCTGCGCGCCACCTGCCGTGATGCGATGACAAGCCTTGGTGTCGATTTCCGTGCCGTGGTCGAGGATGAACCCGATGCGGCGCTTGGCAATGGCGGGCTGGGGCGTCTGGCGGCGTGCTACATGGAAAGCATGGCGTCGCTGGGCTGTGCCGGTTACGGCTATGGCATCCGCTACGAGCACGGGCTGTTCCGGCAGCGGTTCGAGGGCGGACGGCAGGTCGAAACCCCCGAAGACTGGCTGAAGCAACGCCATCCCTGGGAGTTCGAGCGCCCCGAAGCCGCCTATGAGATCGGCTTCAAGGGCACGGTCGAGAAACGCGACGGCAAATCGGTTTGGGTGCCGGGCGAAACCGTCATGGCCGAGGCCTTCGACATGCCGGTGATCGGCTGGAAGGGGAAATGGGCCAATACGCTGCGGCTGTGGTCGGCCACGCCCACAACGCTGTTCGATCTGGCGCGCTTCAACCACGGCGATTACGCCGCCGCGGCCGAACCCGAGGCGCTGGCGCGCACGCTTTCGCGCGTGCTGTACCCCGATGACACCACCTATCAGGGCAAGGAGCTGCGGCTGAAACAGGAATATTTCCTGACCGCGGCCGCCTTGCACGACATCATTCGCCGGCATGTTTCGGGCGGCTATGCGCTCAAGGATCTGCCCGATCATGTCGCGATCCAGATGAACGACACCCATCCCGCGATCGCCGGGCCCGAGCTGGTGCGTATTCTGGTCGATCTGAACGGCATGAGCTTCGAGGATGCCATCGAGATCACCGTGAAATGTCTGGGCTACACCAACCACACCCTGCTGCCCGAGGCGCTGGAACGCTGGGCGACCTATCTGATGGGCTCGGTCCTGCCGCGGCACATGCAGATCATCGAGCAGATCGACGCCTGGCACCTGAAGAACAATCCCGCGCGGCCGCATTACGTCGGCGTCGTCAAGCACCACGAGGTGCGGATGGGCGAGCTGGCCTTCGTCACCGCGCACAAGGTCAATGGCGTGTCCGCGTTGCACAGCGAGTTGATAAAGCAAAACCTGTTCCCCGAACTCGACAAGCTGCATCCCGGGCGGATCATCAACCAGACCAACGGTGTGACCCCGCGGCGCTGGCTGCGGA
Source organism: Paenirhodobacter sp. CAU 1674 (assembly GCF_029222945.1). Taxonomy (NCBI): domain Bacteria; kingdom Pseudomonadati; phylum Pseudomonadota; class Alphaproteobacteria; order Rhodobacterales; genus Paenirhodobacter; species Paenirhodobacter sp. CAU 1674. The sequence goes on along the minus strand of NZ_JARHUH010000009.1, from coordinate 79,076 downwards.
TGGCGAACCCGGCGCTTTCCAGGCTGATCACGGAAACCATCGGCACCGGATGGGAGGCCGATCTGGACCGGCTGCGCGATCTGGAACCGCATGTCGACGACCCGGGCTTTCGCACGGATTTCGCCGCTGCCAAGCGGCAGAACAAGGATGCGCTGGCCAACTGGTTTCTGGAAACGCAGGGGGTCAAGGTCGATCCGGCGGCGATCTTCGATGTGCAGGTCAAGCGCATCCACGAATACAAACGCCAGCTTCTGAACATCCTGCAGACCATCGCGGAATGGCACGAGATGCGGAACAACCCGCAGGCCGACTATCAGCCGCGGGTCAAGATCTTTGGCGGCAAGGCTGCGCCGGGCTATCATACGGCCAAGGAAATCATCCGTCTTATCAATGATGTGGCGAGCGTTGTTAATGCCGACCCGCTGACCGGGGATCGCCTGAAAATCGTCTATCCCGCGAATTACAACGTCTCGATGGCCGAGCGGCTGATCCCGGCGGCCGATCTGTCCGAACAGATCTCGACCGCGGGCAAGGAAGCCTCGGGCACGGGCAACATGAAATTTGCGTTGAACGGCGCACTGACGATCGGCACGCTCGACGGCGCCAATGTCGAGATCCGGCAAGAGGTCGGCGCCGAGAATTTCTTCCTGTTCGGCCTGACGGCGCCAGAGGTGATGGAACGCCGCAAAGACCCCGAACACGCGCGCCATGCAATTCTTGCAAGCCAGCCATTGCAGGATGTGCTGCAAATGATCGCCGAAGGCCGCTTCAGCCCCGAAGAACCCGAACGTTATCATGGGCTTGTCCATAATATGTGGCATTCGGATTACTTCCTTGTAGCCTCTGATTTCGAGGCGTACCGTAGCGCGCAGGCGCAGGTGGACCGGGCCTTTGCCGACCCGGATCGCTGGTGGCGCATGGCCGCATTGAATACCGCACGAATGGGCTTTTTCTCGTCTGACCGGGCCATTCGTGGTTACATGGCCGAGATCTGGGAGACGGAATCGGCCCTTTGAGGGACGTGATGGGACGGATTGACCATACCGAGGCAGAGCAGCTGGCCGCAGGCCGGCACCATGACCCGTTCTCGGTTCTGGGCTATCACCAGGGGTGGGTCACAGCACTGGTGCCCGATGCCGAGCGACTTTGGGCCATGGGGGAAGAGGAAGTTGAGCTTTCCCCTGTAACCCATGGTGTTTTCTGCGGAAAATGGCCGGGTGGTCCGTATCGCCTGCGGGCGCAAAACGCGCATGCCACCTGGGATTTCGAAGATCCCTACGGGTTCGGTCCGGTGCTGGGCGAGATCGACGAATATCTGATCGGCGAGGGCACGCACCGTCGCTTGTGGCAGGTTCTGGGCGCGCATGTGATTACCCACGAAGGCCATCGCGGGGTTCATTTCGCGGTCTGGGCCCCCTCGGCGCGGCGCGTGTCGGTGGTTGGCGGGTTCAACAACTGGGATGGCCGGCGCCATCAGATGCGTCGTCGCGGGGCAACGGGCGTATGGGAGATCTTCGTGCCCGCGCTGCAGGCGGGCGAGGCCTACAAGTTCGAAATTCTGGGGGCGGCCGATGTCTTGCTGCCGACCAAGGCCGATCCGCTGGGTTTTGGTGCCGAACACCCGCCGCAGACCTCTTCGGTGGTGCGCGAGCTGGGGCTACACCCCTGGGGCGATGACGCCTGGATGGGGCGGCGCGAGGCGGTGCAGAACATTCACGCGCCGGTCTCTGTCTACGAGGTGCATCTGGGCAGCTGGCGGCGCGTCTGGAACGAAGGCGGGCGGCCGCTGAGCTACTTTGAACTCGCCTCGCAACTGATTGATTATGTTGTGGATATGGGGTTCACCCATATCGAGCTTCTGCCGATCACCGAACATCCGTTCGAGGGCAGCTGGGGCTATCAGCCGATCGGGCTTTATGCGCCCACGATCCGCCATGGCCGCCCCGAGGAATTTGCGGCGCTGGTCGATGCGGCGCATCGGCGCGGGGTCGGCGTGATCCTGGACTGGGTGCCGGGGCATTTTCCGACCGATGAACATGGGCTACGCCGCTTCGACGGCACCGCGCTTTACGAACATGCCGACCCGAAAGAGGGGTTCCATCGCGACTGGAATACGCTGATCTACAATTACGGGCGGCGTGAGGTTTCCAACTATCTTCTGGCCAATGCCTTGTTTTGGCTGGAAGAATATCACCTCGACGGGCTGCGGGTCGATGCCGTGGCGTCGATGCTCTACCGTGATTATTCGCGTCCCGAGGGCGAGTGGGTGCCCAACCGATACGGCGGGCGCGAGAACCTCGAAGCGATCGAATTCCTGAAGGCGATGAACGCGCAGGCCTATGGCGGCGCGCCGGGGATCATCACGGTCGCCGAGGAAAGCACCGCCTTCCCGGGTGTCAGCAAGCCGGTGCACGAAGGGGGGCTGGGGTTCGGGTACAAGTGGAACATGGGCTGGATGAACGACTCCCTGCGCTATTTCGCCCGTGATCCGATCTACAGAAAGCACCACCACAATGAACTTACCTTCGCAAGTTCATATGCTTACAGTGAAAACTTCATCTTGCCAATCAGCCATGACGAGGTGGTGCATGGCAAGGGGTCGATGCTGAACAAGATGCCCGGGCATGAGGCCGAGAAATTCGCCAACCTGCGGGCTTTCTATGCCTTCCAATGGGCGCATCCGGGCAAGAAGCTGCTGTTCATGGGGCAGGAATTCGCCCAGGCGCGCGAATGGGCGCATCAGGACGCGCTGGATTGGCATTTGCTTGATGATCCGCGCCATCTGGGGGTGCAGCGTCTGGTGCGCGATCTGAACCGGGTTTATCGCACTCAGCCCGCGCTGCACTGGGGCGATTGCGAGCCCGAAGGCTTCGCCTGGATCGAGGCCGATGATGCGGAACATTCCGTTTATGTGTTCGAGCGCCGCGCCCCCGGGGCGGCGCCGGTGGTGATTGCCGCCAACCTGACGCCGGTCGAGCGCATGATGCGCATCGGTCTGCCCGAGGGGGGCGAGTGGGTGGAATTGCTCAATACCGACAGCGCGTTCTACGGGGGGGCGAACCGCGGGAATCTCGGCTTGATCGAAGCCGAGGATCTGCCGTGGTCGCGACGCGCGCAAAGTGCCGAAATCTATCTGCCGCCGCTGGCGGTTGTGATGTTCGCGCCGAAAAGCGGTGCGAGGAGGGGAAAATGAACACACAGCCCAATCAACGCCTCTCGTCCCAGGCGATGGCCTTTGTTCTGGCCGGAGGGCGCGGTTCGCGCCTGAAGGAGTTGACTGACCGGCGTGCAAAACCTGCCGTCTATTTCGGCGGCAAGACCCGGATCATCGACTTTGCGCTGTCCAATGCGCTGAACTCCGGTATCCGCAAGATGGCGATCGCCACGCAATACAAGGCCCACAGCCTGATCCGTCACATGCAGCGCGGCTGGGGGTTTTTCCGGGCCGAGCGCAACGAATACCTCGACATCCTGCCCGCCAGTCAGCGCGTCTCGGAAAGCCAGTGGTATCTGGGCACCGCCGATGCGGTGACGCAAAACATCGACATCATCGAGGATTACAAGGTCAAATACGTCGTGATCCTGGCTGGCGACCATGTCTACAAGATGGATTACGAGATCATGCTGCGCCAGCATGTGGAAAGCGGCGCGGATGTCACCATCGGCTGCCTGACCGTCCCGCGGATGGAGGCCACCGCCTTTGGCGTGATGGCGGTGGACAAGACCGGGCGGGTCACCGAGTTTCTGGAAAAACCTGCCGATCCGCCGGGCATGCCGGGCGACCCCACGCACAGCCTGGCGTCGATGGGGATCTATGTCTTCGATTGGCAATTCCTGCGCGATCTGCTGATCCGCGACGCCGAAGACCCGAATTCGAGCCATGATTTCGGCACCGATCTGATCCCGCAGATCGTGAAGAACGGCAAGGCGATGGCGCATAAATTCAGCGAAAGCTGTGTCAAGACGGGGCTGGAGACCGAGCCCTACTGGCGCGATGTCGGCACGATCGACGCGTTCTGGCAGGCCAATATCGACCTGACCGAATTCACGCCGAAGCTGGATCTGTATGACAACGAATGGCCGATCTGGACCTATGCCGAACTGGTGCCGCCCGCGAAATTCATCCATGACGAGGACGGGCGCCGCGGCTCGGCGGTCAGTTCGCTGGTCTCGGGGGATTGCATCGTGTCCGGGTCCGAGGTGCGCAACTCGCTGCTGTTCACGGGCTGCCGGGCGCATAGTTTTTCCAGCCTCGAACATGTGGTGGCGCTGCCCTATGTCGATATCGGCCGCAAGGCGGAGCTGAGCAATTGCGTGATCGATCGCGGCGTGCAGATCCCGGCCGGGCTGATCGTGGGCGAAGACCCCGAAGAAGACGCGAAATGGTTCCGCCGGACCGAAGGCGGGGTGGTCTTGATCACCCAGCCGATGCTGGACCGGCGCGCGGCGATTTTGGGCTGAGGGCGGGGGCTGTCTGCCCCCGCACCCCCGAGGATATTTGCGCCAAGGTGAAAGGCCAAAAGAAAGGGATACCATGAAAAAGGTGTTGTCCGTCGCGTCCGAGGCTGTGCCGCTGATCAAGACCGGGGGGTTGGCCGATGTGGTGGGCGCGCTGCCTGCGGCGCTGGCCGGGCAGGGCTGGCAGATGCGGGTGCTGATCCCGGCTTGCCGGGGCGTGCTGGCGCAGCTGGGCAAGGTCAAGCAGGTCTGGACCGACCCGGATCTGTTTGGCGGTCCGGCGCGGGTGGTTCTGGGGAAATGTGGCGGGGTCGAGGTGATGGCGCTGGATGCGCCGCATCTGTATGACCGCGCGGGCGGGCCCTATTCGGGGCCGGATGGCGATTTCTGGGACAATGCCGAACGTTTTGCCGCGCTCAGCTGGGCGGCGGCGGCGATTGCGCGCGACGGCGCGGGAGGCTGGCAGCCCGATGTCCTGCATGCCCATGACTGGCAGGCAGCGCTGGCGCCGGCCTATCTGCGCTATTGGGGCGTGCAGATCCCGACTGTGCTGACGATTCACAACATGGCCTTTCAGGGCCGGGTCGGCGCCACGAAAATGGCCGCGCTGCGGCTGCCGCCCGACTGGTTCCACCGCGACGGCTATGAATACTGGAGCGATATTTCCACGCTGAAGGCCGGTCTGACCGTGGCCTATGCGATCACAACCGTCAGCCCGCGCTATGCCGACGAGCTGATGCGCGCCGAATTCGGGCTGGGGCTGGAGGGAGTCATTCAGGCCCGCGCGGGCGCGGTGCATGGTATTCTGAACGGCATCGACATGGCGGTCTGGAACCCCGCGCAGGACCCCGAGATCATTCCGTTCTCTGCCGGCAAGATGGCGGGAAAAGCGAAGAACCGCAAAGCCTTGATGGACGAGTTCCATCTTGATGTTCCGGGGCCCTTGGCGGTGCTGGTCAGCCGGTTGACGCCGCAGAAAGGCATCGACCTGCTGCCCTCCAGCCTTGAGGATTTCATCGCGGCAGGCGGTGGGCTGGCGATCCTTGGGTCGGGCGATCCCTGGGCCGAGGGCATGGTGCAGGGGCTGGCCGCGCGCTACCCCGGGCGGGTCGGTGTGAAGATCGGCTATGACGAGGGGCTGAGCCACCGGATGTTCGCGGGCGGCGACGCGGTGCTGGTGCCGTCCCGGTTCGAACCCTGCGGCCTGACCCAGCTTTACGGTCTGCGCTATGGCTGTGTGCCCGTGGTGTCGGCGGTGGGCGGTCTGGCGGATACGGTCATCGGTGCGACCCCGGCAACCGAGGCGGCCGGTGCCGCGACCGGCGTCGTGTTCCATCCGGTCGACGATCTGGCATTGCGTCAGGCGTTGCGCAAACTGACCTCGCTCTATGCCGATCGCAAGGGCTGGGCGGCGCTGGTGCGGCGCGGCATGAAGACGGACTGGGGTTGGGATGCCTCGGCGGCGCGCTATGCGGCGCTTTATGAAAGCCTGTTGTAAATGCAGATCCTGCCCGGTGATCCGGCCGAACTCGGGGCCACGCCCCGCGACGGCGGGGTGAATTTCGCCCTGTTCTCGGCCCATGCCGAGGCGGTGGATCTGTGCCTGTTCCTGGACGGTCGCGAAGAGCGGGTGGCGCTGCCGGAACGGGCGGGCGATGTCTGGCATGGGTTCGTGCCCGGGCTGGGGCCGGGGGCGGAATACGGGTTTCGGGTGCATGGCCCCTGGGCGCCTGATCTGGGGCACCGTTTCAACCCGGCCAAACTGTTGCTTGACCCTTATGCGCGGGCGCTCAGCAAGCCGCTGATCTGGGACGCGGCTTTGCAGGGCGGTGCGGGGCCCGCACGCCCCGACCGTCGCGACAGCGCCGCCGCCATGCCGCGCGCCGTGGTCTGCGCGCCGCAAAATCCGCATTGGGAACGCCCCGCAACGCCATGGTCGGAAACGATTATCTATGAGGCGCACCCGAAGGGCCTGAGCATGTTGCACGCCGAGGTGTCGCCAGAATTGCGTGGCACTTTCGCGGGGCTCGCCAGCCCGCCGATCCTGCGCCATCTGCAGGATCTGGGGGTCACCGCAATCGAATTGCTGCCAGTCTGCGCCTTTATGAACGACCGCTTCCTGGTCGAGCACGGGTTGAGCAATTACTGGGGCTATCAGCCGGTCGGCTTTTTCGCGCCCGAGCCGCGCTATGGCACGCCCGAGGCGTTTCGCGCGATGGTGCGCAGTTTTCACAGCGCCGGGATCGAGGTGATCCTGGATGTCGTCTTCAACCATTCGGGCGAGGGCGACGGGCAGGGCCCGACGCTGAGCCTGCGCGGCATCGACAATGCCAGCTATTACCGGCTGGCCGAGGGCGGGCGCGGCTATATCAACGACACCGGCACCGGGAACACGCTGGATCTGTCGCATCCGATGGTGCTGCGGATGGTGATGGATTGTCTGCGTCATTGGGTGGTGGAGATGGGCGTGGACGGGTTCCGGTTCGATCTGGCGGCGACTCTGGCGCGCGACGCCACCGGCGCGGTCAATCTGGGCACGGCCTGTTTTCTGGCGGCGCTGCGGCAAGACCCGGTGCTGCGCCATGTCAAACTGATCGCCGAGCCCTGGGACATCGGCCCCGGGGGCTATCGGCTGGGCAGTTTCCCGCATCCCTTCGCCGAATGGAACGACCGCTTCCGCGATGGTTTGCGGCAGTTCTGGCGCGGCGATGCGGGGCAGATGCCGGAACTGGCGCGACGGATTGCTGGTTCGGCCGAGATCTTCGATCATTCCGGCAGGCCGGCGACCGCCTCGGTCAACTTTCTGACGGCGCATGACGGTTTTACCCTGCAAGACCTTGTTTCGTATAATGAAAAGCGAAACGAGGCGAATGGCGAACAAAACCGCGATGGGCATAATGCGAATTTCTCGCAGGCGCTGGACGACCCGGCCGCACAAATCGCGCGCAAGCGGGCGCTGTTGGCATCGCTGCTGATCGCGCAGGGCGTGCCGATGCTGCTGGCGGGCGACGAGATCGGCAATTCGCAGGGCGGCAACAACAACGCCTACGCCCAGGATAACCCGGTGGGCTGGATCGACTGGCCAGCGGCGGACGCCGGTCTGACCGCCTTCGTCGCGCGTCTGGTGCGGTTGCGCCGGGCCCATCCGGTGCTGCGCCAGACGCGGTTCCTGCATGCCAAGATCCGCGCCCAGGATGGCAAGCGCGACCTGATCTGGCGGCTTCCCTCGGGGGCCGAGCCGGGACCGCAGGACTGGCACAACGCGCAGGCGCAATGTCTGTGCGTCGAGATCCGCGGCGCGGCCGAGGGACCCGAAGGTGCCGCCGCGCGCGAGGCCGTGTTCGCGGTGTTCAATGCCGGTCCGACGACCGAGGTTACATTGCCCGAGGGCCGCTGGACGCTTGCGCTGGATAGCGCCGATCCCGACGCGCCCGAGCGGATCTGTCACGCGAGCATCACTTGCGTTGCCGCGCAATCTGTTCAACTGTTCACCCGGCCCACCGCCCAGCAGGAGCAAGCATGACCACCTACCCGACCACCCCGTTTGACGGCCAGAAACCCGGCACTTCGGGGCTGCGCAAGAAGACGAAGGTCTTTATGCAGCCGAATTTCCTGGAAAATTTCGTGCAGGCCACGTTCGACGCGATCGGTGGCGTCGCGGGCAAGACACTGGTTCTGGGGGGCGACGGGCGCTATTTCGGGGACAGCGCCGCGCAGGTGATCCTGAAGATGGCCGCGGCCAACGGCGCGGCGCGGGTGATCGTGGGGCAGGGCGCGTGGCTGTCGACCCCGGCCGCCTCGAACCTGATCCGCCAGCGCAAGGCGGATGGCGGGCTGATCCTGTCGGCCAGCCATAACCCCGGTGGCCCGGACGAGGATTTCGGCCTGAAATACAACATGGCCAATGGCGGCCCCGCGCCCGAAGCGGTGACCGAGGCGATCTTTGCCCGCAGCAAGGTCATCACCGAATTCCGCAAGCTCGAGGCGCCTGATGTCAATCTGGAGATGGTCGGGGAAAGCCATCTGGGCGGCATGACGGTCGAGGTCGTCGATCCCGTTTGCGATTATGCGGACCTGATGGAAACCATTTTTGATTTCAAGGCCTTGCGCGGTCTTTTCCATGAAGGTTTTGCAATGCGCATGGACAGCATGTGCGCGATCACCGGCCCCTATGCGGTCGAGATTTTCGAAAACCGTTTGGGCGCGCCGAAAGGCTCGGTCGTGCATGAGACCCCGCTGCCCGATTTCGGCGGCATGCATCCCGATCCGAACCCGACCTGGGCGCATGAGTTGATGGCCGAGATGATGGGCGATGCGGCACCTGATTTCGGCGCGGCCTCGGATGGCGACGGGGATCGCAACATGATCCTCGGGCGCGGGGTCTATGTCAGCCCGTCGGACAGTATCGCGGTGCTGGCGGCCAATGCGCATCTGGTGCCGGGCTACGCCGGGGGGCTGAAGGGTGTGGCGCGTTCCATGCCGACCTCGGCGGCGGTGGACCGGGTTGCGGCGGCGCTGGCGATTGAGTGTTATGAAACGCCCACAGGATGGAAATTCTTTGGAAATCTGATGGATGCGGGCCGTGTTTCACTTTGCGGCGAAGAAAGTTTCGGCACGGGCAGCGATCATGTCCGCGAGAAAGACGGGCTTTGGGCCGTGTTGATGTGGCTTAACATCATCGCCGCGCGGGGGCAGGGCGTGGCCGAGATCATGGCCGATCACTTCACCCGCTTCGGGCGCAACTACTATTCGCGCCACGATTATGAAGCGCTGCCCAGCGATGTTGCCAATGCCATGCTGGGGGATCTGCGCGACCGTCTGGATGGCTTGAAAGGCGTTGTTGTTCAGGGCCTTGTGGTCGAAAGTTCAGACGAATTCAGTTATACCGATCCGGTCGATGGCTCGGTTTCGGCGCAGCAGGGGTTTCGCATCCTGTTCGAGGGCGGCTCGCGCGCCGTTCTGCGGCTGTCGGGAACCGGCACCGAGGGTGCGACTCTGCGCGTCTATCTTGAACGCTATGTGCCGGGTCCCGAGGGGCTGGACGCCGACCCGCAGGATGCCCTGGCGCCGATCATCGCTGCGACCGAGGAAATTGTCGGCATTCGCGCCCGCACCGGGCGTCAGGGGCCCGATGTGATCACCTGAGATCAACGGACGGGGCAGGGCGGCTTGACTTTGCCGCGGCGCACCGCCCTTTTTGGGCCAACAATCAGGAGATTCCATGCAACGCCCCTTCGATACCGAGCTTGAAACCCGGCTTTGCCGCTATGCCGCGGTCGACAGCCAGAGCGCTGCCGGATCGTCCACGTCACCCAGCACCGCGATCCAGCTCGATCTGCTGCGGATGCTGCAGGTCGAACTGGTCGAAATCGGTGCGCAGGACGTGAAGTTGACCGACTACGGCGTTGTTCTGGCAACGATTCCCGGAACGGCGCCGGGCCCGACGATCGGCTTTCTGGCGCATGTCGATACCGCGCCCCAGTTCAACGCGACAGGTGTGAAACCGCGGGTGATCCGCGGCTATAATGGCGGCGACATCAGCTTCCCGGACGATCCGGCACTGGTGTTGTCGCCCGCCGAATTTCCCTATCTGGCGCAGAAACAGGGCGATGACATCATTACCGCCTCGGGCACGACGTTGCTGGGGGCCGATGACAAGGCGGGCGTTGCGATCATCATGACGGCGGCGCGCCATCTGCTGGCGCATCGCGAAATTCCGCATGGGCCGATCCGTATTGCCTTCACGCCCGACGAGGAAATCGGTCATGGCGTGGGCGCCGAGCTGCCGCGCGATCTGGGCGCCGATTTCGCCTATACGTTCGACGGCGGCGCCGTGGGCGAAATCGAATACGAAAGCTTTTCGGCCGATGGCGCCGAAGTCACGATCACCGGCGTTTCGATCCATCCGGGACAGGCCAAGGGCAAGATGGTGAACGCGATCCATCTGGCGGCCAAGCTGATCGCAACCTTGCCGCAGGCCACGATGACGCCCGAGGTAACCGAAGGCCGCGAGGGATTCATCCACGCAATGGACATGACCGGCGGTTCGTCGGAAATGAAGATCTCCTTCATCCTGCGCGATTTCGAACGTGACGGTCTGGCCGACAAGGGCGCGCTGCTGCGGCAGGTCTGCGCCGCCATTCAGGCGACCGAACCGCGCGCGCAGATCAGCTGCGAGATCACTCCGCAATATCGCAACATGCGCTATTGGCTGGAGAATGACATGACGCCGGTCGATCTGGCGCGGGCGGCATGCCGCAAACTCGGGATCGAGCCCAGCTCGGTGCCGATCCGTGGCGGCACCGATGGCTCGCGCCTGACCGAGTTCGGCGTGCCGACGCCCAATCTGTTCACCGGCATGCAGAACATCCACGGCCCGCAGGAATGGGTCTCGGTGCAGGATATGGCACAGGCGACCGATCTGTGCCTGACACTGGTGGGGTTGGCGGCGGAAACGGCCGGTTATGACCTTCATAAGGTTCGTGCAGGATACAAGGCCTGAAATGGCGCTCTGTGGTGTAATTGAATTTACATAATACCGATTATGAGACTTGTGTTTACCTCCGCCTGAACATGTAATAAGCGTCTCGACTGCCTTCGAGCGCGGCCTCGCGCGTTGTCGGCTCAGCGCTGACCTTCTTTCCGCCGGAGCATCGCGCGTAAATCCCAGAGCCTCCGGCTCATGCCGTTCCAACGGTCGATCTGAACGTATCTGCTGATTTCGGCGGGTGGGACGAAGTGCAGTCTGGAAGACCGAGCCTTCCCGTCATCTATGGCACGCATCGCCGCGACGACGCGCGACAGGATCAGGTCGCGACGCTCGCTGCGTGTATCCGAAGTCTTGCCGAAGTTTGGAAAGGTCGGGTTCGGGTTCACTTCGAAGATCACCACCCTGCCCTCGTGCAGCCCGTAGTCGATCCGGCCGAACTGCAGCCCGGCCAGATCGGTCGCTTCCAGAAGCGCGTCGCGATGCGGGTTGTCGCGCACGAACGCCAGCTCTTCTGCCGAGAACTCCGGGGAACTGCGGCTGATCGAGGATTTCACCACCCATTCCGAACTGCGCAGGATGTGTTGCGGGATGATGGCATCGCCAATCCTGAAGGCGCCGTATTTACGAAAGAGCCCGTCGCTGTCGGCGGCGGTCTCGAAACTGACCGCGATGCGCCGTTTCAGCGGCCGCCCGGCGGCGCGCATCGCCTGAAGCGCGGCATCGAAGTCGTCTTCTGACCGGATCAGCCCCGTTTCCGCGCCGAGGCAGCCATCTTCCATCCGCAGAAACACCGGGTAACGCGACGGCCGGTCGTCCCCTTCCAGGCGGGTCACTTCAACAGGGTTCAGCCCTGCCCTGTTGAGCCTGCGCAGCAATGCGTAGCGTTCGCAGGCAGTGCAGGGATCGTTCAGGATGCGTGTGTGCGGATCTGCGCGACGGGCCGCCTGGGCAATCGCGGCGGCGGCTGTCATGCCAAAGCCGTCAAGGAATTCGAAATCAGAAAAGATCAGCGTTCCGGCCGGAAAAGACAGCCTGCGGAACGCCTCTTGATAGGTGATGACCCTGAGGAGCGGCAGATGCCGTCCCGCACTTGCCATCAGCTTGCGCGCCGGATTCCGGTTCAACGCGTGAACGAAGTAGGTAATCATGGCTTCTGAACCCGCTTGGAAGACGGTCTTGATACCTCCACGCTGAGGGCTTTACGTCAGGAGTGCAAGGGCTTAGGCAAAAATCGAGGCGTGACAAATAAGAATTGGACTTCGCCGCCAGCTGCGATTTGATGTGCTGAGGCGTCAAAAGGGAAACAAGGATGGACGGACCCGCCGCGGTCGAGTTTCAGGGCCCGCCTTGGCCGGACGAGCTTGGCGTCTGGCTGATAAACCTGCCGCGGGCGCGCGACCGCCGCGAAGCGGTTCTGGCGCGGTGCCAAAGCCTCGGCTTCATGCCGCAGGTTGTGGACGGCGTCGATGGACCGGCCGAAGCCAAGGCGCTTGAAAGGGTCGTCGACACCCCGGCGTTTGAACGCAATGTCGGCCGGCCCGTGCTTTGGGGCGGGATCGGATGCTATATGTCGCACCTGAAAGTGTGGCAGCTGTTTCTTGAAAGCGACAAGACCGTCGCGCTTGTGCTCGAGGACGACGTGATCCTGCATGGTGATTTCTGCACGGCGGTGGCGCAGGGACTTTGCGCGCGCGATCACTGGGATATGCTCAAGCTCAGCCGGATACGCGCGAAGCTGCCGATCCGGCAAGGTTTCATCGGGCCCTATTCGCTCAATGCCTATCTCGGGCCGTTTACCGGAACGGCGGCCTACCTGATCACGCGCCAGACGGCAGCACGCCTTTTGCCGCTGATGGTGCCGGTCACGCGCCCGACCGATCACGAGATAGGCCGGTTCTTCCGCCATGATTTCCGCCTGATGGGGCTTGAACCCTTTCCGAGCCACCCGGACACGAGCTGCGAGAGCCTGATCGCGGGCAAGCCCGGCTATTCGGCCTGGAAATTCCCGCGCCATCGCAGGCTGCCCAGCTATGCGCTACGGCTGGGCAACTATCTGCGCCGGCTGCGCTATCTTATGGCGCATGGGATGCTCTGGCCGCGTCAGACGCAGCTGCTCTCTCCTGACGCGGCTTGTGTGCATGCAACGAATATGGAGGCTGGCAATGTGCCCGACCGAACCGCTTGAGGATCTTGCGCGTTTCTCTTTCGAGCGCGCCGCCGATCTGTGTGCCGATGAGCATGGCTGTCTGGCCTATCATCGCGCCTGGAGCACAATCCGCCTCTTGCTGAAGAACGGGGCGGTTCCCGCGGGGATGGAGTTCTTCGCAGAGGGGCTTGCCCAAGTTGCCGTGGACGGGCGCTGCCGTGTGCTTTTGTCCGGGGCGGCCGATACCGGGCTTGCCGCGATGGTGCTTGGGGCGCTTGCCAGGCACGGGTTGCAGGGCGATCTGGTTCTGGCGGAGCGCTGCGCAACCCCGATCGAACAGAACCGGCGTTTTGCGGCACAACTCGGGCGCACGATCGAGGTGCATCAGGGCAATATCCTTGATCTGGAATGTGCCCCGGTCGATGCCGTGGTGGCCCACAGCTTCCTCAATTTCCTTCCCGCGACCTTGCGCCCTGCCCTCGTTGCCACCTGGGCAAGGGTGCTGCGTCCGGGTGGCCTTCTGCTGCTGCATCAGAAGCTGGGCGATCTGGTCTGGCATGCCGATGCGACGGCGATTTCGGCAAGCCGCCAGCGGTTCGAGGCCGCGGCACGGGCGCGCGGGGACATGCCCGAGACCGTGCGGGAAATCGGCGCGGCAGGAGAGGCATTCTGGATGCGGCCGCGCGAAACCCCTTCGACCAGCGAAGCGGACCTGCGCGACATGCTTGCCCGTGCGGGCCTGGAATGCGTGTCCGTCGAAGGGCTTGAGCAACTTTCGATCCGCTCGCCGTCGCATGTTCCGGGCATCTCGCCCAAGATTGCGCAAAGCCTGGTGGTCGCCCGCCGCCCCTTGTGACGGCGCCTGTGTCAGATCGTCCAGCCCGGCAGCAAGGGCATGATCGGTGCAGGCAGGTCAAGGACGGCGACGCGGTCCAGATAGAGGGTCACCAGAACGACGGTGGCAAGCGCAGATGCCGCAATCAGCGGCGCCTGACGCGAGGTGTTCCCCCTCCGGAGCGATGGCAGCATCCAGAAAAGCACAAGCAACCCGCAGGCCGCCGGCAGGCCGACAAGCAGCGTCAGGGCGGGCGCCGCCGCCAGCAAAAGCAACGGCAGACGATGCGAGGCAGGCAGGAACGGCGTGCGGGGTTCCAGATCGCCTGCGCGCGGGGATGGGAAACCCTGTGCCAGAACCAGCGCGACGAATACGCCAAGTGTGGCCACGCAGACCGCGCGCGCATAGCCCGAATAGGCGCTGCCGCCGGTCAGCGCGATTGCCGCAAACAGCGCGACACCGAGCCCAAGCACAAGTGTAACGCCCACCTCGGCCTTGCTGGTCTGGCGGGTTGCCTTGGTGCTGTGGCGTGACCGGGTGGCCATCCAGACCACCGAGGCAAGCGTCAGTGCGATGATGACCCAGGCGAGAGGGCGCGAACTGAAATCAAGCCGGCCCACCGCATGCAACTGCCCCACCAAGGCGAGATTGCTTTCGAGACTGGGCCCCAGCACAAAGGCAATGACGAAAGGCACGCGCGGCCAGTCAAGACGCCGGAACATGTAGCCAAGGGCCGCGAAACCCACCGCGACGAACAGATCGGAAACCAGCCCGTCGATCTGCACCACCGTCACCAGGCCGACGACGATGACAGGCAGCGCGATGCGGTCGATCGGCAGCCGCGTGAGGCGGGCCAGACCGGGCACGAGCGCCAGCCCCAATGCAGAGGTAAGCAGGTTCGATACCAGCAGGGCGAAGATCAGCGTGAAGGTGAACGGCAGATCCGCGCCGAGCATGGCGCTGCCGGGCACGAACCCGTGGATCGCAAGCACGGTCAGCAGGAACACCCCGCCCTCGCTTCCGGGCACGCCCAGTGCCAGAACCGGCAGCAGTGATCCGCCATCCTTCGCGTCGACGGCAGCCTCGGGGCCGATCACGCCGCGAATATCCCCCTTTCCGAACCCGGACCGATCGCCGCGCGCTGTCTGCACCGTCTGCCCATAGGCCACAAAGCCCGCCACCGTGCCGCCCACGCCGGGAATGATCCCGACCAGAAGGCCGATCAGGGATGCGCGCATCACCAATGCACGCTCTTTTATCACCCCGATCACGCCCGCGCGTGTCGTGTCGCCCGGCGCGGCGGATCTGGGAACGGCTTGCAGCTCGTGGCTTTTACGCCAGGACAGCACCTCGGAGAGCGTGAAAAACCCAAGCAGCATCGCGCCCTGTGCAAGTCCGTCGGCAAGCTCGAACTGTCCGAACGTCCAGCGGGGCTGGCTTGTTGTCGGATCGCTGCCCACCATCGCCAGAAGCAGGCCAAGGCCGGTAACTGCCAGTGCCTGCAGCGGCCTGCCATCCAGCACCGCGATGATCGTGGCAAGCCCCCAGACGGCCAGCGCCGCGCGTTCGAGCGGACCGATCTGCAGCAACAATGGCCGGATCGCCGGCAGCAGCAGGATCAACACCAGCACACCAAAGACAGACCCCAACGCCGAGGCCGTGGCCGCCGCCGCCAGCGCGGTGCGTGGCCGCCCCGCATGGGCCATCGGATGGCCGTCGAGCAAGGTCACCGAACTTGCGGCATTCCCCGGAATGCCGAACAGGATCGCGGTGACAGAGCCCATGAATGTTGCGCCACCCGTCAGCGCGCCAAACAGCAACAGCACCTGTACCGGGTCCCAGTGCAGCGTCAGCACCACCATCACGGCCGCAAGGCTCGCCGCGCCGATCCCGGGCAGGAACGAGACGATCATCGCCAGCGCCGTGCCCAGAACCGGTATCAGGAAATTCGGCCAGCTGAAGACGTTCTGCAGGCCAATCCCCAGAGCTGCGAGCGTGTCGGACATGCGGCGCTATTCAGATCGGATCAGGGGCGCAACTGCGCCGCGGCCGTCGCAAGAAGAGGCGCCGCCTGCACATAGGCGTCAACTTTCTGGCCAAGAATTGTTGCAGCGTCCTGCGCCCCCAACGGCGTGACCTCTCGTCCCTGCGCCTGCGCGGCATCGCGGAAGGCGGGCGAAACGAGCGCCGCGTCGAAAATCGCGTTCAGGCAGACCTGCGCGTCCTCTGGCACGGCTGCCGAGTTCACCAGAATCCGCGCACCCGATGATAACGAGACCGCAAGTTGCGCGATCCTTTGCCGCTCGGCGCGTTCCGCTTCGGGCAGGCCCTCGGTCAGCTTGGCAACCAGCCCCCCCTCACCCGCGAGCCAGGGCACGTCCGGCAACATCGGGTCGGGCCCGTCCGACAACACAAGCAGCACCTTCATGTCGCCCGATTTCATCGCCCGGCGCGCGGTTCCAAGCGCTTTCGAGGTGAAATCCGTCTCGCCCCGCAGGACCGATGCGAACTGGTCCCCGCTTCCGGCGTAACCGGCAACGAACCGGACCGTCTGCCCGGTCGCCATCGCCGGCAGCCCCACCGTGGCAAGGTTTGCCTCCACCGAGGAGACCGCCGCAACAAGCGGCCCGGTGCCGACGCTCGCCAGATCAAGATCGGGACGCCCGACCCAGGTCTCCGGTTCACGCTGGACGATCCCGAGCGCACGGAAATCCTCGGGCGTGTGGCCGAGCGATGGATCTTCGAGCAACTCGGCCACAAGATCGCCCGCATTCTCGATGAGAACCGCGAAATCATCGGGCGGCGCATCCGCCACCCTCAGCAGCGCCGCCTTGCCGCCGCCACCGGGCATGTTGGACACCCGAACCGTCACACCCCCGATCCGCTCGAGTTCGGGCGCAAGGCTGCGCGCGTAGATGTCGAAACCGCCACCGGCGGCATTCGGCACGGCAAGGGTCAGCCGTTGTCCCTGCATCCGTTCGGCACAGCCCGCTGGCAGCGCCGGATTTGCATGACCTTGCGAGAGGACGACGGGAGCAAACGCAAGCGCGGTGCCAGCAGCGAAGACCTTCAAGAACATGATGCTTAACTTACCTTTTCCATTCCCCTTGGTGACATTGCCCCGCGATCCCGCGTGAAACAAGTCTGTTCAAGCCGCGCAGCCCTGCGTTTTGCCGCAGGCCGCAGCCAGGCTGTCGGGCCTGCATTCCGGGGGGCAGATGTCCTTGCCGCTTAGCGAACCGGCGCCGATCGCATTTCGATGCCCCGCGCGGCGGGAAGATAGCTGCCGTGCAATGCGACGATGGCGTCCCAGATCCGTGCGGCCACCGGGCGGGGCACTTCGGCCTCGGGCCGCACCACGAACCAGTGCCGCATGATGGGCAGGCCCGGCGCGTCAAGTTCGACCAGGCGGCCGGTGGCCAGTTCCTCAGTCACCGTATGCAGGCTGAGGAAGGCAATGCCCAACCCCGCCATCACCGCCTGCTTGATCGTCTCGTTGCTGTCCATCTCCAGCGTTTCATAGCTGCGCCCATCGCCAATCCGGTCAAGCCAGCGCGCCATCAGGATGCGCGTGCCGGACCCGCTTTCACGCGCCAGGAATACCTGTTCGAACAGCGCATCGGCCGTCACCGCGCGGCCCGCCAGCGGATGATCGGGGGCCGCCACCAACCCGTGCGGATGCGGCCCCAGGGGTTCGGCGCGCACCGCAGGCACCCGTGGCGGCCGCCCCATGATCGCCAGATCGAAGGCCCCGCGCGCCAGCCCCTCGATGGTGGCCTCGCGGTTGCCGACGCGCAGCGCGATCTCGATGTCGGGGTGGCTGTCTTGCAGCAGCTTGACCATGCGGGGCGCGAAATACTTCGCCGTCGACACCACCCCTAGGGTCACCCGACCCGCCTGCCCCCGCGCCAGCGCGCGCAGATTCGCCTCGGCCTGCGACAGGTTGTCCGCAATGCGCAGCGCCGCCAGGCGCAGCACCTCGCCCGCCTCGGTCAGCTCTGATCCCGCCCCATCGGCGGCGCGCTGGATCAGCCTGCTTTGCACGGCCTCTTCCAAGCCCTTGATTTGCGTGTGAATTGCAGGGGGGGTCAGGCCCAGCGACGCCGCCGCAGCGGTCAGCGACCCGCCCCGCGCCACGGCATCCAGCGCGCGCAATTGTTTCAGCGTGATGGCATCGAAGCGCATGTTTTAAAAAATCCTGAATATGTGTTCCAAATTATTAAATTTCACAAAAGATATTTCCCCGCAATGCTCCGTTACAGATGCCCCACAGCATCAAATGGAGGACACCATGACCCTTGAACTGAATGGGCTGAGCATCCCGGCGGATCTGGCCGATGTGATGGAGCGGCTGGCGCGTGTGGGCGCAGATCTGGCGCGGATGATCGCGCGCAACGGGATCGAGGGCGATCTGGCGGCCAGCGCGGGCGTCAATTCCGATGGTGACGGGCAAAAGGCGCTCGACGTGATCGCGGACGAGGCCTTCATGGCCGCGTTGAAGGACAGCGCCGTGACCCATTATGCCTCGGAAGAACAGGAAGAGGTCGTCAGCTTCGGCCCCGGTCGCCTGGCGCTGGCGATCGACCCGCTGGACGGCTCGTCCAATATCGACGTGAACGTGTCGATCGGCACGATCTTTTCGATCTTCCCGGCGGCCGACACGCCCGAAGCCAGCTTTCTGCGCCCGGGCACCGAGCAGATCGCCGCGGGGTATATCATCTACGGGCCGAAATGCGCGCTGGTCGCCAGCTTCGGTGCGGGTGTGCATGAATGGGTGCTTGATCCGGTGACGCAAACGTTCCGCCGGATCGCCGACCCGAAACCCCTGCCCGCCGAAACCTCGGAATATGCGATCAACGCCTCGAACTACCGCCATTGGCCGGCGCCGGTGCGGGCGTTCATCGACGATATGGTGGCGGGCGCCGAAGGGCCGCGCGGGCGCAATTTCAACATGCGTTGGGTTGCGTCCCTGGTGGCCGAGACGCATCGCATCCTGACCCGCGGTGGGGTGTTCCTTTATCCCTCCGACGACCGCAAAGGCTATGAGCGGGGGCGGCTGCGCCATGTCTATGAATGTGCGCCGATCGCCTTTCTGATTACCCAGGCCGGGGGCGGCGCCACCGATGGCAGCGATCCGATCCTGACCGCCCTGCCCGACCGGCTGCACGCTCGTACCCCCTTCATCTTTGGCACCGCGGCCAAGGTCGCCCGGGTCGCGGCCTATCACGACCTGCCCGAGGACGAAGCCTCGGCGCTGTTCTCTTCCCGCGGACTATTCAGGAGCTAGGAATGTCGAAAAAGCATCCCATCATCTCGGTCGTCGGCTCCTCGGGGGCTGGTACCTCGACCGTCAAGACGACGTTCGAACAGATCTTCCGCCGCGAGGGCATCACTGCCGCCTCGATCGAGGGGGATGCCTTCCACCGCTACAACCGTGCCGAGATGAAGGCCGAGCTGGAGCGCCGCGTGGCCATGGGGGATGCGACGTTCTCGCATTTCTCTTACGATGCCAATGAACTCAAGGCCTTGGAAGGTGTTTTCAAGGCCTACTCCAAAACCGGGATCGGCCAGAGCCGGCATTATGTCCACGATGACCGCGAGGCGGCGCGCTATGGCGTGGCGCCGGGCGAGTTTACCGACTGGGCGCCGATCGAGCCGGGGTCGGACCTGCTGTTCTACGAAGGGCTGCACGGGTGCGTGGTCAATGACGAGGTCAATCTGGCGGCCCTGGCCGATCTGAAGATCGGTGTGGTGCCGGTGATAAACCTGGAATGGATTCAGAAGATCCACCGCGACCGCGCGCACCGTGGCTATTCGACCGAGGCGGTCACCGATGTGATCCTGCGCCGGATGCACGCCTATGTGCATTGCATCACCCCGCAATTCACGGAAACGGATATCAATTTCCAGCGCGTGCCGGTGGTCGACACCTCGAACCCGTTCATCGCGCGCTGGATTCCGACGCCGGACGAAAGCCTTGTGGTGATCCGCTTCAAGAACCCGCGCGGCATCGACTTCCCCTACCTGACGCAGATGATCGCGGGCTCCTGGATGAGCCGCGCCAATTCCATCGTGATCCCGGGCAACAAGCAGGATCTGGCGATGCAACTGGTGCTGACACCCCTGATCGAGCGGCTGGTCCGCGAGTCCAAGCGCGCGTGAGGTATGCCATGAAAGACATTGTTTTTGCCGACGAAAAGAAGATGGCAAATGCGATCCGCGCGCTGACGATGGACGCGGTGCAGCGGGCGAACTCGGGCCATCCGGGAATGCCCTTGGGGATGGCGGATGTGGCGACGGTGCTGTTCAACCGCTTCATCAAGCTTGATCCCTCGGCCCCGAAATGGGCCGATCGCGACAGGTTCGTGCTGTCGGCGGGGCATGGGTCGATGTTGCTTTATGCGATCAACCATCTGCTGGGTTACGCCGATATGGGGATCGAGCAGATCAAGGCGTTCCGGCAATGGGGCAGCCGCACCCCCGGCCACCCGGAATACGGCCATACCGAGGGTGTCGAGGTGACCACCGGCCCGCTGGGGCAAGGGATCGCCACAGCGGTGGGCATGGCGCTGGCCGAACGTATGAAGAACGCCCGTTATGGTGCTGATCTGGTAGATCATTTCACCTATGTCATCGCCGGCGACGGTTGTCTGATGGAAGGCATCAGCCAAGAAGCGATCGACCTTGCGGGGCATCTGGGGTTGGGCCGGATGGTCGTGCTGTGGGATGACAACAAGATCACCATCGACGGCGATACGGCGCTGTCCACCTCGACCGATCAGCGCGCGCGCTTTGCGGCCTCGGGCTGGCATGTGCTGGAGTGTGACGGTCACAGCCCGACCGAGATTGCGGATGCGATTGCCGAGGCCCGCTTTGATCCGCGCCCGTCGCTGATCGCCTGTCGCACGGTGATCGGTTTCGGGGCGCCAAACAAGCAGGGTGGCCATGATGTGCATGGCGCCCCGCTGGGAGACGCCGAGATCGCCGCCGCCCGCGACCAGTTGAACTGGACCTTCGAACCTTTTGAAATTCCTCAGGATGTCTATCACGCATGGCGGCGCGTGGCGGCGCGGGGCCATCTGGCGCGGGCCGAGTGGGAGACGCGCCTGGCCGCCTCGCCGCTGCGGGCCGGCTTTCTGTCTGCCGAAGCGGGTGACGCCAAGGCCCTGCCCGCCGCCATCGCCCGGCACAAGGCAGCGCTGATCGCCGAGACGCCGACCATCGCAACCCGCAAGGCGAGCGAACTGGCCTTGGCCGTGCTGCAAGAGGCCCTGCCCGACCTGGTCGGCGGTTCGGCCGATCTGACCGGATCGAACCTGACCCGGCCCCGTGGTATGAATGCCGTGCAACGCAATGATTATGCAGGAAACTATCTGTATTTCGGTATTCGCGAACATGGCATGGCCGCGGCGCTGAACGGGCTGGCACTGCACGGCGGGTTCCGGCCCTATGGCGGCACTTTTCTGGCCTTTGCCGATTACTGCCGTCCGGCGATACGGCTATCGGCGCTGATGGGCGCGCCGGTCACCTATGTGATGACGCATGACAGTATCGGCCTGGGCGAGGATGGCCCGACGCATCAGCCCGTCGAACATCTGGCCAGCCTGCGCGCCATTCCCAACCTTTGGGTGATCCGCCCGGCGGATGCGGTCGAGACTGCGGAAGCCTGGGAAATTGCCATGAAATCAAAAGACAAGCCGGTGATGTTGGTGCTGTCCCGGCAAAACCTTCCGACCGTGCGGCGGGAACAGCAGCTGGAAAACCTGACCGCACGCGGCGCTTATGTCCTGCGCGAGGTCGAGGACCGGCAGGTCACGCTGATCGCGACCGGCTCCGAAGTGACGCTGGCGCTGCAGGCCGCGGATCGGCTGGCTGCCGAAGGTATCCGCGCGGCGGTGGTTTCGGCCCCCTGTTTCGAGGCCTTTGCCGCGCAACCGCGCCCCTATGTGGATGCTGTGCTGGGCGATGTGCCGCGCGTCGGTATCGAGGCCGCGCTGCGCCAGGGCTGGGATCTGTTCCTTGGCCCGCGGGATGGTTTCGTCGGGATGACCGGTTTCGGTGCCTCGGCCCCTGCCCCGCAGCTTTATCAGAACTTCAATATCACGGTAGAAGCGATTGCTTCCGAAGCGAAATCCTTGATCTGAGGAAAGACGATGACAGTGAAAGTTGCGATAAACGGCTTCGGCCGTATCGGGAGAAATGTGCTTCGCGCCATCATTGAATCGGGCCGCACCGATATCGAGGTCGTCGCGATCAACGATCTGGGCCCGGTCGGGACCAATGCGCATCTGCTGCAATTCGATTCCGTTCATGGCCGGTTTCCGGGAACGGTGACCGCCGGCGCAGACTGGATCGACGCGGGGCGCGGGCCGATCCGGGTCACCGCGCTGCGCGATCCGGCCGAACTGCCCTGGGGCGATGTCGATGTCGCGCTGGAATGCACCGGAATTTTCACCGCCCGCGACAAGGCCGCGCTGCATCTGGCCAACGGATCGCGCCGGGTTCTGGTCTCTGCCCCGGCCGATAATGCAGACAAGACAATTGTTTACGGGGTGAACCACGATCAGTTGACCGCCGATGATGTGATCGTGTCGAACGCCAGTTGCACCACCAATTGCCTGAGCCCGGTGGCCAAGGTTCTGAATGATGCGATCGGCATCGCCAAGGGCTTCATGACCACGATCCACAGCTATACCGGCGATCAGCCGACGCTGGATACGATGCACAAGGATCTGTATCGCGCCCGCGCCGCCGCGCTGAGTATGATCCCCACCTCGACCGGGGCTGCAAAGGCCGTGGGGCTGGTGCTGCCACAGCTGCAGGGGCGGCTCGACGGGGTGTCGATCCGGGTGCCCACGCCGAATGTCTCGGTCGTCGATCTGGTGTTCGAGGCGGCGCGCGATACCACCGTGGCCGAGGTCAACGATGCGATCCGCACAGCCGCCGAAGGCCCGCTGCACGGCATCCTTGGCTTCACCGACAAACCTAATGTTTCCAGTGACTTCAATCACGATCCTCATTCCTCTGTCTTCCATATGGACCAGACCAAGGTGATGGAGGGCCGGATGGTGCGGATTCTCAGCTGGTATGACAACGAATGGGGCTTTTCCAACCGCATGGCGGATACCGCCGTGGCGATGGGGAAGTTGATCTGAAATCTCGGGAGGAACCGATATGGCCTTGATAACGCTCAGACAACTGTTGGATCACGCGGCCGAAAACGATTATGCCGTGCCCGCGTTCAACATCAACAACATGGAACAGGGCCTGGCGATCCTGGAGGCCGCGAAGGCCGTGGACGCGCCGGTCATCATTCAGGCCAGCCGCGGGGCGCGCAGCTATGCCAATGACATCATGCTGTCGAAGATGATCGAGGCGCTGGCGACGATCTACCCCGACATTCCGATCTGCATGCATCAGGATCACGGCAATGACGAGGCGACCTGCCTGTCGGCAATCCGTCATGGATTCACCAGCGTGATGATGGATGGCAGCCTGGAAGCGGATGCAAAAACCCCTGCAAGCTATGAATATAACGTGGAAATTACTGAACGCGTCGCGCGGATGGCGCATTGGGTCGGGGCCTCGGTCGAGGGCGAACTGGGGGTTCTGGGCAGTCTTGAAACCGGCGAGTCCGAGGCCGAAGATGGCCATGGCGCAGTCGGCAAGCTTGACCACAGCCAGCTGCTGACCGACCCCGACCAGGCAGTCGACTTCGTGCGCGCGACCAAGGTCGATGCGCTGGCCATCGCCTGTGGCACCTCGCACGGGGCCTACAAGTTCAGCCGCAAACCCGATGGCGAAATCCTGGCCATGGGCGTGATCGAGGCGATCCACGCGCGCCTGCCCGGCACCCATCTGGTGATGCACGGATCGTCCAGCGTCCCGCAGGAATTGCAGGACATCATCAATGAGTTCGGCGGCGCCATGCCGCAAACCTTCGGGGTGCCGGTCGAGGAAATCGTGCGCGGTATCAAGATGGGGGTGCGCAAAGTCAATATCGACACCGATTGCCGGATGGCGATGACCGGCCAGTTCCGGCGCATCGCACAGCAAAGCCCCGCCGAATTCGACCCGCGCAAATTCCTCAAACCCGCGATGGATGCGATGCGCGATCTGTGCCGCGACCGGCTCGAGGCCTTCGGCACCGCGGGGCATGCCAGCCGGATCAAGGTGATCCCGCAAGACGAGATGGCGCGGCGCTATGCCAGTGGCGCGCTCGACCCGAAAACCGCCTGACCCCAGCCTGAACAGGAGAGAAAGATGGACCAATCGAACCGTTACGCCCGCCTCGACCTGCGTGAAGAGGATCTGATCGCCGCCGGGCGCCATGTGCTCGTCGCCTATATCATGCGCCCGAAGGCCGGTTACGGCTATCTGGAAACCGCCGCGCATTTCGCCGCAGAAAGCTCGACCGGGACCAATGTCGAAGTCTCGACCACCGACGATTTCACCCGCGGCGTCGACGCGCTGGTCTACGAGATCGACCCGGACCGCGAACTGATGAAGATCGCCTATCCGATTGATCTATTTGACAGAAACATCACCGACGGGCGCGCGATGATCTGCTCGTTCCTGACCCTGGCCATCGGCAACAATCAGGGCATGGGCGATGTCGAATATGCCAAGATGCACGATTTCTGGGTGCCGCCCGCGTTGCTGCGGCTGTTTGACGGGCCCTCCACCACGATTTCGGATCTGTGGCGCGTGCTGGGCCGCCCGCATGTCGATGGCGGCTTCATCGTCGGCACGATCATCAAGCCGAAGCTGGGCCTGCGTCCGAAACCCTTTGCCGATGCCTGCTATGATTTCTGGCTGGGCGGCGATTTCATCAAGAATGACGAGCCGCAGGGCAACCAGATCTTCGCGCCGATGAAGGAAACCATCCGGCTGGTGGCCGATGCGATGAAACGCGCTCAGGACAAGACCGGGCAGGCAAAACTGTTCTCGGCCAATATCACCGCCGACGACCCGTTCGAGATGATCGCGCGCGGCGAGTTCATCTTGGAAACCTTCGCCGAGAATGCCGAACATGTGGCCTTTCTGGTCGATGGCTATGTCACCGGCCCCGCCGCCATCACCACCGCGCGCCGCCGCTTCCCGCGGCAATACCTGCACTATCACCGTGCAGGCCATGGCGCGGTGACCAGCCCGCAGTCGATGCGCGGCTACACGGCCTTCGTGCTGTCGAAAATGGCGCGGATGCAGGGTGCCAGCGGCATTCACACCGGCACGATGGGCTTTGGCAAGATGGAGGGCGAGGCCGCCGACAAGCTGATGGCCTATATGATCACCGACGATTCCGCGCAGGGCCCCTATTTCCATCAGGACTGGCACGGGATGGCGCCCACGACGCCGATCATCTCGGGGGGCATGAACGCGCTGCGGATGCCGGGCTTCTTTGCCAATCTGGGGCATTCGAACTTGGTGATGACGGCGGGTGGCGGCTCGTTTGGCCATATCGACGGGGCGGCGGCTGGGGCAACCAGCTTGCGTCAGGCCGAGCAATGTTGGAAAGAAGGGGCAGATCCCGTGGAATTCGCCAAGGATCACAAGGAATTCGCCCGCGCGTTTGAAAGCTTCCCGGCCGATGCGGACAAGCTCTATCCCGGCTGGCGCGAGAAACTGCGGATCAACTCCGCCGCATAACTGACTGATTGGCGGGCAGAATTGCCCGCCACCCCTGCCCCTCTGGAGGATGCGCCCATGACCGAGTTTGACCGTTCCATCAAGATCGCGCCGTCGATCCTCAGCGCCGATTTCGCCAATTTCGGCGCCGAGATCAGGGCTATCGAATCGCAGGGCGCCGATTGGGTGCATGTCGATGTGATGGACGGCCATTTCGTGCCGAACCTGACCTTCGGCCCGCCCGCGGTCGCGGCGTTCCGCCCGCATGTGAAAACCTTCATGGACGTACACCTGATGATCGCGCCGGTCGACCCCTATATCGAGGCCTATGCCGAGGCGGGCGCCGATATGATCACGGCCCATGTCGAGGCCGGCCCGCACATTCACCGCACCCTGCAAGCCATTAAGGCGACAGGAAAAATGGCCGGTGTCAGCCTGAACCCGGGCACGCCGCTGGACAGCATCGAACATGTTCTGGATCTGGTCGACATGGTGCTGATTATGACGGTGAACCCGGGCTTCGGCGGGCAGAAATTCATCCACTCCGGCGTGGAAAAGACCCGTCGCCTGCGCCAGATGATCGGCGATCGTCCGATCCATATTCAGATCGACGGCGGCGTGACCACCGAAACCGCGCCGCTGGTCGCGGCGGCCGGGGCCGATGTTCTGGTTGCGGGGTCTGCCGTGTTCAAGGGCGGCTCGGTCAACACCCCCGAGGTCTACGGCGCCAATATCGCGGCGATCCGGGCGGCGGCCGAAGCGGCGCGCTGAACGCTTGCCCCGGGGCGCGGCCTCGTTCATATTCGCATGAATGAATACCAGTAAGGGAGGACTGGCTATGATCTTCACGCGACGGACGATCCTGCGGATGGGGGCTGCGGCGGGCGCCACCGCCCTGCTGCCCCTGCGCAGCTTCGCTGCCCAGACGATGACCCTGGGCAGCGCCACGCTCGACACCCTGTCTGACGGAAATCTGGTGCTACCGATGGGGTTTGTCACCGATCATCCGGGCGCGGCCGAGGTGATGGCGCGCTATGGCATCACCGGCCCGCAGGTCGAGCCGCCCTGCAATGTCACGCTGTATCGCGATGGCACCAACACCGTGCTGTTCGACGTGGGCGCCGGCCCCGATTTCATGCCGACCGCCGGCAAACTGCACGAGGCGCTGGATGCGCTTGGTGTTTCGGCGGATGAGATCACGCATGTCGTCTTCACCCATGCCCACCCCGATCATCTGTGGGGCGTACTGGACGAATTCGACGAGCCGATCTTTGCCAATGCCCAGCATATGATGGGCAAGGCCGAGTGGGATTTCTGGATCGACCCCGAAACGCAGAACACCATCGACGAGGGCCGCAAGACCTTTGCCGCCGGGGCGCTGCGGCGCATGTCCATGCTGGAAGATCGCATCGTAACCTTTGGGGATGGCGAGGAAATTCTTCCCGGTGTCGGGGCGCGTGCAAGCCACGGCCACACCCCGGGCCATATGGCCTTCGAGGTCCGCCAGGGCAATTCGGCCTGCATGGTGGTGGGTGACGCGATCGGCAACAACCACCTGGCCTTTGCCGAGCCGCTCTGGGCCTCGGGGTCCGATCAGGATGCCGAGATGGGCGCGCAGACCCGGCTCGGGCTGCTCAATCAGCTGGCCGACGCGCAGATGCCGATGATCGGCTATCACCTGCCCGAAGGCGGCATCGGGCGGGTCGAACGCGACGGCGCGGCCTTCCGCTTCGCGACCGAGGTGTGACATGAAGTATATGCCTCTTTTCAGTGCTTTAATGGCCATTCCTGCACTGGCTTTCCCGGCGTTCGCCTCCGAAGACATTCCCGATCAATACCCGCAATCGGTGCTGTATTCCAAACCCTACGAGGTGATCCCCGGGGTGTTTTCGGCAATCGGCGCCACCGCGCCGCCGACCTATGAAAATGCCGGTCATAACAACAACTTGTCGTTCATTGTTACGGGCGATGGCGTGGTTGTCGTGAACTCTGGCGCCTCGTATCTGCTGGCGCGCGCGCTGCATGATGAAATCAAGGCCGTGACCGATCAGCCGGTGAAGCTGGTGATCAATGAAAACGGTCAGGGCCATGCAATGCTGGGCAA
Organism: Paenirhodobacter sp. CAU 1674; assembly: GCF_029222945.1. NCBI lineage: Bacteria > Pseudomonadati > Pseudomonadota > Alphaproteobacteria > Rhodobacterales > Paenirhodobacter > Paenirhodobacter sp. CAU 1674. The sequence goes on along the minus strand of NZ_JARHUH010000009.1, from coordinate 51,415 downwards.
TAATTACTGGATCGAACAGGGCGTGCCGGTGCTGGCCCATGTCGAGGCCGCAGCCGAGTTCGAACATTCGATGGCCGGCGCCTGGACCGCGCTGAAGGGCTATGCCAAGGAAAACGCCGAGGGCACCGACCCGATGGGCCCGACCGAGACCTTCGAGGACGAGCGCGTCATCACCATGGGCGACTTCGACATCCATGTGATGCATCTGGGCCCCGCGCACAGCCCCGGCGACACCCAGGTCTGGCTACCGAAACAAGGCTTCATGATCGCGGGTGACATCGCCTTTCACGAACGCATGCCGCCGATTTTCGAGGGCACCTGCACCAGCTGCTGGATCGAGACCTGGGAGACGAAATTCGTCCCCCTCGCGCCGACCTATGTGATCCCGGGCCATGGTCATCCGACCAATCTGGCACAGGTCACCCGCTACACCCATGATTACCTTGTCTATTTGCGCGGCAAGATCGCCGAGCATATCGAGGCGGGCGGCGATCTGGCGGGCGCCTATTACGTCGACCAGACGCCCTATGCGCATCTGGATACCTACGAGGAGCTTGCGACCAAGAACGCGGGCGTCGTCTATTCCGAAATGGAATTCGAATAGGAGAGAACATGGCCGTCACCCCCCCGGTTTGCGATTTTGGCTGGAAGGCGCCCGGTTTCTGGCTGGGCGGTACCGATGGCAAGATCTGGTCGCTCGATGACATCCGCGGGCCGAAGGGCACGCTGATCATGTTCATCTGCAACCACTGCCCCTATGTGCAGGCAATCCTGGACCGGTTGCAACGCGACGCCGAGGCGTTGCGGGCGCAGGGCATCGGGGTGGCGGCGATTTCCTCGAACGACGTGACGGCCTATCCGCAGGACGATTTCATCAACATGGTGCGCCTGTCCAAGGAGCGCGGCTTCGCCTTCCCTTACCTGTTTGACGAAACGCAAGAGGTAGCAAAGGCTTACGGGGCGGTCTGCACTCCGGATTTCTTCGGCTTCGACGCCACGGACGGGCTGCAATACCGTGGACGGCTGGACGCCTCGGGGCGCAATCCGGGGCCTGTGGACGCCCGGCGTGAATTGTACGAGGCGATGTTGCAAGTGGCCGAAACCGGCCGCGGCCCGACAGAGCAGACCCCCTCGATGGGTTGTTCGATCAAATGGAAGGACAGCTGATGCGCCCCTGCGCGGTGATTTTCGACCTCGACGGCACGCTGATCGATTCCGCCCCCGATATTCATGCGGCCTCGAACGCGGTGTTGGCCGAGCATGGCTTCGCACCGCTGACCTTGCCGCAGATCCGCAGCTTCATCGGGCGTGGCGTGCCGCATCTGGTGCATTGCCTGCTGCAGGCCTCCGAGGCCGACCCGGCCGGGCCGCTGCATGCCCGCATGGTGGCCGATTTCACCGCCCGCTATGAAGAGGCGGTGACCCTGACCGCGCTGTATCCCGGGGTGCGCGAAACGCTCGACGCGCTGAAGGCGGCGGGGCATCAGCTGGGCCTGTGCACCAACAAGCCGATCGGCCCCACGGTCGCCGTGCTGCGCCACTTCGCCATGGAGGATCTGTTCGACACGGTGATCGGCGGCGACAGCCTGCCGGCCCGCAAACCCGACCCGCAGCCGTTGCTGCGCGCGCTTTGGGATCTGGGGGATGGCCGGGCGCTCTATGTCGGTGACAGCGAGGTCGACGCCCAGACCGCGCAGGCCGCGGGCCTGCCCTTCGCCCTGTTCACCGAGGGCTACCGCAAAACCCCGGTGGCCGAACTGCCCCATGCCATCGCCTTTTCCGATTTCGCCATGCTGGGCGGGATCGTCACGCAATTCCCCTGGGACTGAGCGTCGCAGCGCAACCGGATTGATCCCTGCGCGCGATACCCCATATCTGGACACAGACGCAAAAGACGGAGACTGCCATGCCGAGCCCCGAGATCGTGATCCCCGAGGTCAAAGCCTTCTTCGACGAGGCCACCTTCACCGTGACTTTCGTGGTCAAGGACCCGACCAGCACCGCCTGTGCCGTGGTCGACAGCGTTCTGGATTTCGACTATGCCTCGGGGCGCACCGATACCCGGTCGGCCGATGCGGTGATCGCCTATATCCGCGATCAAGGCCTTGATGTGCAATGGATTCTGGAAACCCATGTGCATGCCGACCACCTGAGTGCCGCCCCCTATATCCAGCAGCGCCTGGGTGGCAAGATCGGCATCGGCGACCGGATCAAGGTGGTGCAGGACACCTTCGGCAAGATCTTCAACGAAGGCACCGAGTTCCAGCGCGACGGCAGCCAGTTCGACAAGCTGTTCGTCGAGGGCGACACCTTCGAGATCGGCGCGCTGAAGGGGCATGTGCTGCACACGCCCGGTCATACCCCCGCCTGTCTGACCTATGTGATCGGCGATGCGGCCTTCGTGGGCGATACGCTGTTCATGCCCGACTTCGGCACCGCGCGCTGCGATTTCCCGGGCGGCTCGGCCGAGGCGCTTTATGCCTCGATCCAGAAAATCCTGGCGTTGCCCGATGAGACGAGGATCTTCGTGGCGCATGACTACAAGGCGCCCGGTCGCGACGAATACGCCTGGGAAACCACTGTGGCCGAGGAAAAGGCCCGCAATATCCACGTCGGCGCCGGAAAATCGGCCGAAGAATTCGTCAAGATGCGCACCGAACGTGATGCCACCCTGGCAATGCCCCGCTTGATCATCCCCTCTCTGCAGGTCAACATGCGCGCAGGCCAGATGCCGCCCCCCGAAGACGACGGGCGGACCTATCTGAAGGTGCCGGTCAACGGCCTCTGAGCTGGCAATACCGCCCGAGGGAGAACCGGGCCAAGGGAGACTGACATGGATTTGCGGCAGATTACGCCGGATTTTGCGGTTGCGCCGCAGATCACCCCAGAAGACGTCGCGCAGGCTGCGGCCCTGGGTTATCGCACCCTGATCAACAACCGCCCCGATACCGAGGTGGATGACCAGATCGACAGCGCGGCCATGGCCGCTGCGGCCGCTGCGGCGGGCATGGCCTATCACCACCTGCCCTATTTCCCCGGCGCCCTGACCCCCGAACTGGTGGCCGGTTTCGAGGGGGTCATGGCCGAGGCCGAAGGCCCGGTTCTGGCCTATTGCCGTTCCGGCACGCGCAGTTCGCACCTGTGGGCGATGTGGCAGGCGGGCCAGCAACAGCCGATTCCGGCCATCGTGGGCGCCGCCGCCGCTGCCGGATATGACCACACGGGTCTGGTGCCGCTGCTGCAGCAGCACGCTGAAAACAACTGAAAGAATGCCGCGTAATACCCCATGATAAAACGATATTTTCCGATCCTTACATGGGGGCGCGACTATACGCGCGCTACGCTTGAAGCTGATCTGGTCGCCGCGATCATCGTGACGATCATGCTGATCCCGCAGTCGCTGGCCTATGCGCTGCTGGCCGGGCTGCCGGCGGAGGTCGGGCTTTACGCCTCGATTGCCCCGTTGCTGATTTACACGCTTCTGGGCACCTCGCGGGCGCTGGCCGTCGGGCCGGTGGCGGTGGCCTCGTTGATGACCGCCGCGGCGGTGGGCGAGATCGCCGCCAAAGGCACGCCGGAATACCTAGGCGCGGCGATCGCACTGGCCTTCCTGTCGGGGGCGATGCTGCTGGCGATGGGCTTGCTGCGACTGGGCTTCATCGCCTCCTTCCTCAGCCATCCGGTGATTTCGGGCTTCATCTCGGCCTCTGGCATCCTGATCGCCGCCAGCCAGATCAAGCACCTTCTGGGGGTGTCGGCCGGGGGCAAGACCCTGCCCGACATCCTGTCCGGTCTGGCCGGTCACCTGACCGAGATCAACCTGCCCACGGTCGTGATCGCGATTTTCGCGACCGGGTTTTTGTTCTGGTCGCGCAAGGGGTTGAAACCCGTTCTTGAGGCGCGCGGGGTCAAGCCGCGCCTGGCCGCGCTGCTGGTGCGCACGGCCCCTGTGGTGGCGGTCATCGTGACGATCGTCGTCACCTGGGCGCTCGGGCTTCAGGAGCATGGCGTCAAGGTCGTGGGCGCCGTACCGCAGGGCCTGCCGGTACCCTCGCTGCCGCCGTTCGATCTGGCGCTCTGGGGGCAGCTGGCCATGCCTGCCCTGCTGATTTCCATCGTGGGCTATGTCGAGACGATCTCGGTCGCGCAGACACTGGCCGCGAAACGCCGCCAGCGGATCGACCCGGATCAGGAACTGGTGGCGCTTGGCGGTGCCAACCTGTCTTCGGCGCTGTCGGGCGGGTTTCCGGTGACGGGGGGCTTTGCGCGTTCGGTCGTGAATTTCGATGCGGGGGCGGCAACCCCGGCGGCGGGCGCATTCACGGCGATCGGCATGGCGCTGGCGACGCTGCTGCTGACGCCCGCGCTCTATTACCTGCCTCAGGCGACACTGGCCGCCACGATCGTGGTTGCGGTGCTGACGCTGGTCGATCTGGGGGCGATCCGGCGCACCTTCTCTTACAGCCCGGGCGATGCGGCGGCGATGGTGGTCACGATCCTGGTGACGCTGACGATGGGGGTTGAAACCGGCATTTCGGCGGGCGTCGGGCTGTCGATCCTGCTGCATCTGTGGCGCAGCTCGCGCCCGCACTATGCGGTGATGGGCCAGGTGCCGGGGACCGAGCATTTCCGCAATGAACGCCGCCACCGTGTTGTGCTGGCCCCCGAGGTGCTGTCGATCCGGGTGGACGAAAGCCTGTGGTTCCCGAATGCGCGGTTTCTGGAAGACACGATTTACGGCCATGTCGCCGCCGATCCGGCGATCCGCCATGTCGTGCTGAACTGCCCGGCGGTGAATTTCATCGACACCTCGGCGCTGGAGGCGCTGGAGGCGGTGAATGCCCAGCTCAAGGATGCCGGCGTCCGGTTGCACCTGTCCGAGGTCAAGGGTCCGGTGATGGACCGCCTCGTGCGTTCGGACCTGCTGACCCATCTGGGCGGGCAGGTCTGGCTGACCCATTTCGATGCGCTCAGTGCCCTGGCCCCGGAGCTGACGCGCGAGACCCTCGGTCAGGCCCGCTGCGAGACGGCGCGCTGACGCGTCGTAGCGTCACGCAGGACAACCCTGCCCCCGATGCTTCACAAATGCTTGATTGACACGCGCGATGCGTGCAAAACAACCGTTGGAGGAGCGGTCCCCCATTCTGGTGCCGCTGCTTGTTGCATGAGGGCGCGATGCTGGATCACCTCGAAAAGCTGTTGAATTTGCACGAAATTGACCAGATCTGGGCCTTGCACTGTGCGCGGATGGCGGACTTCGGATTCGACCGGCTATTCTATGCCTTCACGCGGTTCCGCACCGGCAATGGGTTTGGCAGCCTGGAAGACACGCTGGTTCTGTCGAACCATGACGACGCCTATCTGGAGCAGTTCATCGGTGGCGGATTGTTCAACGACGCGCCGATGGTGAAATGGGCCGCCCAGAATGTCGGCGCCTGTTCGTGGCGCTGGATCGAACGGGAACTGGCCGCAGGCAGGATGACGGCGGCAGAGCAACGCGTGATCGACTTCAACCTGCGCTACGGTGTGCGGGCGGGCGTCTCGATCTCTTTCCCCGACCGCAACGTGCGCAGCAAGGGCGGCATTGGGCTTTGTGCCAGGGTCGGGCTGCGCCAGCATGACGTCGACGAAATCTGGGAAGAGCACCACCGCGAACTGATGGTGATCAACACGATCACCCATCTGCGGATCTCTTCGATGCCCTTCGCGACTGCACGCCGCCCCCTGACGGCGCGTCAGCGCGAGGTTCTGGAATGGGTGGCCGACGGCAAGACGACCGCCGATATCGCGCTGATCATGGGCCTGACGGTGGCGACGGTCGAAAAGCATCTGCGTCTGGCCCGCGAGGCGCTGGATGTGGACACGACGGCGCAAGCGGTGCTGAAGGCCTCGGTGCAGAAACAGATTTTCCTGTCCGCCCCCGGCCCCGGCACGCAGGCTCACTGAAGACGCATGCTGCGCCCGCAAAATAACTGACGCAAGGTCAGGGATACCGGACTAGGCGCGGCATCGGAAATTCGGTCTTATGGCCTCGTTCCAAGAGTGGTGGCTTTGGCCAGGAACAGAAGACGGTCAGTCGTGGGTTTTTGGTCACGGGTCTGCCCCTCTTTTCCGGGAAACCGGATACGGCCCGACGGCGCATTTTCGCATGTTTGGGTCGTGACCTTTTTACGATCATTCCTTGTATCAGTGTCTGCGGTGTGCCTTCGGCGCACCGCAGATATTTGATCTGCGCACCGGCCCAAAAGCAAAACGCCGCCCCGGACGGGACGGCGTTTGCAGATCTTGCGATCGAAGAAGCGATCAGCTGCCCTGCAGGGTCTTGGCGACCTCGGCGGCGAAATCTTCTTCTTTTTTCTCGATGCCTTCGCCAACGGCGACGCGGGCATAGCCGGTGATTTCAACGCCAGCGTCTTTCGCGGCCTGTTCCACGGTCACGTCGGGGTTGATGACGAATGCCTGACCGAGCAGCGTGTTCTCGGCAAGGAATTTCTTCATCCGGCCCGGGATGATGTTGTTGTGGATCACGGCGTCGGGCTTCGGCTTGGCCGAGGCGGCGTTCTCTTCCAGCGCCTTGGCGGTCTGCACCTGCAGCTCGCGCTCGATCAGCGCCGGGTCCAGGGTCGCTTCCGACAGCGACAGCGGCGCGGTGGCGGCGATGTGCATGGCGAATTGCTTGCCGATTTCCTGCGCCTTGTCGGCCGGGCCCTTCACCGCGACCAGAACGCCGATCTTGCCCATGCCTTCGGCCGCCGCGTTATGGACGTAGGACACGACAGTGTCGCCTTCCAGAACGTGCATGCGACGCAGGGTCATATTCTCGCCGATACGGGCGATCGCGTTGGTCAGCACTTCCTCGACCGGGGTGCCGTTCAGATGCGCCGCTTTCAACACTTCGATCGACTCGCCGGTTTCCAGCGCGACTTTCGAAATCTCGCGCACGAGGTTCTGGAAGTCGGCGTTCTTGGCCACGAAGTCGGTTTCCGAGTTCAGCTCGACCGCGACGCCACGCCCGTCGGTCACAGCCACACCCACCAGACCTTCGGCGGCCACACGGTCGGCTTTCTTGGCGGCTTTCGCCAGACCCTTGGTGCGCAGCCAGTCGACGGCGGCTTCCATGTTGCCGTCGTTTTCGGTCAGCGCTTTTTTCGCGTCCATCATGCCTGCGCCGGTCGACTCGCGCAGTTCCTTCACCATAGCAGCGGTGATCGCCATCTGGGCTCTCCTCGAATTGGAATGTCGCAGGCGGGGTATCCCCGCCCCGTGTCAGTGGTGTGACGGTCGCACCGTCCCACGCAATCGGGGGCCCGCAGTGCGAGCCCCCGTCAAGATCAGGCCTCGGCCTCTTCGGTGGCTTCCTCGACCGGCGCTTCTTCCAGCGCGCCAAGGTCCACACCCGCCGCGCCCATCTGCGCGGTCATGCCGTCCAGCGCCGCGCGCGAGACCAGGTCGCAATAGAGCGCGATCGCACGGGCCGCGTCGTCGTTGCCCGGGATGATGTAGTCCACGCCCTTGGGCGAGCAGTTGGTGTCGACCACGGCCACGACCGGGATACCCAGTTTCTGGGCTTCCAGGATCGCCAGGTCTTCCTTGTTCACGTCGATGATGAACAGCAGGTCCGGCAGGCCGCCCATTTCACGGATGCCGCCGAGCGAGGCTTGCAGTTTGGCCTGCTCGCGTTCCATGTGGAGACGCTCTTTCTTGGTCAGGCCTTCGGCGCCCGAAGCCATGACTTCGTCGATGTGCTTGAGACGCGCGATCGACTGCGACACGGTTTTCCAGTTGGTCAGCGTGCCACCCAGCCAGCGGTGGTTCATGTAGTATTGCGCGCATTTTTCAGCGGCGTCCGCGACGGCTTTCGAAGCCTGACGCTTGGTGCCGACGAACAGCACGCGGCCGTTCTTCGCGACGGTGTCGCGCACGACCTTCAGCGCCGCGTCCAGCATCGGAACGGTCTGCGTCAGGTCGAGGATGTGGATGCCGTTACGCTCGCCATAGATGAACTCGCCCATGCGGGGGTTCCAGCGTTGCGTCTGGTGGCCGTAGTGAACGCCAGCTTCAAGCAGCTGACGCATCGTGAATTCGGGAAGCGCCATTCTATTGGTCCTTTTCCGGTTTACGCCTGAGCGGAGGGTCAAGGGCATGCGCCCAACCGGTGGACCGTTCAGGGATGTCTCCCCCGAGGGCCCGCCTCCGCCTGTGAAGTGCGCGCCCTTTAGCCGGGTTTTCGCGCCCTTGCAAGCCCCGGATGCCATTTTGGCAGCGGTCGGATGCCTCCGGCGGGGATATTGGGGCCAGAAAGAAGATCGCAGCTTTCTCTTTGGCACAAATATCCCGGGGGGTGAATGGCGTAGCCAGAGGGGGGCGGCGCCCCCCTGCCCGCTCTGCGCTCTTGCGCACGGGCCGAAGGCGGGGCACCAAGGGGCATGGACAAGACACCTGATATTCTGTGCATCGGATCGGCGCTGTGGGACATCATCGGCCGCGCGCCGGTGCATATGCGTGCGGGGTCGGATGTGGCGGGGCGGATCACCCGCATCCCCGGGGGCGTTGCGATGAATATCGCGATGACGCTGACGCGCTTCGGGCTGCGCCCGGCTCTGTTGACCGCGATCGGGCGCGACAGCCAGGGGGCCGATCTGATCGCCGAGGCCGAGATGCTGGGTATCGACTGCGCGCATGTCTACCGCTCGGACGATCTGCCGACTGATCGCTACATGGCGATCGAGGGCGCGAACGGTCTGGTGGCGGCCATTGCCGATGCGCATTCGCTGGAATCCGCGGGCGACAAGATCCTGCGGCCGCTGGCCGACGGGCGGCTGGCCGATGCGGGCGCGCCCTGGGCCGGGCTGGTGGCGCTTGACGGCAATCTGACGCAATCGCTGCTGGCGCAGATCGCGGCGGCGCCGATGTTTGCGCAGGCCGATCTGCGGGTGGCGCCCGCCAGCCCCGGCAAGGCCGAACGTCTGGCCCCCCTGCTGGCCCATCCCCGCGCGACGCTTTACGTCAATCTCGAAGAGGCGGGCATCCTGTGTCAGCGCGATTTCCCCGATGCGCCGAGCGCGGCCGAGGGTCTGCTGGCGCGTGGTGCGCAGCGCGTCCTGGTGACCGATGGCGGCAGGCCTGCTGCCGATGCCGCGCGCGAAGGTGGCCAGATGATCGTGCTGATCGAGGCCCCGCCCCCCGTGCTGGTGACCCGTGTGACCGGCGCGGGCGATACCTTCATGGCGGCGCATATCGTCGCCGAACGCGAAGGCGCACCCCGCGCCGAAGCCCTGGCCCGCGCGCTGCGCGCCGCCGCCCGCTACGTTTCAGGAGATATGGCCACATGACCGCCCCCCTCACCTATGCCCCCGAAGTCCGTGCCGCGCTGGACGCAGGCCGCCCGGTCGTCGCGCTGGAATCGACGATCATCACCCATGGCATGCCCTTCCCGCAGAACCTTGAAACCGCCCGCGCGGTCGAGGCCGAGGTGCGCGCCGCAGGCGCCGTGCCAGCCACCATCGCGGTGATGGGCGGGCATATCCATGTCGGCCTGACCGAGGCAGAGCTGGAGCGGCTGGCACAGGCGCAAGACGTGATGAAGCTGAGCCGTGCGGATCTGGCGGTCTGTCTGGCCAACAACGGTGTGGGCGCCACCACGGTTGCCGCCACGATGATCTGCGCGCAGCTGGCGGGCATCGCGGTTTTCGCCACGGGCGGCATTGGCGGCGTGCATCGCGGCGCCGAGGACACATTCGACATTTCCGCCGATCTGGCAGAACTGGGGCAGACCGCGGTCACGGTCGTTGCGGCGGGCGCCAAGGCAATTCTGGATCTTCCGAAAACTCTGGAAGTTCTGGAAACCAACGGCGTGCCGGTCATCGCCTATGGCCAGAACGATCTGCCTGCCTTCTGGTCGCGCAGTTCCGGTCTGCGCGCGCCGCTGCGCGCCGATACCCCGGCCGAGATCGCGGCGGCGCATCTGATGCGCGCGCGTCTGGGTCTGCCCGGCGGGCAGCTGATCGCCAACCCGATCCCGCCCGAGGCCGAGATCCCGCGCGCCGAGATCACCCCGCTGATCGAAACCGCCCTGGCCGAGGCTACCGCACAGGGCATTGCCGCCAAGGCGGTGACGCCTTTCCTGCTGGCGCGGATTTTCGAACTGACCGGCGGCCGCTCGCTTGCGGCCAATATCGCCCTCGTTCTGAACAATGCGCGGCTTGCCAGCCGCATCGCGGCAGAAATCGTGGCGCAACGTTAGCGCCCCCATTGCGGCGGGGGTCCGCTGCGCCTACCTATCGGGCAGACCGCACAGGACCCTTCCAACATGACCATTCCCCCGCATGAGCCCTCCCGCCGCAAAAGCCGCTTTGCCGGGTTGCGTGCCTCGTTTCTGACCGGGTTGGTGGTGATCGCCCCGATCGGGCTGACGATCTGGCTGATGTGGACGGTTGCGGGCTGGGTCGACAGCTGGGTTTTGCCGCTGATCCCCGCGCAATACCGCCCAGAACATTACATCGGCATCAATCTGCGCGGCATCGGCGTGCTGATCTTTCTGATCTTCACGGTGATCGTGGGCTGGCTGGCCAAAGGGCTGATCGGGCGCTCGCTGATCCGATGGGGCGAACATCTGGTCGACCGCATGCCGGTGGTGCGTTCGGTCTACAACGGGCTGAAACAGATCGCGGAAACGGTGTTCTCGACCTCGGACGAGGCAAAATTCGACCGTGCCTGCGTCGTCGAATACCCGCGACCCGGGTTGAAGGCGATCGCCTTCGTCTCGTCGCGCGCCAAGGGCGAGGTCGCCGGGCAGGGCACGGCGGAGGACCCGCTGATCTCGGTCTTCCTGCCGACCACGCCGAACCCGACCTCCGGCTTTCTGCTGTTCGTGCCCGAAAGCCAGATCACCTATCTGGAGATGTCGGTCGAAGATGCCGCCAAGCTGATCATTTCGGCCGGGCTGGTCTATCCCAGCCCGAAGCCCGCCAAACTCGCCGCTGGCAAGGTTCAGGAAAACAAGGCGGCAAGATCGACCGAGGCGCGCTGACCCAGATCGGTGCCATGCGCGCTCAGGAAGCGGTCCGCCGCCGCCTGCCCCGCCTCTTTCAGCCGTCTCAGCGTGCCCAAGGCCGGGGTCGCCTTGGATGCCGCGCCCAGATCGGTCATCGTCGCGTCGTCGCTGACCATATGGATCAGCACATCCTTCATCGTGCCCTCGGGCAGGCGTTGATCGGCCAGCAAGCGGCGCACGAAACTGATCGCGCGCAACTCGCGCAGCAGCGACGAGTTGAAGCTGATCTCGTTGATCCGTTCCTCGATCTCGGCGGGGGTGCGCGGCACGCCCTCGCGCAGCAGGGGGTTGATGTTCACGATCACGATGTCGCGCGGGAACTGCGGTTCGAACAGGGGAAACAGCGCCGGGTTGCCGGTATAGCCACCGTCCCAGAAGGCCTCGCGCCGGCCCGTCGTCGGATCGTCGATCTCGATGGCGCGAAACAGGTTGGGCAGGCAGGCCGAGGCCAGGATCGCATCGGCGCTGACCTCGGCGCCCGAAAACACCCGGATCTTGCCGGTGCGCACATTGGTGGCTGACACGAAGAAGGCAGGCCCCGCCTCGGCGCAGACATGTTCATATTCGAACCGCGCCACGATCCGCTCCAGCGGGTTGATGTAGAACGGCCCGGAATCATAGGGCGAGACCATCCGCGCGAGCTGATCCATCCAGGTCGCGGGGGCGAAAGCCTCGATCCAGCGGTTGATGGCCTGCGGATAGGGAAACAGCGCCGAAACCCAGCGGTCGAGCCGCAGATCGTTGACCTCGGCCACCTGCGACCAAAGCCAGTCGAGGTTTTCGCGCGCATGGCGCCGCCCGGCCTTGGGCCCGCCCCGCACCAGCCCCGCCTTCAGGGCCGCACCATTCAGCGCGCCCGCCGAAGTGCCGGAAATCGCCGCGAATTCGAGCCAGCTTTCATCCAGCAGACGATCCAGAACGCCCCAGGTGAAGGCGCCATGCGCGCCCCCGCCCTGCAGTGCCAGATTGATGCGCCTTTCCTGCATGCGTCACACTCCTGTCATGGGAAGGAAGGGGGCGCCGCCCCCTCGGGCCTTGCGGCCCTCACCCCCGGGATATTTCGGCCAGAAAGAAGGGCAAAGCCCGTGTCCCGTTCTTTCTGGATCAAATATCCCGGGGGGTGCGGGGGGCAGCGCCCCCTGCCCTGTCCGGCTCAGAGCGCGGTCCAGCCGCCGTCGACCGAGATCGTGGTGCCGGTGATCTGCGCGGCATAGTCCGAGCACAGGAAGACCGCGGTGCCGCCCATCTGTTCGGTGGTGGCGAACTCGCGCGAGGGCTGGCGTTCCAGCATGACCTTCTTGATCACCTCGTCGCGGCCCATGTTGTGGGTTTTCATCTGATCGGGGATCTGCGCCTCGACCAGCGGCGTCAGCACATAGCCCGGGCAGATCGCGTTGCAGGTGATCGGCTCTTCGGCGGTTTCGAGTGCGGTCACCTTGGTCAGCCCGACGACGCCGTGCTTGGCCGCGACATAGGCCGATTTGAACGGCGAGGCGGTCAGACCATGCGCCGAGGCGATGTTGATGACCCGGCCCCAGCCCGCCTTGCGCATCATCGGCAGCGCGGCGGCCGTGGTATGGAAGGCGGAACTGAGGTTGATCGCGATGATCCGGTCCCAGGTCGCCGGGGGGAAGGTGTCGATCGGTTCGACATGCTGGATGCCGGCGTTGTTGACCAGAATATCGCATTTGCCCGCCTGTTCGACCAGCGCGCGGCATTCATCGCCCTTCGACATGTCCGCCTTGATGTAGCGCGCGGACACGCCGAATTCGGCACCCAGATCGGCGGCCAGCTGGTGATCCTCGGGGCGGTCGGTGAAGGAGTTGAGCACGACATCCGCCCCCGCCTTTGCCAGTTCGCGCGCGATCCCGAGCCCGATGCCCGAATTCGAGCCGGTGATGATGGCGGTCTTGCCCTTGAGCGTCATTTGGTCTGCCTCCTGCAGTTTGCGTTTGCGGCAACCTTAGCCCAAGGCGCGGCAATATCCATGACCGAAGAACAAAGAACCGTGAGCATGCCGCATGGCGTCTTGCCCTGTCCCGGGCGGCAGGCCAAAAAAAACGCCCGCGCAAGGCGGGCGTTAAGTCATGAGGCAGGTTTCATACAGGCAAGAAACCTATCGAGCAGTGAGAACTTTATAAGCGTTTCGTTGCCCGCATCCAAGGGAAAAGTTTGCGTCCCCCCTGTCGCACCGCTAGCTTCCTGTCTGAAAAGACAGGCAAACCAAGGATTGTTGCGATGACGGGATCGGTGTTTTTCCATGCTCTTCGGGGCGCTGTCCTCGCTCTGGGCCCTGTTTTGCTTGGCGCTGCGGCTTGGGCTGCGCCGCAGCACGGGATTGCCATGTATGGCGCCCCCGCGCTGCCCGCGGGGTTCGATCATCTGCCCTATGCCAACCCCGATGCCCCCAAGGGTGGGCGGATTCGGATGGGAGAATCGGGCAGTTTCGATTCGCTCAACCCCTGGATCCTGAATGGCCGCGCCGCGCAGGGCATTTCCGCCTATGTCACCGAATCGCTGATGGGCCGCTCGATGGACGAGCCCTTCACGCTTTACGGTCTGCTGGCCGAAAGCGTCGATACCGACGAGGCCCGCAGTTGGGTCGAATTCACCCTGCGACCGGAGGCGCGGTTTTCCGATGGCACGCCGGTCACCGTCGAGGATGTGATGTGGTCCTATGAGACGCTCGGCACCCAGGGCCATCCGCGCTACCAGAACGCCTGGCGCAAGGTTGCGAAGATGGAACAGACCGGCCCGCGTTCGGTGCGCTTCACCTTTGCCGAACCCGACCGCGAGCTGGCACTGCTGATGGGGATGCGCCCGGTCTTGCAAAAGGCGCAATGGCAGGGCCGCGATTTCGCCAATGAAACGCAGATCGTGCCGGTGGGATCGGGCCCCTATGTCATCGACCGTGTCGAGCAGGGCAAATACATCAGCCTGAAGCGCAATCCCGACTGGTGGGGCAAGGATCTGGGCTTCAATCGCGGCCTGCATAATTTCGATGAAATCCGCTACGATTACTTCGGTGACGGTGGCGTCGTGTTCGAGGCCTTCAAGGGCGGAGAAATCGACACCTGGCGCGAAACCAACGCCGCGAAATGGGCGCGCGATTACGATTTCCCGGCGGTGAAATCCGGCGCGGTGGTGAAATCGGAAATCCCGCATCAGCGACCCTCGGGCATCGCCGGTCTGGTGATGAACACCCGCAAGCCGCTGTTCGCCGACTGGCGCGTGCGCGAGGCGATGACGCTGGCATTCAATTTCGAATTCATCAATGCGACGCTGAACAACGGCACCGAGCCGCGGATCACCTCGTATTTCTCCAATTCGGTGCTGGGCCTGAAACCGGGCCCGGCCGAGGGCAAGGTCGCGGATCTGCTGGCGCCCTTCGCCGCCGATCTGATCCCCGGCACGATCGAGGGCTATGCGCTGCCGGTGTCGGACGGGTCGGAACTCAATCGCGCCAATACCCGCAAGGCGCTGAAACTGCTGAACGAAGCGGGCTGGAAGGTGGATGACGCCGGTGTGCTGAAAGATGCGCAGGGCCGTCCTTTCCGTTTCGAGATCCTGCTCAAGCAGGGCGCGGCCGAGACCTCTTCGGTGGTCGATATCTATGTCGAGGCGCTGTCGCGGCTGGGGATCTTCCCACAGGTGACCTCGGTCGACGACGCGCAATATCAGGCGCGCACCAACAGCTACGATTTCGACATGGCCTGGTATCTGAGCGCGACCGGGCTGGCGCTGTCGCTCTCGCCGGGCAACGAACAGATGCTCTACTGGGGCGCGCGTGGCGTGACCGAACCGGGCAGCCGCAACTGGATGGGCATGAACGTGCCCGCCGCCGAGGCGATGGTGCAGGCGATACTGAACGCGCGCGATCCTGCGGATTTCACCGCCGCGGTGCAGGCGCTCGACCGGATCCTGACGGCCGGGCGTTATGTCATTCCGGGCTGGTATGCGCGGGTTTCCCGCCTGGCACATATTCGTGAACTTCACTTCCCCGCCCGGCTTCCGCTATACGGGGATTGGCCGGGCTTTCAGCCCGATGTCTGGTGGTATGAGGCAGATCAATGAAGAAACTGGTCCTTCTGACCGCTCTGGCGGTCGCAATCGCAGGGTGCAACACCGTGGCCGGTGTCGGCGAAGACGTGGCAGGCGGTGCCCGCACGGTTCAGAACTGGTTCTGATCGCGTAACCCTTCACGAACCCTGCCGCGCGATTTTGCTTTGCAACCCCGCCGCGCAGGCGCAAACTTGAACCCGACAGCGCAAGGCCGCGCCGTCAGGGAGGATGACGACTATGAAATGGCATCATGTTCAGGAAAACTGGGCCGCATTTGCTGACGCAATTCTGGACCGCTGGCCCGATGCGGACGAAACCGAACTCGAGGCAGTCGATGGCGATCAGCGCGCCTTCATCGCCTATATCGCGGAACTGACCGATCAAAGCGCCGCCGAGGCGCGCGAGGAAATCCTCGACTGGCTGCGCGGCGAATTGCCCTCGGACGTGGTGATGGACCCGCGTCACGACAATCACTCGATCCAGCTGAGCGCGAAATTCGTGCCCGAGGGCGAAGACGAATCCGACGACGACGCCCGCTTCGGCGACGATCGCTGAGGCGCCTGCGCACGCCCTTTCCCTCTGGCTCAAATATCCCGGGGGTAAAGGGCCGCAGGCCCGAGGGGGCAGCGCCCCCTGCCCGGCTTCCCCAGGCTCAGACCAGCGATGTCACCCACAAGACGGTGGCATCCTCGTCGCTGATTGAAATCAGGTTGTGCCCCATCGTCGCGTCGTAATAGGCGCTGTCCCCGCGCTTCAGATCGACCGGCTCGTAGAATTCCGTGTAAAGCCGCACGATCCCGGTCAGGACATACAGAAACTCCTCGCCGTCGTGGCGCACCCAGCCGTTGAACTCCTCGAACGATCGCGCGCGGATGCGGGCGCGGTAGGGCAGCATCTGCTTGGCGCGCAGCGACCCGGCCAGCAATTCGTGCTCGTAGGTGGTGGTGATATGCGCCTGTCCCTCGCCCGATTTGGTCACCGCCATGCGTCCGGTGATCTGCCCCTTGCTGGGCGGGGTGAACAGTTGCGGCACCGAAATCTCCAGCCCTTCGGCCAGTTTCTTCAACGCCTCGTAGGTCGGCGACATCAGCCCGTTCTCGATTTTCGACAGCGTCGAACGTGCCAGACCCACCGCCCCCGCCGCCTGTTCCAGCGTCCAGCCGCGCGCGCGGCGCAGCTCGCGCACCCGATGCGCCAGGTCGATCGGCTCGGGCGTGATCTCTTCGCCGGTCTCGCGCGCGATCCGAATGATTTTGGCGTGTTCGATTTCGCTCATGGCCGCCTCTGGCTTGCATCGCTCAGACCCCTGACGTAGCAGAAAGCCATGAACTCTGTCCACGCATCAGCACCGTTGCCGCCGCCGCCCGCCAGCTTCAACCTGGCCGCGCATGTGCTGGCGCGCGCGCCCGAACTGGCCGAGAAATCGGCGCTGCAGATCCTGCGCCCCTCGGGGGCGGAACGCTGGTCCTATGCCCGGCTCGAGGCCGCCGTGCGCGGCGCGGGCACGGGTTTTCTGGCCGCGGGACTGGTGCCGGGGGACCGGGTTCTGCTGCGGCTGGGCAATACGCCGGAATTTCCGGTGGCCTATCTGGGGGCCATCGCCGCAGGTCTGGTGCCGGTGCCCACCTCGTCGCAGCTGACCGCGGCCGAGATCACCAAGATGGCCGCACAGATCACGCCCGCCGCGATTGTCGCCGGAGAGGGTATCGCCCTGCCCGAGGCGGACCCCGACCACCCTGCCCGGATCATCCCCGAGTCCGATCTGCGCAGCTTCGAGGCGCTGGCGCCCTGTGCCTATGACATGGGGCCGCCCGACCGGCTGGCCTATATCATCTTCACCTCCGGCACCTCGGGGCAGCCGCGCGCGGTGATGCATGCGCATCGGGCGATCTGGGCGCGCAAGATGATGCATCAGGGCTGGTATGGGCTGGGCGAGGCTGACCGTCTTTTGCATGCGGGCGCCTTCAACTGGACCTATACGCTGGGCACCGGGTTGAAGGACCCATGGACGCTTGGCGCGACGGCCCTGATCCCCGGCGCCGGCGTCACCCCCGATCAGTTGCCGCTGCTGCTGCGCCGCTTCGATGCGACGCTTTTTGCTGCGGCACCAGGGGTTTACCGGCAGATCCTGAAACATCACGACAGGCTGTCGCTGCCGAAGCTGCGCCATGGGCTCAGCGCGGGCGAGGCGCTGCCCGACACGCTGCGCGCCCGCTGGAACGCGGCGACCGGCACCAGGATCTACGAGGCCCTGGGGATGTCGGAATGCTCGACCTTCATTTCCGGCGCGCCAGACCGCCCGGCGCCGCCCGGCACGGCGGGATATCCGCAGGACGGGCGCCGGATCGCGGTGCTGGACGACGCAGGCCAGCCGGTGCCCCGCGGCACGCCCGGCACGCTTGCCGTGCATCGCTCCGACCCCGGGTTGTTCCTGGGCTATTGGGGCGCGCCCGAGGAAACCGCCGCACGGTTTGCCGGCGAGTGGTTCGTCACAGGCGACACCGTGGCGATGGTCGGCGATGGCGCGATCACCTATCTGGGGCGCGACGACGACATGATGAACGCGGGCGGTTTCCGGGTTTCCCCGCTGGAAGTCGAGGCCACGATGGCCAGCTGCCCCGGTGCGGGCGAGGTGGCCGCGGTCGAGATCCGCATCTCGGCCGAGACCAGCGTGATCGCCCTTGCCTGGACTGGCCCCGCGACACAGGCCGACCTTGCCGCACATGCCGCAGCCCGGCTTGCCCGCTACAAGCAGCCGCGGATCTGGCGTGCCTTGCCCGCCCTGCCGCACAACCCCAACGGCAAGATCGCCCGGCGCAGCCTGCGCGAAAACTGGCCGGTCGCAGAGTGACCTGCGGATCTATCTGAAAAATCCGAATACGGATGTATTTCCGGGCATTTAAAGCATATTTGTGAATATCTGGCGTTTACTGAACTACACGCTATGGTAGATTTATTACAATTGAACGCTGGGACGGGGCCGTAATGATTACACTCGACATCTTCGCCGATCCGGTTTGTCCCTGGTGCCTGATCGGCAAGGCACGGCTGGATCGCGCGCTTGAGGCGCGCCCCGATCATGGCATTGTTCTGGCCTGGCATCCGTTTCAGCTGAACCCGACCATGCCGCCCGAAGGGATGGAACGGAACGCCTATCTGGACGCCAAATTCGGCCGCGAGGCATTGGCGAAAAAGCAGATGCCCGTGCTGGAGGCTGCGGCGCAAAGCGGCGTAACGCTGAACCTCGCGGCGATCGGGTGGATGCCCAACACCATCGACGCACTGCGGCTGCTGCACTGGGCCGGGATCGAGGGCTGCCAGACGCCGGTGATGGCCGCGCTGATGCGGGCCTTCTGGCAGGAAGGGCGCAATATCGGTGACCCCGAGGTCTTGACCGAGATCGGCGCCGCCTGGGGGCTCGACCGTGCGTTGATCGCGCGGCTGCTGGCTTCGGATGCCGACCGGGACACCGTGCTGGAGCGGGACACGCATGCGCGCGAACGTGGCGTGCGGGCGATGCCGACCTTCATCCTGGGTGAACGGCATGTGATCGAGGGCGCGCAAAGCACCGAATTCTGGCTGACGGTGATTGACGAGCTGGCCGAACTGGCCCGGGCGCGTGCCGCCGATGGTGGGACCGAACGTTCCGCGCAGCGCTTGCAGGCTTGACGCCACCCGCCGCCTGCGCACAGAAAGCCACGATTCTGCGCGGCAGCTGCGCTTGGTTTCGAGGCCGAACTCTGGTTCTTTCGCTGGCAGGCATGCCTTTCAGGCGTGAATTTTCGAAAGACCCTCCGTGACTCAGCCCCTCTCTTCCGCCACTCCGGCCCCGCGCCGCCTGGCCCTGCCGGAATTCACCGCGATGCTGGCCTCGCTGACCGCGACGGTGGCGTTTTCGATTGACGCGATGCTGCCGGCCCTGCCCGAGATCGCAGCCCAACTCTCGCCCGGCGATGTCAATCGCGCGCAGCTGGTATTGACCGCCTTCGTGTTGGGCATGGGGATCGGCACCTTTATCGTCGGGCCGGTGTCGGATGCCTTCGGGCGCAAGCG
Organism: Paenirhodobacter sp. CAU 1674; assembly: GCF_029222945.1. Classification (NCBI taxonomy): domain Bacteria; kingdom Pseudomonadati; phylum Pseudomonadota; class Alphaproteobacteria; order Rhodobacterales; genus Paenirhodobacter; species Paenirhodobacter sp. CAU 1674. The sequence continues at coordinate 32,247 of NZ_JARHUH010000009.1, read as the reverse complement.
CACGATCACTGCGGGCATCCTGATCTACATGATCGGGGCCTTTCTGGCCACGCAGGCCGACAGCCTGGAAACCCTGCTGTTCGCCCGTGCGCTGCAGGGCCTGGGCGCCGCCGCACCGCGGATCGTGCCGATGGCGCTGGTGCGCGACCTCTATTCCGGGCGCGAAATGGCGCGGGTCACCTCGATCATTATGATGATCTTCATTCTGGTGCCCGCCGTGGCGCCCTCGGTCGGCGCGGTGATCATCGGGCTGAGCGACTGGCGCGGCGTTTTCTGGGCCTTCATCGCCTTCGGCACGGTCGGGATGAGCTGGGTCAACCTGCGCCAGCCCGAGACGCTGTCCCCTGACCGTCGCCGCCCGCTGCGGATCGGCACGCTGGTCGCCGGCGTGCGCGAGGTGCTGGCCGAACGCGAGGTGCGGCTTTACACGCTGATCCTGACGCTGGGCTTCGGGCAGATGTTCGCGCTGCTGTCCTCGTCGCAGCAGCTGTTCACCGCCTATGGCGCCTCTGCCGGGGCTTTCCCGAAATGGTTTGCGCTGATGGCGCTGCTGGCCGGGTCTGGGTCGGTCCTGAATGCGAAATTCGTGGTGCATCTGGGCATGCGCCGGATCGCGACAGCAGCCTATCTGATGCAGGTGATCTGCTCGGCTGTGATGCTTGCGCTGGTGCTGCTGGGCCTGCCGATGGGCGGTGTGGGCTTTGCCGCGGTGTTCCTGTGGTCGGTCACGGTGTTCTTCATGGCGGGTGTGACCTTCGGCAACCTGAACGCCCTGGCGATGCAGAAGATGGGCCATCTGGCGGGGATGACCGCCTCGGTCGTGACCGCCTTGTCCACGGTCGGGGCCGTGCTGATCGCAGCGCCTGTCGGCCTGATGTTCAATGGCTCGGCCCTGCCGATCGTCTGTGCCACGCTGATCTGCTCGGCGCTGGCTTGGGCGCTGATGCGCCGCACGGTCGATCTGGGGTAAGGGCGGCAGGGGGCGCTGCCCCCTCGCCCGTTCCGGGCTCACCCCCGGGATATTTTCACCAGAAAGAAAGCAGCCGCGTTTTTCCTGTTCTTTCTGGCGGAAATATCCCGGGGGGTGAATGCGGCGCAGCCGCAGAGGGGGGCAGCGCCCCCCCATCTTTGGTCGGTAAAGCGCCGGCCCGATCAGCCCTTGGCGGCTTTCTCGCCCGCGATGACCTTCTCTGCCAGATCGCGCGCAATCGCGAAGGCGCCCTTGATCTTGTCGCCATCACTGGCCCAGTCGCGGCGCACCACGACCTTGTTGCCCTGAATTTTCGCCAGCCCGTTTTGCGCCTGCAGGAATTCCACCAGCCCCGCTGGGTTGGGGAATTTGTCCATGTGGAACTGCACCGTGGCGCCTTTCGGCCCGGCATCCATCCGCGCGATATGGGCGCGTTTGCACATCGCCTTGATCCGCACGACCAGCAGCAGGGTGTTCACCTCTTTCGGCAGCGGGCCGAAGCGGTCGATCAGTTCGGCGGCAAAGCCTTCCAGCTCGACCTTGGTCGTCAGCGAGGACAGGCGGCGATACAGGCCCAGCCGGACATCCAGATCGGGAATATAGGCCTCGGGGATCATCACCGGCACGCCAAGGTTGATCTGCGGCGACCATTCGCCATCGTCGCCCGCCTCGGTCAGCTCGCCCGATTTCAGCTTGGCGATGGTTTCCTCCAGCATCGCCTGGTAAAGCTCGTAGCCGACTTCCTTGATATGGCCCGACTGTTCCTCGCCCAGAAGGTTCCCTGCCCCGCGCAGGTCAAGGTCTTGCGAGGCCAGGCTGAACCCCGCGCCCAGGCTGTCGAGGCTGCCCAAAAGCCGCAGCCGTTTCGTGGCCTGCGGCGTCAGCGGCAGGCGCGGTTTCGTCGTCAGGTAGCAATAGGCCCGCGCCTTGGACCGCCCGACCCGCCCGCGGATCTGATAAAGCTGGCTGAGCCCGAACATGTCGGCGCGGTGTACGATCATCGTGTTCGCGGTTGGAATATCGAGCCCGCTTTCAACGATGGTCGTCGCCAGCAGCACGTCGAACTTGCCGTCGTAGAAGGCGTTCATCCGGTCGTCGAGATCACCCGCCGCCATTTGCCCGTGGGCCACCAGATAGCTGACCTCGGGGACATGGGTTTTCAGGAATTCTTCGACCTCGGCCAGATCGGAAATGCGCGGCACGACGTAAAAACTCTGCCCGCCGCGGTAGCGTTCGCGCAGCAGCGCTTCGCGGATCGTCACCGCGTCGAATTCGCTGACATAGGTGCGGATCGCCAGACGGTCGACCGGCGGCGTGCCGATCAGGCTCAGGTCGCGCACGCCGGTCAGCGACAGTTGCAGCGTGCGCGGGATCGGCGTGGCGGTCAGCGTCAGCACATGGATTTCGCTGCGCATCTCTTTCAGCCGTTCCTTGTGGCTGACGCCGAAATGCTGTTCCTCGTCGATCACCAGCAGGCCAAGATGCTTGAAGCGCACGGCCTTGGCCAGCACCGCGTGGGTGCCGATCACGATGTCGACCGTGCCCTCAGCCAGCCCTTCGCGGGTTTTCGCGGCCTCTTTGGCCGAGACGAAACGCGACAGCGGGCGCACGGTGATCGCGGTGCCGCGGAAGCGTTCGGCGAAGGTCTTGTAATGCTGGCGCGCGAGCAGGGTCGTGGGCGCGATCACCGCGACCTGCACCCCCGATTGCGCCGCCACGAAAGCCGCGCGCATCGCGACCTCGGTCTTGCCGAAGCCCACGTCGCCCACGATCAGCCGGTCCATCGGCCGCCCCGAGGCCAGATCGCTTACCACATCCTCGATCGCGGCCATCTGGTCGTCGGTCTCGGTATAGGGGAAGCGGGCGGCGAAGGCCTCCCATTCGTGATGCGGCGCCTCCAGGATCGGCGCCGCGCGCAGCAGCCGTTCGGCGGCGATCCGCATCAGCTTGTCGGCGATCTGGCGGATACGTTCCTTCAGCCGCGCCTTCTTGGCCTGCCAGGCCCCGCCGCCAAGCTTGTCGAGCAGCCCTTCCTCGTGGCCATAGCGGCTGAGCAGTTCGATGTTTTCGACCGGCAGGAACAGCCGGTCGCCGCCGGCATATTCCAGCGCCACGCAATCATGGGGCGCACCAAGCGCGGTGATCGTTTCCAACCCCTTGTAGCGCCCGACGCCGTGATCGACATGCACCACCAGATCGCCCGGGCTGAGCGATTGCGCCTCGGTCAGGAAGTTCTCGGCCTTGCGCTTCTTGCGCGGTGCGCGGATCAGCCGGTCGCCCAGCACGTCCTGTTCGGAAATCACGGTGAGCGGATTGGCCGGTGCGCCCGCCTCGAACCCCTGATCGAGCGGCCAGATGCACAGGTTCACCCCGGGGCCGATTTCGCGCGCGTCGCGGATCAGCCGCGCGCCGGTCAGGCCCTCATCCTCCATCAGCCCCTTCAGACGTTCACGCGCGCCTTCCGACCAGCTGGCGATGACCACCGGCCCCGCCGCAAGACGTGCGTTAACATGGTCTTTCAAGGCGCTGAAAAGGCTTACATTCTCAAGCTGTCGTTCAGGCGCGAAATTGCGCCCGATGCGCCCGCCCATGGCCAGAACGCCGGGGCCCGGCGGGGCGGCCAGCACCTGCAGCCGCAGCACCCTGCGCGGCGCCAGCGTGGCGGTCCAGTCGGCCTCGTCCAGATACAGCAGCCCCGGGGCCGCGGGTTTATAGACGCTGTCGACCCGGTCGCGGCGGGTCATCGCCTCGCGCCGGGTGTCGTATTGATCGGCGATGCTGACCCAGCGGGCGGCACGGATCGCCTCGATCTGATCGTCCAGCACGACGGCGGCCTGCGGCAGGTAATCGAACACCGTCTCCAGCCGTTCGTGGAAGAAGCCCAGCCAATGTTCCATCCCCGCGTGCTTGCGCCCGGCGCTGACCGCTTCGTAAAGCGGATCGTCGGCGCCGCCTGCGCCGAATTCCACGCGGTAATTCTGCCGGAACCGGGTGATCGCGGCCTCGTCCAGAATGACCTCGCTGACCGGGGCCAGCTCGATCGTCTTCAGCGGTTCGATGGTGCGCTGGCTGACCGGATCGAAACGGCGCGCCCCGTCCAGCACATCGCCGAACAGATCCAGCCGCACCGGCCCGCCCTCGCCCGGCGGGAAGATGTCGATGATGCCGCCGCGCACTGCGTAATCGCCCGGTTCCGACACTGTTGAGGCGGGCGAGAAGCCCATCCGCACCAGAAACTGCCGCAGCGCCCCCTCGTCGATGCGACCGCCCACCTTGGCGGTGAAGCTGGATTGCGCCAGCACCTCGCGCGCGGGCACCCGCTGCATCGCCGCCGACAAGGTGGTCAGCAGGATGAACGGCCCCGGCAGCCCGGCCTGCAGCGCCGCCAGCGTGGCCATCCGCGTGGCGGAAATATCGGGGTTGGGCGAGACCCGGTCATAGGGCAGACAATCCCAGGCTGGCAGTGTCAGAACCACCGCCTCGGGGGCGAAGAAGGCCAGCGCGGCGCGCATCGCCTCCAGCCGCCGGTCATCGCGGGCGACATGCACGACGGGTTGGCCCTTGGCAAGTTCCCGCGCCAGAAGCTGCGCATCGAACCCCTCGGGGGCACCGGAAAGAAGATAATGCTCCATCGCGTCTTCGCTAGCCGCTTGAGCGCTGCTGTCAAGCCCGCGCCGCCGCCCTGCCCCTTGTCAGTTCAGCACCGAGATGCTGAAATTATGCAGCATGCCCCACATCGTGGTCACCAGAATGGCCACCATCCCCACCGCCTGGATCGAGACCCGGTGGCGCGCAAGCAGGCGCGCCAAGGCATCGGGCGCGATCCCGTCGTTCAGAAGCGGTTCGAACCGGGCGGCGGCGCGCAGGCTCAGCAGGCCGACGAACGACAGCGGAAAGGCGATCAGGAACACCGCCTGCGCGAATTCCATGCCATAGCCGAAGCCCAGAACCCCAAGGCAGGTCAGCACGAAGGACACCCCCACCGACAACACCACGCCCCCTTCGCGCCCGATCGTCAGCAGGCGCGCCACATTGACCCGGGTCAGCGTAACCAGATCCTCGGCCGCGCGCCCCCCCTTGCGGCGCGCGCGCAGCACCATGTCGAAAGGCACCCCCAGCACCCAGTGCGAGGCCGATGACCACGTCACCGCCAGTGCGATCCAATACCACAGATTGGAAAACGACCGCATGTTGATCAACTCGAACACGGTATCGAAAATATGCACGCAGCGCCTCACACAACGGGCCGTTCCGGCCTGATTTGGCGTGAGACTAGACCAAGTTTTCCCGCAGCGGAACACCCGTTTCACGCATCGGTGCGCGCGCAAGGCTTGAGCCTGCCGCCGATCCGTGGCACCTCAGGCACAGCCAGAGGAGTGAGCCCATGCATCCGATCCTTCCGCCCTTTCCCCATACCCGCCTGCGCCGTCTGCGCCGCACCGCAGCCCTGCGCGATCTGGCGCAGGAGCACCGGCTGAGCGTGAAAGACCTGATCTGGCCGATCTTCATCACCGATGTGCCCGGTGCCGATGTCGAGATTTCCTCGATGCCGGGCGTGGTGCGCCGCACGCTCGACGATGCGATCCGCGCCGCCGAAGAGGCCGCGACCCTTGGCATCCCGGCGATCTGCCTGTTTCCCTACACCGACCCGGGCGTAAAGACCGAAAGCTGCGAGATGGCCTGGGACCCGGGCAATTTCGTCAACCGGGTGATCCGCGCGATCAAGGCGGCCGTGCCCGAGGTTGCGATTATGACCGACATCGCGCTTGATCCCTACAATGCCAACGGCCATGACGGGCTGGTGCGCGACGGGGTGATCCTGAACGACGAAACCGTTGAATGCCTGGTGAAAATGGGCGTGGCGCAGGCCGAGGCGGGCGCCGATATTCTGGGCCCCTCGGACATGATGGATGGCCGGATCGGCGCGTTGCGCACGGCGCTGGAGGCCGCGGGCCATGCCGATGTGACGATCCTGAGCTATGCCGCGAAATACGCCTCTGCCTTCTATGGCCCGTTCCGCGACGCGGTCGGCGCCTCGGGGGCGCTCAAGGGCGACAAGAAGACCTATCAGATGAACCCCGGCAATTCGGACGAGGCGCTGCGGCTGGTCGCGCGCGATCTGGCCGAGGGCGCGGATATGGTGATGGTCAAGCCTGGCATGCCCTATCTCGACATCTGTCACCGGGTGAAGGACGCATTCGGCGTACCGACCTATGCCTATCAGGTCTCGGGCGAATACGCGATGCTGATGGCGGCGATCCAGAACGGCTGGCTCGACCATGACAAGGTGGTGCTCGAAAGCCTGATGGCGTTCCGCCGGGCGGGATGCGATGGCGTGCTGAGCTATTTCGCGCCCACGGCTGCCCGGCTGCTGGCGCAGGGCTGAGCCCTAGCGCCTGCGCCGCAGATGTGCGGGCGGAATGCCTGCCTGCGCACGGTATTTCGCCACCACCCGGCGCGACACCCGCATCCCCGCAGCGCCAAGCGCCTCGCTCAGCGACGCATCCGACAAAACGGCGGTTTCTGCCGCGATCAGGGCGCGCAGCTGCGCGGTGACGGCGGCGGCACTGGCCGTGCCGTCGCCGCGTGACGCCCGCCCGCCGAAAAAGGCGCGCAGGGCCACCGTGCCCGCGGGCGTGGCCGCCGAACCGCTGTTGACCATCCGCCCGACCGAACTTTCATGCATGCCGATTTCCTGCGCGACCTGACGCATCGTCAAAGGTTGCAGCGCCGCCACGCCCCGCGTCAGAAATCCCGCCTGCGTGCGCGCCAGAACTGCGCCCAGCAGCAGCAAGGCGCGGTTGCGCTTTTCAAGCGCGCGCAGCAGCAGGCGCGCCTGCTGGCGGCTCTGGCTGAGCGCCGATCCGCGCGGGGCAGCCCCCGCCAGCGCCGTGTCGAGCCAGGCCTGCGGCAAGGTTTCGGGGTTCAGCCGTGCCTGCCAGCCCCCGGCCTCGAATGCGAAGATCAGATCCGGCACCCGGGTCCGCGCCGGACCCTGCGCGAATTGCGCCGCCGGGCGCGGGTCAAGCCCGCGCAGCTGCGCCAGATGCGGCGTCAGACGCGCGGCGCTCAACCCGGTTTGCGCGGCCAGCGCGGCCATCCCGCCTTCGGCCAGCACGGGCAGATGATCCAGAACGCGCTGCATTTCGGCGCCGACCGGCCCGGTTTCTGCCAGTTGCAGCGCCAGACATTCGGTCAGCGAACGCGCAAACAAACCCCGCGGCTCGATCCGTTGCAACGCGGACAACACCTGCGTGACCCGCGGCACGCTGCATCCCAGCCGCGCGGCGATCTGTTCGAGCGGCGCGGTCACGAAGCCCGCCGCGTCCAGCGCCTCGGCCAGCGCCAGCGCCACGGTCTGGTCGGCGGCGCGCGGCACAAGATGCGGCAGCTGCGCCAGCACATGCGCGCTCAGCGAGGGGCCCTGCGCCTCGGCCTCTGGCGCCTCGGCCATCGGCGGCAGCCGCAGCCGCAGCACGGGATTGTCCGAGGCCGCCTCGCGCAGCAGTTCGGTCAGATCGCTGTTGGTCAGGCTCAGAAACCCGATCGCGCGGCGCGCCTCCAGCCCGAGCTTGAGGCCGGTGGTCTGCCGCAGCGTGGTTTCATGGCCGAGTTTCATCACCCGGCCAGACTATGCGTCCGCAGGAAATCCGCAAAGCCTTTCGCCACCCGCTCGCCATCCAGCGGTGCGGCAAGGCTGTCCAGCGCGGTTTGTGCCAGATCCTGCGGCACCCGGATGCCCGCCGCCGCGACCAGAAGATCGCGGATATAGGCAGGGGCGAATTCGGGGTGGAACTGCACCGACAGCGCCGGAAAATCATAGCGAAAACCACCGTTGGGCGAGGCGGCGTTGGACAGCACGCGCCGGGCACCGGCCGGCGGGGTGACGACCTGATCCTGATGGAACGACAGCGCCGCCAGCGGCCCCGCCCCGAACAGCGCGGCACCATCGTCCGTCAGCGCGTGTTCCTGACGCCCGATGACCCAGCCCCCTTTGGATTTGCGCACCTCGCCGCCGAAGGCCTGTGCCATGATCTGATGCCCGAAACAGACCCCGGTCAGCGGCACACGGGCGGCGCGCGCGGCGCGCAGAAAGTCCATCAGCGGCGCAATCCACGCGTGGTCTTCATAGACGCCGGCCCGCGCGCCGGTAATCAGATAGCCGTCGAAAGCGGTCGGATCTTCGGGCAAGGCCTCGCCGCCCGCGACGAAGATCCGGCTGAAGCGGGCCTCGGGCAGTGCCGCCCCCAGCCAGCGTTCGAACATGCCGGCATAGGTGCCGTGCGCGGGTTGAAAGGCTTCGGCGGGGCGGTCGGCTTCGAGAATGCAAATTTTCATATTGATATCGGCAGGGGCGCGCAAAGGCGCCCCCGCCCTGCCCCCTTAGCCCAGCTCGATCCAGACCGATTTGGTCTGGGTGTATTGCGTCAAAGCCTCCAGGCATTTGTCACGGCCATTGCCCGATTGCTTGAACCCGCCCCAGGGCGTCGTGGCGTCACCCGCCTCGTAAGCGTTGACCCAGACGATGCCCGCCTCGATGTCTCGCGCGAAGCGATGCGCGGTCTTCAGGTTCGAGGTCCAGATCGACGCCGCCAGCCCGTAGATCGTGTCATTGGCCACCTCGATTGCGTGCTCGATGCCGTCCACCGGAATGATCGAGGCGACAGGGCCAAAGATTTCCTCTTGCGCGATGGTCATCTTGTTGTTGACCCCGGTGAACAGCGTGGGTTCGACATAGCAGCCGGCATTGAAGGCCGCGGGCACGCCGCCGCCAAAGGCCAGCGTGGCGCCTTCCTTCTTGCCCGCCGCGATATAGCCCAGCACCCGCGTCTGCTGTTCGGGGGTGACCAGTGGCCCCATCGTGGTGTCGGGGTCCAGCGGATCGCCCGGCACATGCATGTCTTTCGCGGCCTCGGTGAACATCGCGACATAATCGTCATAGACCTTGCGTTCGACAAGAATGCGCGAGCCGGCCGAGCAAACCTCGCCCTGATTGCCGAAGATGCCCGCAACACCCGTCGCCGCGGCTTTCGCAAGATCCTCGCAATCGGCCAGCACGATCTGCGGGGACTTGCCGCCGCATTCGGTGGTGACGCGCTTCATGTTCGACTGCCCGGCATAGATCATCATCAGCTTGCCGACCTCGCCCGAGCCGGTGAAGCCGATCTTGTCGACCTCCATATGCAGTGCCAGCGGTTTTCCGGTTTCTTCGCCAAAGCCGGTGACCACGTTGAACACGCCATCCGGCCCGCCCGCTTCGCTGAACAATTTCGCCAGCAGCAGTGCCGACAAGGGCGATTGTTCGGCCGGTTTCAGCACGACCGAATTGCCGCAGGACAGCGCCGGCGCCAGTTTCCAGGCCGCCATCATCAGCGGATAGTTCCACGGCACGACCAGCCCGCACACCCCCAGCGGCTGACGCAGGATGTAATGCAGCGCATCGGCGTTGGTGTTGGTGACGACGCCCTCCATCTTGTCGATGGTTTCGGCAAAGAAGCGGATCGTCATCAGCGACCCGGGAATGTCGATATTGAGCATGTCCGAGACCGGCTTGCCCATGTCGAGCGTGTCGAGCAGCGCGAAATCCTCGGCATGGGCCTCGATCAGATCGGCAAAACGGCGCATCACCGCCATCCGGTCCGAGGGCGCCATCCGCGACCAGACGCCCGATTTGAACGCCTTGCGGGCGGCTGCCACCGCGCGGTCGACATCCTCGGACGCGCCCCGGGCCACCTCGGCCACGACCTCGCCATTGGCCGGATTGATCGTCTGGAATTTCGCCCCCGAGGCCGCCTCGACGAACTTGCCGTCAATGAACATCCGGGTTTCGGGGCGCAAGGCGGCGGCGCGGGCGGTCCAGTCTTTGTGGGTCAGTGTCATGTCATACCTCTGGATTATTTGGTGCGGTCGCGGGTGGCGATCACCGAGACGATGATCAGCACCAGCGACATCAGAACGATCAGCGAGCCCACGGCGTTGATTTCCGGGGTCACGCCACGGCGCAGCGTCGAGTAGATATACATCGGCAGCGTGTTGTCGCGTCCGGTCAGGAAGAAGGTCACGGGGATTTCGTCGAAGCTCAGCACGAAAGACAGCAACCCCGCGCCGACGATCGCCGAGCGGATATTGGGCAGCGTGATGTCGATGAAACTGCGCCACGGCCCCGCGCCCAGATCGAAGGCGGCTTCCTCCAGCGATTTTGGCAGGCGTTGCAACCGGGCGAAGACCTGCGTCACCACCACACCCAACAGCGCCGTGGCATGCCCCAGGATCACCGTTTCCAGGCTCAGCTGAAATCCGAACAGGCGGAACATGTTGAGCATCGAAATCCCGGTGACGATCCCCGGCAGGGTGATCGGCAACAGGATCAGCCGCCGGAAGATCACCTTTCCCGGAAAGTGAAACTTGTGCAGCGCAAGGGCCGCGGGCACGCCCACGATCAGGGTCAGCACGGTCGCGCCCGAGGCCACATAAAAGCTGTTGCCGATGGCGGTCAGCAGATCGCCATTGTGCCAGAGCTTCTCATACCACTCGAAGGTGAAGCCCGACAAAGGCCACGTCAGCGAGCGCGAGCTGTTGAAGGAAAACGCGATCAGCACCCAGATCGGCACATACAGGAATGCCATCAGCGCCGCGACGAAGGTCATGAAGGCGGTATCCGCCCCATACCGCGAGATCAGGTTGGGATTACGGTTTGCCATCTCAGAACCCTCCTGCCGTGCCTTTGCGCTCCAACCGGTCGGACATCGACACGATGGACAGCACCACCACCAGCATCACGATCGCCAGCGCAGACCCCAGCGGCCAGTTCAGCGCCGCACCGAATTGCGTCGCGATCACATTGGCCATCAGGTTGCCATCCGGCCCGCCCACCAGAAACGGCGCGACGAAATCGCCAAACGACAGGCAGAAGGTCAGCGTGAAACCGGCGGCTACCCCGGGCAGCGACAGCGGCAGCGTGACATGCCAGAAACTGCGCCACGGCCCCATCCCCAGATCAGCCGACGCCTCGGTCAGGTTATGCGGGATCTTCTCCAGCGCGGTGTAGATCGGCATCACCATGAAGGGGATGAAGATATAGGTCAGCGTGACCACCATCGCGAACTGGTTATACAGGAAGATATCCGATGGCTGGTCGATGAGCCCCACCGACATCAGAAACGAATTCAGGATGCCTTCGGTGCCCAGAATGGTCTTCCAGACATAGGCGCGCAGCAGATAGCTGACCCACAGCGGCGCGATCACCGCCATGTAAAGCCAGGTCCGCAACGCCGCCGATTTGCAGCGGAACACCAGATAGAACGCGAAGGGATAGGCCAGCAGGAACGAGCACAGCGACACCAGCAGCGCGATCTTCAGCGTGCGCAGCATCACCTGCAGATACTGGGGATCGGTGAACAGCGTCAGGTAATTGCCGAACTGGAAGGCCGGTTTGAACGTCGGGTAGGTTTTGATCCAGAACGAATAGGTGACGATGATGCCATAGGGCAGCAGCATGAACAGGGCGATCCACAGAAACGGAATCCCCAGCACCAGCGCGCCCGCAAGGTTGCGGCGGATCAGGGTCATGGCGCCACGCTCCCTTCGAAGACGAAGACGTTATGCGGCTCGACCGCGACGCGCGCGGGCGCGCCCACGACCGGAACCGCCGACAGGGCCAGTCGGTCGGGCAGCAGGCTGTCGACGAAGACCCGCTCGCCATTTCCGATCTCGACCGCGACCCGCAGCCCGAGCCCGTAATAGATCACCTCGGCGATCCGGCCTTCGAGGATGTTCTGCGCGCCTTCGCCATCGGCCAGCAGTCGCGCTTTTTCCGGGCGGAAGCCCACGGTGACCACACCGCCCGCAGGCCGCGCGCCGTCGGGCAGCGCCGAAATCGTGCCGGCGCCGATCTCGACGCGGATCAGATCGTCCCCACCGGCGGCGATCTGGCCGGGCAGGAAATTCGTGGTGCCGATGAAATTGGCGACATAGGGCGAGGCCGGGTGATCGTACAGATCCTGCGGCTTGCCCTGCTGCGCGATCCGACCCTTCTCCATCACCACCACACGGTCGGACATCACCAGCGCCTCGCCCTGATCGTGGGTGACCATGATGAAGGTGATGCCGACCTTTTCGTGCAGGTGTTTGAGTTCCAGCTGCATCTGCTCGCGCAGTTTCGCATCCAGCGCCGACAGCGGTTCGTCCAGCAACAGGACCTTGGGTTTGCGCACGATCGCCCGCGCCAGCGCGATCCGCTGGCGTTGCCCGCCCGACAGTTGCTGCGGGCGCTGATCGACCTTGTCATAAAGCCCGACCAGCGTCAGCGCATCGCGCACATGATCCGCAATCTCGGATTTGGCCACCTTCATGGTCTTCAGCCCATAGGCCACGTTCTGTCCCACGGTCATATGCGGAAACAGCGCATAATCCTGAAACACCATGTTGACCTCGCGTTTGTAGGGCGGGTCCCAGGTAACGTCCTTGTCGGCCAGACGGATGGTGCCTGCGGTCGGCTCTTCGAAGCCTCCGATCATCCGCAGCAGGGTGGATTTTCCGCAGCCGGAGGGGCCGAGCAGCGTGACGAATTCGCCATCCTCGACCGCAAGCGAGACCTTGTCCACGCCGATGATCGTCGGGCTGTAGTGCTTGGAGATATTCTCCAATTCGATGATTGCGGCCATTGCGCCTTTTCCCTGAAGTTCGCGCTGCGGGCTCTCCTCCCCCGAAATCCCGCACGCTTATTGATTGGTGGTCTGCCCCGGGGCCGTTGACGCCCGGGGCAGACAGATCGCGGCGCTTATTGCGCCTTCACGGCGTTCCAGGCGTTGGTATAGGCCTCGAAGCGATCGCCCAGCGGCTGCCAGACCAGCAGGCTGTCCAGATAGGCCGGGTCTTCCTGATGCAGGGCGGCGTATTGCTCGGGGCTCATGCAGGCCTTCGCCGCGACCGGATTGGCGACGGAGTAGCCGTTGACATTGGCCACCCCGCACTGGCCCAGTTCGGACAGCTGCATGTTCAGGAATTTATAGGCGCATTCCGTGTTGGGCGTGCCCTTGACCACCATCCAGCTGTCCATCCAGCCTTCGGCGCCCTCGGTCGGGATGAATTCGGTGACCTTCACGCCTTCGGCCGCCAGCAGCCCCGACTGATAGCCCGCCCAGGTGTTCGAGATCACGACCTCGCCCGCCTTGTACAGATCGACCAGTTCGCCCGCCGTGGCCCAGTATTTGCGCACCAGCGGCTTTTGCTCCAGCAGCGCGGCCTGCGCCGCGGCGATCTGTTCGTCGCTCAGATCGTAGATGTTCATGTCGCCATTCTTGCGCGCCGCAACATAGATCGAGCTTTTGTCATCCCACAGCGAGATCTTGCCCTTCAGCTCGGGGTTCCACAGATCGGCAATCGAGGTCGGCGGCGTGGTGAAGGCGCTGTCAAGATACATGAAGGCGATCGCGCCCCAGACATAGGGCATGCCGTAATAGGCGCCGTCCTTCTGAATTCCGTCGAGGCCCAGGAATTTCGGATAGATCTTGTCCCAGTTGTCGATCTTCGCAGTGTCCAGCGGTTCGACGAAATCCAGGTCGATCATCAGCTTGGTGGTGTCGATCGAGGGGGTAATCAGGTCATAGACGCCGCCACCCGCCATCAGCTTGGGTGCGAAATCGTCGTTCGATCCGACATAGGTCGCATTGACCTTGCAGCCCGACTGTTCCTCGAATTTGCTGATGAACGAGGGATCGGAATATCCCTCCCAGGTCAGCACGTTGATCGTGTCTCCGGCCAGCGCGGTGCCGGTCGAAAGGGCCAGCAGGACGCCCGCGGTCGTCAGTGTGTTCCGTGTCATGTGTCGCTCCATCTGTTGGGTCATTCGGCCTCTTCAGGGCTCTTTTCGGGTCTTTCTGGAAATGGTGCCGATATCGACACCCAGGGCGGCAGCGGCCTTGCGCTTGCTGCCGTGGCTGCGGATCGCCTCTTCGATGATCCGCAATTCGTATTCGGCCACCGCATCGCGCAGGCTCTGGCCCGGTTCGGGTCCGGGGTCGGCGGCGCGTTCGGGGGGATCGGTGCGCGGCTCGACCCGCGGCGTGGTCGTCATCAGGCGGCGCGGCAGTTCATCCTCGTCCTCGCCCAGCACCGAGATTTGCTGCATCAGGTTCCACAGCTCGCGGATATTGCCCGGGTAGTGATAGGCGCGCAGCCGGGCGTGCAGATCGTCCGACAGCGCCAGCGGCACCGAGCGGCGCTGGTTGATCGCGGTCAGGAAGCGCTCGATCAGATGATCCAGCAGTTCGGGCACCTCGCGCAGCGGGCGCATCGGCATGTTCACCACCGCCAGCCGGTAATAAAGATCCAGCCGAAAGCGGCGCTCATCGGCCATCGCCAGAAGATCGCGGTTGGTGGCGGAAATCACCCGCACATTGACACGGCGCGGACGCGTGCCGCCGATCCGCAGGATCATCCCGTCTTCCAGGAAACTCAGCAGCTTGGCCTGCAACGGCAGCGGGATTTCCCCGATCTCGTCCAGAAACAGCGTGCCGCCCTCGGCCGCCTCGATCAGCCCGCGCTTGCCCTCGGTCAGCGCGCCGGTGAAGGCACCCTTCTCGTATCCGAAAAGTTCGGATTCAAACAGGCTTTCGGGGATCGCCGCACAGTTCACCGCGATGAACGGATCGCTGCCATTGGCCACGAAGGAATGCAGATGGCGCGCGATCTCGGTCTTGCCGACGCCGGATTCGCCCGTGATGATGACACGCGCCCCCTGCAGCAACGCCCGTTCGCCGCGCGACATCATCTTGTCGAGCCAGGCCGAGATATGGCGCTGGCGCGCGAAATCGGGGCGCAGGCGGCGCTCGGCCGTGCCCGAAAACGCCACCGCCTCGCGCTGGCCGCTGGCCTGGCGGCGGGCGTGATCGAACACCGCCAGATCACGCAAGGTGATGGAATAGCCGGTGCTGGCGCCGCTGCCGGGCTCTGTCATCCGGCGCACGATCACGAAGACCGCGCCCACCGCCTCGCCGCGCAGCATCAGGTTGCCACTGCGCCCGGCCTCGATCAGTTCCAGCACCGAAACCCAGTTCAGTGCCGAACAGCCCTGCAACTGTCCGATGCTTTGGCCGATGACCGCGGCGGGGGCGCATCCGGCGATCGTGCCGGCCTCGCGGTTGCAAAACCGGACAATCCCCGCCTGATCGAGCACGATGAGCCCGTCGGGCAAGGCGTTCAGCGCGATGTCCAGGCCAAAGCCCGCAGCGTCGGTGTCGGAGCGTCGGCTCATATCCTGGCCTCCCATCGCTCAGCCCTCCGCCCGCAGCCGCGCGACCCGGGGCGCCCCGCCCCCGGCGCCCGCCGTGCCGATCCGTGCGCGCAGGCTCAGCACCAGAAAATCGGTCTCGCGCAGCCGCAGCGGGCGTGCCGTCATCTCGGCGCGCAGCGCGGCATCGGGACGGCAGACCGCAACGGCGAAAATCCGGTTCGGATGGCCCGGCATCTGCGCATCGGCCGCCGTGAACAACTGCGACAGCGGCAGGTGCATCTCGATCAGATCGCCCAGTTCGCGCGCTGGCAGGGTTTCGCTGCTCAGCCCCAGCAATTCCTCGGCGGCCAGATTGGCGCGCAGGACATGGCCGGCGCGGTCCACCACCAGAACCGCATCGGGCAGCGCCGCAAGGATCGCTTCGAGCGTGTCGATCTCGTCGCGCAACACGGCGGCACGGCGGGCATGTTTGGACACGTCGCGCACCGTGCCCCACATCCGATACAGCCGGTTGCCCCGGATATGGCCGCGCACGTCATTTTCCACCTCGATATAGACCCCGTCATAGCGCAGATCGCGCGACGGCTGGGCGTTGATGTCGAAACTGGCGCGCACCAGACCGCGCACGAAAGCCTCATTTTCCTCGGTGCGCGGGAAGGTTTCATGCACCGGGCGGGCGTTGAAATCCTCACCCTCGGGTGTGCGGTAAAGCCGCGCCATGGCGCCGTTGCAGAACCGCCAGCGCGGGCCGTTCTCGAACACCTGACGGATGATTTCCTGCTCGGGCGCGGACAGGTCGACCGGGTCGGCCCATTCCATGCACCAGCCCGCATCGTCCGAGGTGGCCAGGATCGAGGTCAGGATCTCGTTAGCCTCGGCCAGGTGCGCCACTTCATCCAGTGTGCTGCCCGCAGGCCATTTCGTCAGGTCCAGACAGGTGCCGTGCTCGGGGTGCTCGACCCGTTCGATCACCGCGCTGACCGCCATCATGGCCCCGTCGGCGCGGCGCAGATCCAGCGCCACCACATGCGGCCCCGGCGCGGGCGCGGCCAGCGCCGCCGTCAGCTGCTCTCGCGCCTCGAGCGGATAGATAAGAGACCAGGGCGCGCCGGTTGCCGCGCCGGGGGCCAGCCCCAGCGCGGTTTCCTGTGTCCTGCAAAGCTGCACGATCCGCCCGTCCGCGCTCAGCAGATCGGTCATTGCGGTGCGGTCAGTCTTGCGTGCAGTCATGCGGTTGGTTCTCCTCGGGTGTTCAGGCGTGAGCGTGTTACGGGACGCAGTGCAGGTATTGCTCCACATCCCAATTGGTGACCTCGCGCAGGAAGCGCGTCCACTCGTCTTGCTTGTATTCGTCAAACACTTCGTACAAACGCCCCGGAAGTGCCGAACGGATGACCTCGTCCTTTTCCAAAGCGGTCAGGGCATCGCGCAGATTGAGAGGTATCAGCTTCACCTCGCCGCCGGACTGCCAGACCTCAGTCACGTTACGCGATTCGGGGGCGCCCGGGTCAATCTTGTTGCGGATGCCGTCATCCATCGCCTTCAGCAGCGCGCCGCAGAACAGATGCGGGTTCACCATGCTGTCCACCGCGCGGAATTCGAACCGGTCGGGCGACGAGATGCGGATCGTGCAGCTGCGGTTCTGCAGGCCCCAGTTCGCCCCGATCGGCGCCCACAGCCCATAGTCGTTGAACCGCCGGTAGCTGTTCACCGTCGAGGCGCCCAGACAGGTCAGCGCGTCGATATGCTTGAGCGACCCGCCCAGGATGTGATGGCCCAGTTCGGTCGGCAGCCAGCCGCCTTCCTTGTTTTCGAATTCATTCACCCCGCCTTTGGAGTAGAGCCAGTTTTCCTCCATCCCCGGCAATTCGCCCGGGATCAGATCCTGCAATTCGCGCGACCCGCCGGTCCAGACCGAGCAGTTGTGATGGCAGCCGTTCGCGGCATAGCCCATGAAGGGTTTCGCCATGAAACAGGCGATCAGCCCATGCTGGCGCGCCACTTCGGCGCAGATCTGGCGATAGGTCGTCATCCGGTCGCAGGTCGGCAGCGCGTCGTCGAACTGGTAGTTCAGCTCGATCTGGCCGGGCGCGTCCTCGCAGTCGCCCTGGATCATGTCGAGCCCCATGGCGCGGGCGTAATCGCTGACCTGCATCCAGATGTGGCGGGCGCTTTCGAACTGGCCGATGTGATAGGCGAAGGCTTCGGTGATGCCTTCATAGGGGCGCACCTCGCCGGCCTTGGGTTTGAGCCACAGCATCTCGGGTTCCAGCCCCACGCGCAGATGCAGGCCGTTGTGCTCTTTGCGGAACTGGGCATCGAACCGCTTCAGGTTTCCGCGCGTGTCGTGTTCGTAATACATGCCCGGGGTGTGATGGTCCTCGAGGCTGTAGAACAGCGTGCAGAACACGCGGGCCACGCGCTTGTCCCAGGGCAGCTGCACGAAGGTATCCGGGTCGGGCAGCGCGATGCATTCCATCGCGTTGCTGTCAAAGCCGATCAGATTGCCCTTGAAGTCCGGGGTGACGTTGGTGACGCCGCCCATCCAGGTTTGCACCCCCTTGCGCGCCTGGGTTTCCCAATGCCGCGCGGGGGCGGCCTTGCCCATCACCCGCCCGGTGATCGAGATATACTGGTAATAGATATACTCCACCCCCAACGCGTCGATCTTGGCGCGCACGCGGGCCACCATTTCGGCCCGTCCGGGGGCGTCCATTTCGCGGTGATAGTCGGTATCCGTGGTCATTTAAGTCTCCCTGTTATGATTTTGCGCTCAGCCTTCGAGGTAGCGGGCGCGCTCTTCGGCGCTGACCGCTTTCGCGAGGCTGGCGTATTCGGCGCGGCAGGCGGCCGCGAAATTCCGGGTGAAGGCGGCGCCAAAGATCCGCGCGGCATCGGCGCTGTCCTCCAGCCGCTCGGCCGCTTCCAGCAGATCGCGCGGGAAGCGTTGCGCGCCCTCGGCAACGGTATCGGGATGGCCTGCGGCGGTGGCGGGCGGCGCGGGAAGATTGCGCTCGATCCCGTCGAGCCCTGCCCCCAGCATCAGCGCCAGCGTCAGATAGGGGTTGCAATCGGCGGGCGGCACGCGGAATTCCAGCCGCGCCCCCGACCCCGCCTGCGGCACGGACCGCACCGCCACCGTGAACGGATATTCCGCCCAGGTCAGCGATTTCGGCGCCCAGGTGCCCGGCGCCAGACGGCGGTAGGCATTGACGGTGCTGGTGCACATCGCAAAGGCCTGCGGCACGATCGCCATCATCCCGGCGATGAAGCGTTGCGCCAGCGCGTTGGTCGCCCCGTCCGGGCTGGAAAACAGGTTCTGTCCGGTTGCCTTGTCGCGCAGGCTCAGCGTGCAATGCCCGCCGATGCCCGGGTACTCGGCGCCCATATAGGGCATGAAACTGGCGGTCTTGCCCTGTTTGCGGGCGTAAGAGCGCGCCGCCATCCGCAAGAAGGCCGCGTCATCGGCGGCGCGCAACCCTTCGGTCGCGCCCAGCGTCGCCTCAAGGCAGCCCGGCCCCAGTTCGACCCCCAGCCCGAACAGATTCACGTCATGGCCAAGGATTTCGGCCTCCATCCCGGCGATGAATGCGGCATGGGTGTTGGCGGTGGCCCCCGACCAGCACTTGTTGTCCGGCGCGAATTTCGCGAGCCCCGCGAACCCCTTGTCGCGCGCCGTGCCGGCGTCTTCGTCCAGCACGATCAGTTCGAATTCGAAGGCCGCCTCGACACCATAGCCCATCGCCGCCGCCCGCTCGATCTGGGCGCGCAGCACCTGGCGGGGCATCAGCTCGCGCGCCGCCCCCGACAGCTCGGCAATCACCGAGACCGCGCCGGGTTCGGACGGATTGCGCCGGACCGAGGCGGGGTCGATCGCGACCGTTTCGGTGTAATAGGAACTGCCCCCGAACAGCGTGTCGGCACTGTCCCAATAGGCCAGAACATTGGCAAAGCGCGGGTCTTGCGCCCAGTCCAGAAACTGCGCGCGGCGCAGACGGCGTTCGCGGAACACCGAGGCCAGATCGAACTGCCCGACATGCACGACCTCGGCATTCAGGGCATCAAGGGCAGCGGTCAAATCCTGGGTCATGGCGTCCTCAACAGGCAAGAGATGCGGAAAGTGCGGCGTCAAGCCGGGCACGGTGGGCGGCCAGCGCGGCAGGGTTGGCGCCCAGCCCCAGCACGCCCACCGGCGTGCCGTCGCGCAGATATTCAACAATGATCGGATGGCGCCCGATCTGGGTCAGGTCGCCCTCGACCACCCGGCAGGCATCGGCCAGCGCAGGCGCGCCGAACGCCTGCAGGCGCATTCCGTGCTGATCGCTCCAGAAGCTGGGCATCGGGGCGAAGCCGGGGGTCTGCGGCAGACCGAGTTCAGCGGCGGCGATGGTTTCGGCGGCGCGGCGCGCGGTCTGACCGGGTACGCACCAATGCTCGACCCGGCGCGGCACCGCATCGAACAGCGGGTTGGCAAAGCGCGCCAGATCCCCCACCGCCAGAATTCGGGCGGCCCCGATGGCCTGCATCCGGTCGTCGACCAGCACGCCATCGCCCAGATCCGCGCCGGTGCCCGCCAGCCATTCGACATTCGGATGCGAGCCCATCGCCTCGACGATCACCTCGGCTTCCAGCGCCTGCCCGTCGTCCAGGATCACATGTTCGGGCGTGATCCCGGCAACGGACCTTCCCGTCAGCACGACCACGCCATGCGCGCGATGCAGCGCCGCCATGCCCCCCGCGACACGCGGCCCGAGCGCGCGCTGCATCGGATGCGGCGCGGGTTCGACAATCGTCACATGCAGACCCAGCTTGCGGGCGGTCGCGGCGATCTCGCAGCCGATGAACCCACCGCCCACCACGACCATGCGCGCCCCGGGGCGCAGATCGCGCGCAAGCCTCAGCGCATCGTCGAAACTGCGCAGCACATGGCGGTGCGCCTCGGCGCCGGGCAGTGCCAGATGGCGGGGCCGCAACCCGCTGGCCGCAACGATCCAGTCACCGGGCACCAGCGTGTCATCGGCCAGCCGCACCGCGCGCCCCTCGACCGCAACGGCCGCCTGCCCGAGCCGCATCTGCACCGCGCCTTCGGGGATCTTGGAGCGCAGCACCAGCCGGGCGAACTGCGCCTCGGCTTCCGCCGCGTCCCGGGCCAGCGCCTGCGGCACCTCCTTGGACAGCGGCGGGCGGTTGTAAGGCACCCTGGCCTCGTCGCCGATCAGCGTTACCTGCGCCTCGGGCAGAAGCGCCAGCACCGCCTCGGCGGTCCGCAGCCCCGCCAGCGAGGCCCCGACAATCGTGATACGCGGCGCAGCCCCCATCGTTCAGCCGATCAGGATGGCTTGTTCGGGGCAGGCATCGGCGGCGGCCTCGACATCGCCGCGCAGACCCTCATCGACCTCGGCGACCCAGACCAGCCCGCCCGCATCGTCAAAGGAAAACACCGCAGGCGCGGCAATCACGCATTGCCCGTGCAGCAGGCAGATCGACATATCGACATCAACTTTCATCGTCAGGGCTCCGTTGGGTGGGGATCAGGAAGGGTCAAAGGCAATCGGCATCGAAATCGCGCCGGTATTGCCGCTGTCGGGCAACCAGCTGACCGTGCCGTTGAACCGCGGGTTGCGCAGTCGCTGCGCCAGCAGTTTCAGCGCCTCGGTCATGTCTCCGCGTGCGATGAAATGGCCCAGACAGTGATGCGCCCCGCCGCCGAAACCGAAATGCGGCTTGCGATCCGCCGTGATGTCGAAATCGGGGTTGGCAAACACCGCCGGGTCGGAACAGGCCGATTGCGAGAACAGATGCAGCGTCGTGCCCGCCGCGATCGGCAGGTCGTTATAGGTGAAATCCTCGGTCGCCTCGCGGGTGACCCAGGTGACGGTCGGGCGCACGCGCATCACCTCTTCCACCGCCGCTTTCGCCAGATCGGGTTGCTCGGCCAGCAGGGCCCATTGATCGGGATGTTCGATGAACATCGCCATCGCCAGACCGATCTGGTTGCGCGTGGTGTCGATGCCGCCAAAGATCGCCAGCACGATCATGTCGATCAATTCCTGATCCGACAGCTGCGACTTGTCGGCATTGGCCTGCACCAGCATGCCGATGAAATCATCCGAGGGCGCGGCGCGGCGCGCGGCCACCAGATCTTCGGCATAGGCCATCAGACGCGCGGTCGCCGCCTCGACAACCGGCAGATCCTGCTTGAAGGTCACCCCCAGAGCGAGCCCCATTTCGCCGGCGATATCGGCCAACTCGCGCCATTTCTCGAACGGCAGGCCCAGCAGATCGCAGATCACCCCGGTCGCGTAGGGTTCGGTGAAATCGGCGATGAAATCGCATTCGCCTTTGGCGGCGAACTGGTCGATCAGCCGGTTGGCCAGCGCCTGGAATTTCGGCCGCAGATCGGTAATCAGCTTGGGCGAGAACGCCGGATTGGCCATCCGCCGCAGCCGGGCATGGGTGTCGCCCTCCTGGCTCAGCAGCATGCTTTCCCACCAGCGCGCGAAAATCCCGCCGGTCACCCCGCTATGCGCGGGCCAGCGATAAGAGCCCTGCCGCAGCTTCGGATGACGCAAGAGTTTCTGCACATCCTCATAGCGCAGCGCCGCCAGACCATAGGGCGTGCGCGCATACCAGCTGGCGTCGCGCGCCTCCATCACCGCCCGAGAGCGGATCGAAAAGGTCGGATCGGCCACATCCAGATACGGCGCATCATCTTTGTGAAGGTCGGCTTGCGTCATTACGGGCTCCCATGCTGCGGTCAGCGTCTGAGGGAGCTATTTGCAAGTTACGTTCCAGTTTTCGCGGAAAACGCGGAGCAATATGATATTAAATGATAATTATTTTTTTACGGGTATTTTACCCTTATTCCGGATGCGGCAAACCCCTTCGCGACATGGCGCATCTGCAATGGGCCCTGCAAAACGATGCAGTTTCGCAGCACACCCCCGCCCCGCAGGCACCGGGGTCCCTCGCACAAGGCTACGGCGAAGCTGGCGTAGTACAGATACTCGGTCGTCTTGACCTTGCCGCCTCCGCCGCCCTTGCCGCCGCCCTGCGTGGTGGTCTTAGTCTCCTCGCGGAAATCGGTGGCCCAGATGATGTTGCCGCCGATGCGCATGCGACCGTAGAGGCGCGGGATCACCGCCCCCTCGGTGGAGGACGTGATGCGCAAGCTGTCGAGCCGCGCCCCTTCGATCCGCTGGGTCGGCGCGAGCGAGGACACGATCCAGCTGTCGACGACCGAGCCAATGGTCGAGCCGATGAAGCCGCCAATGGTGGCAGCGCTGACGCCGAGGATCGCGCCACCGATCGAGCCGCCGATGGCGGCACCGGCAGCGCCGAGAATGAGGGTGGCCATGTCGGGGTCTCAGCGTTGCGGGAAGAGGAAGGCGAAGGCGATGCGCCGCCGCCAGGCTTGGGTCAGCGGCTCCTCGATCACGCCGAGCCGCTCGTAGGCATGGAGGAAGGTGTCGGGGCCAGTGACGATCCCGACATGCTTGGCGATGGCGCGCGGTACCATCCGAAAGAGGACTAGGGAGCCGGGACCGGCATCGGCCGGGGCGATCTCGGGCATCATTCGCCGCGCGCCCTCGGCCAGCACCTCGCGAGGGCCCGTCTCGCCCCAGTCCCGGCTGTAGGGCGGGATCGGGAAAGGCTCGGGGCCGACGACATCGCGCCAGACGCCACGCGCGAGCCCGAGGCAGTCGCAGCCGACGCCCTTGAGGCTCGCCTGGTCGTGATACGGCGTGCCGAGCCAGGCCCGCGCCGCCGCGATGACCTTGTCGGGATCGGCGGCGTTCACAGCACACCCCCGTCGTGCCCGCCATCCTTGGTGGCGTAGCGCAGAACGGCATCCTGGCCGGGGATATGCGGGAAGCCCCGGAAACTGGCGGTATTGGCGAACTTCGCACCGCAGGTCTCGATCCGCTTGTCGCAGCCCGCGCGGATGGTGAAGGCGTCGCCTTCGCTGATGGCCCGTACCGGCGCCTCGAGCAGGGTCAGGACGGCGATGCCGTCCGTGACGTCATGGCCCAGCACCTCGGTGCGCCGCCCTGCGTTCGCGCCGCTCGTCCAGTCCAGCGTGCCAAAGTTGAACCAGCCGGCAGTAAAGCTGCCGAGCCCAGAGGCAGTGAACGCGCGATCCCGCAGCAGATCGACCACCGCGCCTGTGCCCTTGTAGGCCGGGTCCACAAGATCGACACCGCACCGGTTATCGCCAAGCGCGGCGTCGCAACTCGCCTGGAATGTCCGCCCAACCGTCTGGCCCAGTACATGGGCGAGCGAGCGCACCTCCGCCACGAAGGCGAGCCGCCCGCGCCGGATCTGGCCGATGGCTCCGCGCCGCATCAGAACGCGTTGGCCAGTGTCGGCCCAGTTCACGCGCCAGACCTCCACCGACGCGTTATCCCAGCGGCCGTCGAGGATGTCGGTCTCGGTGATGCGGTCCGAGGTCAGCACGCCTTCCGCATCCTGCGCATCGACCGAGAGGTCCGAGCCCGAGCGCACCTCGGACGCCGTCAGGCCGCTCTCGGGCTCGAAATCCGTGCCGTCGAAGCTGAGCGTGCGGTCGTGATCGGTGAAGCCGAAGGTGACGCCATCAGCCCGGACGATCCGCCAGCACCAGGCGAGCGTGGTCGTGCCCTCGTCGAGATGGGCCTGCAGGGCGGGCGAGAGGGATTTCATCGGCAGGTTCCTGTCATGCGGTCGTCGAGATCGGCGATCCAGTCGGCCCAGTCCGGGGGCACGGCGGCGACGGCAGTGGCAGGCGGCCGGGCCAGCCGCGCCTCGGCATAGGAGGCGCAGCCCGCATCACCACTGTCCGTCGTTGCGGCGCAGCCGGTCAGCAGGATCGCCAGCGCCGCGGCCGTCGCGAACCGCCTCGCGGCCGCGCCCGACGCGTTCGCTCTTATCTTCCATCGCATCGCGTTCCGCCTCCCGTTTGCCCGTGCGCTCCCCTTCCACGCGCCCCCAGACCCGGCCGAGGACGATGCCTCCGACCGCTCCCAAGGCCGCAACCAGCCAGATCAGGAACTCAGCCATCGTCGTGATTCCCGCGCGCGGCGGCGACGCAGAGGGCGACGACGAAAACGCCGAGCGCCCCGCCCACGACCATCCCTGCGAGAAACTCAAGCATCGCCGCGGAACCCGCGCTCAACCCGGTCACGCAGGCCGATCAGGCCCAGCCCGAGGAACATCAGCCCCGCAGGCGAGGCATCGCCACTGCCGGCAAGCAGCGCGACGAAGCGGGAGAGTTCGCCGAGCGGCCCGGTGGCGGGCAGCGCGAGCGAGGCAATGCCGGTGAGTATGGCGAGGCACCCCGCCCACCAGGTGAGCGAGGTCAGTCGGATGTAGCGCATGGATCAGGCCTTCCGGATAAGGGTGGAGAAGAAGGAGGTCAGCCGGGTAAACCAGCTGATTGCGGGATCAGGTTTGGCGGCAGGCACGGATGGTCTCGGTATCGGCACGCTTGCGGGGCGCAGCAGCGCCAGCGCTTCGTCCTCGGTCAGACGCCGGATCGGACGCGAGAAATCGACCCGGCCGTTGCGGTCGACCGACCAGACCGGGATGGTACCGGCGGGATAGCGGCCCGTGGCGAAGAGATCGCGTTCGGCCTCACGGCGCGGGCGGATCGCGGCGGGCTTGAGCCAGCCCATGAAGGCTGCTGCGGCGGCAGCCCGGTTGCCCGCGTTTAGGTGCCGGGTGAGCGCCGCCTTGGCGATGCCGCCTGTGTTGTAGTGAAACGAGACCAGCGCATCGAATTCGTGCGGCTCGAGCGGCACCTTCACGGCGTGCAGGACGGCGGCCTCGTAACGCGCGAGATCGTCTCGGAAGACCCGGAACGCTTCGCGGATCCCGGCCTCGAGATCGGCAGGCATGCCGCGCGGCATCGTGTCTGGATCGGGCAGACCGGCTGCGGCCGTGTGGCCGATGCCGAAGGTCCAGACCTGTTTCACATCCGTGTAGGGTCCGGGCACGATCCCTTCGTGCCGGACGAGGGCCAGAAGCCCCCGGTCGGTCATCTGCATGGAAATTACCCCAGAAGAGAGAGGATCAGGATCAGCGCGGCGACGGCGATGCCGACGCCCAGGCGGTGTCGGAAGGCGTGGCCGGGATCGGCCGGGTCGCAGCGCAGGGAGCGCGCGAGGCGGAGAAGGTCATGCATCGCCATCGCCTTTCCCGGCATGGCGCAGGCGGGCGAGCAGCACCTCGATAAAGGCGGGACCGAAGACGCCGACCAGATAGGCGGCCGATCCGGCCGCGCCCCCGGCCGGGATCGCCTCGGGCGGCAGGCCGAGCCAGCGGGTGATGATCGCCATCGACAGGCTGCCCATCCCGGCCGCGATCAGACCGCCGAGCAGGATGTGGCGCAGAGCGTCGCGAAGGCGCATTTTCGTCGTCAGCGCATTGGTCGCGCCGCCGAGCGCGCCCCAGGCGGCGAGGATCACGGCGGTAGAGGCGAGCAGTTCCTTCAGCGCCGCCGCCAGAAATCCGGTTTCATCATTCATCGTCGGATCTCCAGAAGTGGGATGGAGGTGATCGAGCCCAGCCGCTCGAGGTCGAGCGTCACGTCGAGCACGTCCGTGTCGAAGCGGACCGGGACATCGAACTCGAAGCCTGCGGTGACCGCGACGCCGGACCCCGGCGCGGTGGTGAAGGTGATGACGCCGGTCGTGGCATCGACGGACCAGCCGGACGCCTGGGGCGCGCCATTCAGGGCGACGATGACCGAGCCCGCGACCGGCTTGGCAATGTTCCGCACCCAGGACTGGCTGCCCGAGGCGTAGCGCTTCACCAGCTGGAAGGCGGTCGTCGTGCCATCGCCGGTGCCTATCATCTGGTCTGTCGGTGCGGGTGTCCCCGAGGGCAGGCAGGACTTGTGGTCTCCCCAATCCTTGAACCGGAAGCCATGCAGGCGACCGTTCCGCGCCTCGAAGAAGGCGACCACCGCCGCCAGATCGTCGGCGCGGCGGATGCCATAGGCGACATCGTAGCGGCGGCGCGAGTTCGACACCGCGACACTGCGCCAGGCGACCGAGGACGTGCTTGCCTTTGGGGTCGTCGTCTCCGAACAGGATGCCGACCAGATCGAGCGGACGAATGACGCGATCTCCCGGCTCGGGCTGATCTGGCGCGGGCTGTCGAACCAGCTCGCCGTCGCCGCAGCCCCCGCGCTGGAAGCGGTCGCCAACGCCATGGCCGCCATCGCCAGCCGCACCGGCCCGCTCGGCATCGCCATTCGCGGCCTTTTCGACAATATCGGCCGCCTGACCACCTATGCCGCGACCTTCGCGACCTTCCTTGCCGGGCGCTGGGTCGCCGGACTGGCCGCCGCCGCGCTGTCGGTGCGTGGGTTCGCAACCGCGCTCGTCGTGCTGCGCGGGGCTCTGATCCGCACCGGCATCGGCGCTCTGATCGTCGGCGTCGGCGAGCTGATCTATCAGCTTTACCAGCTCGTCGCCCGCGTGGGCGGGGTCGGCGAAGCCTTCCGGCTGCTTTCAGATCTGGCCTCCGAGGTCTGGTCGCGGGTCGGGCTTGCGCTCGACGCCGCACTGGCCCGCATGGCGGCCGGATGGGAGGGGCTGAAGGCCGCAGCACTCTCGGCGCTCGACGGAACCGTCGCGGGCGTCGTGGGGTTCGGGGACCGCACTGTGGCGATCTTCCAGGGGGGCTATGACGGCGCGGTGGCGATCTGGGGCAGCCTGCCGGGTGCCATCGGCGACTTCGCCTACCAGGCTGCCAACGGGTTGATCGGCGGGGTCGAGGCGATGCTGAACGGCGTCGTCACCCGCATCAACAGCTTCATCGAGGCGCTGAACGCCGCGCTGGCCCTGTTGCCGGAATGGGCGACCGGCGAGGGCGGCGTGCGGATCCCGGAAAGCTGGGCCATGGGGTCGTCTCCGCGTTCGGGTCGCGTCCGTCGCGATCCCTTCTACGACCCCAAGCCGCGCCCGCGCGCGGCAGAGGTTCCGGATAAGCCGGAGGTCAGTCTGCGAATTCGCCTTCGCCGAACGCGCTGTCGGTGATGCGCTTCATAAGGCTCGCGTAGTGTTCGAGGGTGCCGACGTGGCCCCAATTGATCTCGTCGGGATGGGCGTTGAAGTGGTCAACGCTCAGCCTCTGCAGTCGGGCGAGCATCGCGTCGATCTCGGCCTTCTTTTCAATGAAGGCCGCCAGTGCGGCTTCTTGGTTCCTGCGGGCCTTTTCGGCGCGGAGTTGGTGGCGGTCGGTCATCATCCTGCCCCTCAGTTCTTCAGCTCGATCATCGCGAGGATCGCGCAGGCCATGCCGCCCAGAAACTCGCCGCGTCGGAAGACGATCTCGTCGATCTCGGTCGCGCGGGTGATGGCGGGATCGACCTGAAGGTCGGCGGCCATGTGCGGAAGAAGGCGGGCGGCTTCAAGGTTGTAGCGTTCGGCGAGGGTCATGGCAGGCTCCGTGGGGTGGATCGTTCTCGTAGGATCAGCTTCGCTCTGCCGGGGCACATCATCCAGTATAATCGCAGCAATTACATGGCTTTAATCGGAGCGCGCGGATCATCTCATGTCGTCAGCCACGCAACCCATCGGCGTGATCGCGCGGCTTCTTGATCTCTCGGAGCGCCGGGTCCAGCAGCTGAGCCGAGAGGGCGTGATCCCGAAGGCGGAGCGCGGCCAATACGACCTGATCGGCTCGGTGCGCGGCTATGTCCGCTACCTGCGCGAACAGGCATCGAAGGCGCAGGCCGGTGCGCCGGATTACGCGGCCGAGCGGGCGCGCTTCATTCGGGCGCGGGCTGATCTTGCCGAGATGGAGGCCGAGGAAAAGCGTGGCGCGCTGATCGCGGCAGAAGAGATCGAGGCCGCCTGGATCGCCGTTCTGGCACTTCTGCGCACCCGCTTGCTCGCGCTGCCGGACCGGCTGGCGCCGCAGGTTTTTGAACAATCAACCGTCGGAGACACCCGGAATCTGATCCGAATGACCATCCGCGAGGTGCTCGATGATCTCGCGCAGCCAGATGTCCAACTCGAAGCCATCGCTGACATTGACGGGCTCGCCGATCCTGAAGCGGACGGTGGAGACGGCGCTGAAGGTGCTGCGCCCGCCGCCGGAACTGACGATCAGCGATTGGGCGGACCAGAACCGACGGCTGAGCTCTGAGGCCAGCGCCGAACCCGGGCAATGGCGCACGAGCCGGGCTGAATATCAGCGCGGGATCATGGAGGCGATCTCGGACGCCTCGACCGAGACGGTGGTCATCATGTCTTCCGCCCAGGTCGGCAAGACCGAGGTGCTGAACAACGCCTGCGGCTATCACATCGATCAGGATCCCGCGCCGATCATGGTGGTGATGCCGACCGAGCGCGACGCGGAAACCTGGTCGAAGGACCGCTTCTCGCCGATGGCCCGTGACACGCCCTGTCTGCAGGGCAAGATCGCCGATCCGCGCTCGCGCGACGGCAACAACAAGATCCTGCACAAGCGCTTTCCGGGCGGGCATCTGACCATCGTGGGTGCGAACGCACCCTCGGGTCTGGCCAGCCGCCCGATCCGCCTGCTGCTTTGCGACGAGGTGGACCGCTACCCGTTCAGCGCGGGTGCCGAGGGTGATCCGGTCAACCTCGCCCGGAAACGCACGGTGACTTTCTGGAACCGCAAGATCGTGCTGGTCTCGACGCCCACGAACAAGGGCACCAGCCGGATTGAGGCAGCCTTCGAAGAAAGCGACCAGCGCCGGTTCTGGGTGCCATGCCCGGACTGCGGGGCGGAACAGCTGCTGACCTGGACACAGGTGCGCTGGAGCAAGGGGCCCGAGGGCGACCACCGGCCCGAAACGGCGCGCTACCACTGCGCCGATTGCGATGCGGCTTGGCGGGACGAGACCCGCTGGGCGGCCGTCTCAAAAGGACATTGGGTGGCGGAGCAGCCCTTCGCGGGCGTGGCGGGCTTCCACCTGAACGAGATCTACTCGCCCTGGGTCAGACTGGAGGCGATGGTGCGGGCCTTCCTCTCGGCCCGCTCCGGCGGGGACGAGACGATGAAGACCTTCGTCAACACGTCGCTGGGCGAGACATGGGTCGAGACCGGGGAAGCCCCCGACTGGCAGCGGCTCTACGACCGGCGCGAGGCTTGGAAACCGGGCACGGTGCCCGCGGGCGGGCTGTTCCTGACCGCCGGGGCCGATGTGCAGAAGGACCGGATCGAGGTCGATGTCTGGGCTTGGGGTCGCGGGCTGGAAAGCTGGCTCGTCGATCACGTCGTGATCGAGGGCGGGCCGGACCGGCACGACGCATGGTCGGAGCTGACCGCGCTGCTCGACCGAAGCTGGCCGCATGAGCGCGGCGCGCATCTCAGGATCGCGCGGCTCGCCATCGACACTGGCTACGAGGCCCCGGCGGTCTATTCCTGGTCGCGAGCGCAGGGGTTCGCGCAGGTGTCGCCGGTCAAGGGCGTCGAGGGGTTCAACCGCTCGAGCCCGGTGTCGGGGCCGACCTTTGTCGATGCGACCGAGGGCGGCAAACGTCTGCGGCGCGGGGCGCGGCTCTGGACCGTGGCGGTGTCGACCTTCAAGGCCGAGACCTACCGCTTCCTGCGGCTGGCGCGGCCGACCGAAGAGGAGATGACCGACGGGGCAGCGTTCCCGCCCGGCTCGGTGCACCTGCCGCACTGGGTCGAGAACGAATGGCTGAAGCAGTTCGTGGCCGAGCAGCTGGTGACGGTGCGCACGAAGCGCGGCTTCGCCCGGCTGGAATGGCAGAAGCTGCGCGAGCGCAACGAGGCGCTGGATTGCCGGGTCTATGCCCGCGCCGCCGCCTGGATCGCGGGCGCGGATCGCTGGCCCGACGAGAAGTGGCGCGACCTCGAGGATCAGCTCGGGGCTGCGCCATACGGTGACACCGATCCGGCCGGGCAAATTCACCGGCCTGGACAAGCCCCGCAGGGCAAGCGCCGTTCCGACTGGCTCGGGCGGCGCGAAGGATGGTTTTGATGACGGACTGGACGGAAACCGAACTTTCGGCGCTGCGCCGGGCCTATGCCAGCGGCACGACGCGGGTGAGCTATGACGGCAAGTCGGTGGACTACGGCTCGGCCGAGGATCTGCTCGCCCGCATCCGCACCATTGAACGTGCCATCGCTGGGACCACGCGGCCCTTGCCGGTGGCCGGGCTCGCGGGCTTTAGCCGCGGGGATCGCTGATGTCGGCCAACTGGTTCGACAGGGCCATTGCCTCCGTCGCCCCTCGGGCCGCCGCCAGGCGCGTGCTGGCCCGTCAGGCCTTCGAGACCCTGACGCGGGGCTATGATGGGGCCGCGAAAGGGCGACGGACGGACGGTTGGCGCGCGCCGGGATCCTCTGCTGACACGGAGATCGGCGTGGCCGGGGCGCTGCTACGCGACCGGATGCGGGATCTGGTGCGCAACAACCCGCATGCCGCAAAGGCCGTCGCGGTGCTGGTCAACAACATCATCGGCGCGGGGATCATGCCGCGCGCCGCGAGCGGTAATGAGGCGTTGGACCGCAAGGTGGACGCACTCTTCGAGCGCTGGACCGCGGACTGCGATGCCGACGGCCAGCTGGACTTCTACGGGCTGCAGACACTGATCTGCCGCGAGATGGTCGAGGCGGGCGAGGTCCTGGTGCGCCGCCGCCTGCGGCGATCCTCGGACGGCTTGGCCGTTCCGCTGCAATTGCAGGTGCTGGAGGCCGACTTCCTCGACGCCACCAAGTCCGGCGTCCTCGGCGCGGGGCGGCTGGTGCAGGGGATCGAGTTCGACCCGGTCGGCAAGCGCCGGGCCTACTGGCTGCATGCCGAGCACCCGGGCGACGCGTGGGGTGCGCTGAACGGTGGGCTCGGGTCGCGCCCGGTCCCCGCGACCGAGATCGCCCACATCTATGAAAAGCAGCGCACGCAGGCCCGCGGCGTTCCCTGGGGTGCGCCGGTGATCCGGTCCTTGCGCGATCTCGACGACTACGAGGTGGCCGAACTGGTCCGCAAGAAAACCGAGGCCTGCGTCACCGCCATCGTCTTCGGCGACGACGAGGCGCAACAGGGCATCGCGCCTTCCGTGGTCGATGCCGATGGCAATCGGGTCGAGCAGTTCGAGCCAGGGCTGATCGCCTATGCCCGCGGCGGCAAGGACATCCGCTTCAACCAGCCCTCTGCCACCGGCGGTTACGGCGAATACAAGCGGGCGAGCCTGCACACGATCTCGGCGGGGTTCCGCGTGCCCTACGAGCTGCTGACCGGCGATCTCAGCCAGGTCAACTATTCCTCGATCCGGGCGGGGCTCGTCGAGTTCCGCCGCCAGATCGACGCCGTCCAATGGCAGCTGTTCATCTCGCGCCGACCCGCCTGCCAGCGGGCATGGTCGAGGACGCCATCGTCACCGAAGTGCGGCGCATTCTGCAGGCCCCCGAGGTGGTTACGCAGGTGCTGGCGGCGCTGAAGCGCGATCAGGTGTCCGAGGCCGAGGCCATCGCGGCGCTGCATGATTTCAACACGCTCTGGGCGCAGCTGTTTCCGCTCGAGCAGGCGCGGATCATCCAGCTTCTGGTTCGGCGCGTCACCGTCACCGCCGCCGGGCTCGAGGTCGACATCCGCCGCGAAGGCGTCGCGGGCGTCATCCGCGAGATGATCGCGCCGCGCAACATGGAGGCCACCGAATGACCCGAGGCAATGACACGATCCGCGTGCTGATCCCCCTTAAACTGCGCAAGAAGAACGGGCGGCCCAAGATCATGCCGCCCGCCGATTACAGCCCGAGCGAGGATCAGACGCAGGACCCGCACATCCTGCGCGCCATCGGCCGGGCATGGGGCTGGCGGCGGCGCATGGAGGCAGGCGAGTTCGCCACGATCCAGGAACTGGCCGAGGCCGTCGGTCTGGCCGAGCGCCACGTCAGCCGCCAGCTGCGCCTCGCCTATCTGGCGCCAGAAGTGCTAAACCCACATTTCCCAAGTAAGGCGCTGATTTCGCTGTCCTGACCATTATATTTCCTATATAAAACATGGTGTTGAAGGCTGCGAGGGGCGCGTTTCATGGATCACCCAGAGGGTGCGGGCTTGC
>NZ_JARHUH010000008.1:0-196458 GCF_029222945.1 Paenirhodobacter sp. CAU 1674 | reverse complement strand
CCTGCTCCTTGATCATCCCGATAATCTGCGCCTCGGTGAAACGGCTTTTTCGCATTCGTCTGCTCCTTCAGAGTTGGCGCAGACTCTACACTACGTTGAGGGATCCCGCGGGGGGCAGGTCATCGACGAGGAAGTCAGAGCCATCAACGAAGCGATCGAGAAGCTTGAAACTGCCCCGGCCTTTGACATGGTCCAAGACGATATGCTGTCCATAGAAGAGGAAATGGCGGGTCTTCGCCGGCGCAAGGAAGCCTTGAGCCAGCGTTCAGCTAGGTTGGCGCCGATGGCATCAGCCCCGACGATCGACAGCAGCGAGATCCGGGAGTTCTTTGACGAGCTTCGTTCCGGCCTCGGCACGGTGGTCGCGCGTGACCTCGATGAGGTCCTGTCCTTTAAGGACAAGATTGATCGCTTTCAACGCCAACTGCTCGACGAAAAATCAAAGGTCGTCGATGCGGAGATCAAGGAGCTTAACAAGCAACTTGCTGACCTCGACCGCCGGTACTCCAAGTTCCTGGCCGTCCTCAACCAGCAGGGCCAGCTCAAGAGTCTCCGCCAGACCTACGCATCCTATCAGGTCAAGAACGATGAACTCAGCCAACTCAAGGCTTTCATCGACCGCTACGACCAACTCGCCATCGACAAGCAGCAGAAGCGCTCAGACAAGGAAACCGAGTTGTTGCGCCTCCAGGGCAGTATCGCTGCTGCTAGGGATCGATTGAAGTCCGTCGAGCGGACGATCCTTGACATACATCAGTTCATCCAGGGCAACAGGGCGGCGTCCTTCGACGTTCGGACTACCTCGACCAAGCAGGTTGTCGATATCGTACTGCGCATAGACGATGACGGCAGCCACAGTGTCGAGCGGGAAAAGGTCTTCATCTACGACATTTCGTTGCTTTTGAACGATTTCACCAAGGTCCGTCACCCTGGCATGTTGATTCACGACAACATATTTGACGTCGATGAGGATACGCTGAACAAGAGCCTCGAATTTCTGTTCACGCGCGCCGACTTCGAGAACGAGCAACAGTACATCCTGACCCTCAACGTGGACCGCATCACTCACGCCACCGAGGAAATCTGGTACGATGACTTGAAGCGTGCGGTCGTGGCGTCGTTCACGAAAGCTGATCGCTTCCTCAAAGCCACGTACCAAGAAGCGCGGTGAAAGCGAGAAGGACGGCCCCTCTCAAGATGAGCAGAAAAAGGTCGTCTGGAGCAGTCGGGCTGACCACCATTCGTCACTAGCCGTGCTACATCACCTCAAAGGCTAGTTTCTCTAATTTCAGATTCTTGCTGTCCCTGCGGTAACCGGAAATCCCGCCATCTCGCTGCGGCTCCAGTGGAACGGCAGCTTTAGGGAGCGCCGCGTCGCAGCATCCTTTGGGGCCGAGCGGCGGCAATGGGCCGGGCGCGTCGATCAGTTCGTCTCCGTCTCGATGGGCCGAAAAGTCGTCACCCAAGCGGGCCAGCTGATCACGAGCCTTCGACCTTGATGCGACACGGACCCAAAAGCCGCAGGTTCGCTTACAACGCCCGACAAACAGCGCGATCTTCGTCCAGCGCGATCTTAGTCGCCCCCGATCAGCGCACAATTCTACAGGATGGCCACGGCCCATGTGCGTCAACAAACGTGTTGACAGCCGATCGGTAAGCATATGCTTCCAATCGGCATACATATGGTCCAATGACATTTACGGTGAATGGTGGAGCAGAGGGGGATCGAACCCCTGACCTCGTCATTGCGAACGACGCGCTCTCCCAACTGAGCTACTGCCCCTCACCGTGGGCGGGTATTTCGCGCATGGCAGAGGTATTGTCAAGCGGGGGCCACATACTCGGCGCAAGTTTTTTTGCGCCCGCACAGCCCCCGCCAAGGGTCACCGCACTCAGGCCGCTTGCGGCATCTTCGAGCGCACGAAAGCAACCAGTTCCGCAGCCGGGCGCGCGCCCGCGGCCCGCGCGACTTCGCGCCCCTTGTGAAACAGGATGAAGGCGGGAATCCCCTGGATGCGATACCGCTGCGTGGCGGTCGGGTTCACCTGCGTGTTGATCTTGGCCAGCCGCACCTTGGGCGCCAGCATCCCGGCAGCGGCCTGGAATTGCGGGGCCATCTGGCGACAGGGGCCACACCAGGGCGCCCAGAAATCGACCAGAAGCGGCAGGTCGTCGCGCTCGGCCTTGGCCAAGGTCGCGAAATCGACTTCGGCCACCTTGCCCGACAGCAGCGGCGCACCGCAGACCCCACATTTCGGCCCGGCCGTCAATTTGTCGGCGGGAACCCGGTTCGCCTGCCCGCAGTCCAGACAGGTCAGTTTCAAACCCTCGGCCATGTTAAGCCTCCGTTACATTCGTGTTAGGGAATATATTGGGCCACGCCCACCGCTTTGCAAGGAGACGAGATGACACGCTGGCGCGACCTTCCCCCCGAAAAACAAGAGGCGCTGCGCGCGGCCTATGCAGACGAGATGGCACGGCAGGCCACCACCTGTTCGCTGGATGAAAAGATTGCCCGCTTCGCCGCCTGGCTGGCCCCGCAGGGGATCAGCTTTGATGTCGAGGATCTGCCGCGACGGCGGGGCTGAGCGCGCGCAGGCACGCCCCCAGCCGAAGGGTTGGTGGCCGGAAATGCGCCCGCGACCCTGCCGGATCAACCCGGTCTGGTCGCGGGGCAGTCCGTCGTCCTTATTCCGCCGCGTAGGCCTCCAGCGGCGGGCAGGTGCAGATCAGGTTGCGGTCGCCATAGACGTTATCGACGCGCCCCACGGGCGGCCAGTATTTGTCTTCGCGGAACGAACCGGGCGGGAAGCAGCCCTGCTCGCGCGTGTAGGGGCGGTCCCAGTCGGCGACCAGATCCTCGACCGTATGCGGCGCGCGGCGCAGCGGGCTCACCTCGGCGCCGATCCGGCCCTCGGCCACGTCGCGGATTTCCTCGCGGATCGCCAGCAGCGCGGTGATGAAGCGGTCGATCTCGGCCTTGGTTTCGGATTCGGTGGGTTCGACCATCAAGGTGCCCGCCACTGGCCAGCTCATCGTGGGCGCGTGGAACCCGTTGTCGACCAGCCGCTTGGCGATGTCATCGACGGTCACCCCCACTTCGGCGAACGCGCGGGTGTCGAGGATGCATTCATGCGCCACCCGGCCGCGGTTGCCCATGAACAGGATCGGATAGGCCGCCTTCAGCCGCGCCGCGATATAGTTCGCGTTCAGGATCGCCACGCGGGTCGCCTGGGTCAGCCCCTGCCCGCCCATCATCAGGCAATAGGCCCAGGAGATCAGCAGGATCGAGGCCGAGCCATAGGGCGCCGCCGACACCGGGCCTTCGGTCAGATCGCCCGCTTCGGGGTGACCCGGCAGATAGGGCGCCAGATGTGCGCGCACGCCGATCGGCCCCATGCCCGGGCCGCCGCCGCCATGCGGGATGGCGAAGGTCTTGTGCAGGTTCAGGTGGCTGACATCGCCGCCAATCTCGCCCGGCTTCACCAAACCCACCAGCGCGTTCATGTTCGCGCCGTCGATATAGACCTGACCGCCATGTTCATGCGTGATCTCGCAGACCGCGCGCACGGTTTCCTCGAACACGCCGTGGGTCGAGGGATAGGTGATCATGCAGGCCGCCAGATTGTCGCCCGCCGCCACCGCCTTTTCCAGAAAATCCTCCAGATCGACATCGCCGTTGGGCGCCGATTTCACCACCACGACCTTCATCCCCGCCATCTGCGCCGAGGCCGGGTTGGTGCCATGCGCCGAGGTCGGGATCAGGCAGATGTTGCGATGCCCCTGCCCGCGTGCGCGGTGATAGGCGGCAATCGTCAGAAGCCCCGCATATTCGCCCTGCGCGCCGGAATTGGGCTGCATCGAGAAGGCATCGTATCCGGTGATCTCGCACAGCTTTTCGGTCAGATCGGCAATCGCCTCGTGATAGCCTTCGGCCTGATTGTGCGGCGCGAACGGGTGCAGCGATCCGAATTCGGGCCAGGTCAGCGGCATCATCTCGGCGGCCGCGTTCAGCTTCATCGTGCACGACCCCAGCGGGATCATCGCCCGATCCAGCGCCAGGTCACGGTCGCTCAGACGGCGCATGTAGCGCATCATCTCGCTTTCGGCCCGGTTCATGTGGAACACCGGATGGGTCAGATACTCGCTGTGCCGCAGCAGGGCCTGCGGGAAACCCAGCCCCACCTCTTGCGGCGCGGGCTCGGTGATCCCGAACGCGTCCAGCACGCGCGCGATCACATCGCCGTCGGTCAGTTCGTCCACCGAAATGCCGACCCGGTCGCGTCCCACCTTGCGCAGGTTCAGCCCGCGGTGGCGCGCGGCGGCCAGAATGCCCGCCTGCCCCACGCCGACCTTCACGGTGAGCGTGTCGAAAAACGCCGCCGGTTCCACCAAGGCACCTTCGGCCAGCAAGGCATCGCGCAGCCGCACCGCGTTCAGATGCACCCGCTCGGCAATCGCACGCAGGCCCACGGGGCCGTGGAACACCGCATAGAAGCTGGCCATCACCGCCAGCAGCGCCTGTGCCGTGCAGACGTTCGAGGTGGCCTTCTCGCGGCGGATGTGCTGTTCGCGCGTCTGCAGCGCCAGCCGATAGGCCGGGTTGCCGTTGGCATCAATCGACACACCGACGATCCGCCCCGGCATCGCGCGCTTGAATTCGTCGCGGCACGCCATGAAGGCCGCATGCGGGCCGCCATAGCCCATCGGCACGCCGAACCGCTGCGCCGACCCAACGGCGATATCGGCGCCCATCGCGCCCGGCTCCTTCAGCAGACACAGCGCCAGAAGGTCGGTCGCGACGATGGCCAAGGCCTTGGCATCGTGCAGTTTCTGGCATTCGGCGCTGAAGTCGCGCACATGGCCATAGGTGCCCGGATATTGGAAGATCGCGCCAAACACCGCCTGCGCGTCCAGCGCCTCGGGCTGGCCCTTGATGATCTCGATCCCCAGCGGATGCGCGCGGGTCTCGATCACCGCGATGGTCTGCGGGTGCAGGTTCACATCGACAAAGAAGGCCCGCGCCTTCGACTTGGCCGAGCGCTCGGCCATCGCCATCGCCTCGGCGGCGGCGGTCGCCTCGTCCAGCAGGCTGGCATTGGCCACCGGCAGCCCGGTCAGATCGGCGACCATGGTCTGATAGTTCAGCAGCGCCTCCAGCCGGCCTTGGGCAATTTCCGGCTGATACGGGGTGTAGGCCGTATACCACGCCGGGTTTTCCAGAATGTTGCGCTGGATCGCGGGCGGCGTGACGGTGCCGTAATAGCCCTGCCCGATCAGGCTGGTCATCACCCGGTTCTTCGCCGCCACCGCGCGCATCTTGGCCAGCAGCGCATGTTCGGTCAGCGGCGCCCAGGACAGCGGCGTTTCCTGCCGGATGGATCTGGGCACGGTCTCGTCGATCAGCTGATCGAGGTCGCGCACCCCCACCGTTTTCAACATCTCGGCCATCTCGGCGGGGCTGGGCCCGATGTGACGGCGGTTCGCGAAATCGTAGGTGTCGTAGGCGGTGGGGGTGAACATGATCTGCCTCAGCCGATGAAATCTTTGTATTCGTCTTCCGACATGAACCCGTCGAGCTGGCCCATGTCCTCGACCTTCATCTTGAAGAACCAGGCCGCGCCCAGCGGGTCTTCGTTCACCAGACCCGGGTTGTCGACGATCGCCTCATTGACCTCGACGATCTCGCCATCGACCGGGGCCAGGATGTCAGACGCGGCCTTGACGCTTTCGATCACGCAGATCTCGTCACCCTTGGCGACCCGGGTCTCGATCTCGGGCAGTTCGACGAACACCACATCGCCCAGGGCCTCGCTGGCGTGATCGGTGATGCCGACGACGACCAGATCGCCCTCGACGCGCAGCCATTCGTGCTCTTCGGTGAATTTCATGGGGAAGGCTCCTCAGCGTTTGTAGGTGGTGGGTTGGAAGGGCATGGCCACGATGGTGGCGGGCAGGCGCTTGCCGCGCACTTCGCCATAAACCGTGGCGCCGGGGGTCAGATCGGCGGGCAGATAGGCCATCGCCATCGGCGCCTCGATCGAGGGGCCGAAGCCGCCCGAAGTGACTCGGCCAATCGGCGCGCCGCCCTCGGCCCCGGCAAAGATTTCAACGCCTTCGCGCATCGGCGCGCGGCCTTCAGGGCGCAGGCCCATGCGCAACCGTGCCGGGCCTTCGGCCAGTTCGCGCAGGATGCGGTCCGCGCCCGGGAAGCCGCCCGCGCGCGCCCCGCCTGCGCGGCGTGCCTTCTGGAGCGCCCAGGCCAGCCCCGCCTCGACCGGCGTCGTGGTAGTGTCGATGTCATGGCCATACAGGCACAGCCCGGCCTCCAGCCGCAGGCTGTCGCGCGCGCCCAGGCCAATCGGCGCTACCTCGGGTTGATCCAGCAGCGCGCGGGCGAAATCCACCGCCACCGCGTCGGGCACCGAAATCTCGAACCCGTCCTCGCCGGTATAGCCCGAGCGCGAGATCCACAGATCCGCGCCCTGCCAGCCAAAGGAGCCGACATCCATGAAGCGCATCACCGCCACGCCGGGCACCAGACGCGCCAGCGCCGCCTCGGCGGCAGGCCCCTGCAACGCCAGCAGCGCGCGGTCGGTGACCTCGGTCACGCCCGCGACATGCGCGCGCAGATGCGCCAGATCGGCCTCTTTGCAGGCGGCATTCACCACCACGAACAAATGATCGCCGCGATTGGCCACCATCAGATCGTCCAGAATTCCGCCCGCGTCATTGGTGAACATCGCATAGCGCTGCCGGTTCAGCCCCAGCCCCGCAATATCGACCGGCACCAGCGCCTCAAGCGCCGCCACCGCCGCGATCGGCAGGATCACCTGCCCCATGTGGCTGACGTCAAACAGCCCGGCCGCGGCGCGGGTGTGCAGATGTTCCTTCAACACCCCCAGCGGGTATTGCACCGGCATCTCATAGCCCGCAAACGGCACCATCTTGGCGCCCAATTCCAGATGAAGGTCGTAAAGACCCGTCCGCATAAGGTCAGCCATGCTGCCCCCCTATCAGCCGGAAGTCCGGCACCGAATCCATGGGCTTGCGCCCGCTCGATGCCCCCTCTGTCCCTACCCGGGTTCGCCCCGAGCGCCTGAGATCGTTATCCCTTCGGCGGATGCGCGCGCATCTCTCTCCAGAGTCCGTCGCCAGAACGGTCCTTTTGCCTGAGAGTTTACCGGGGCGGTTGCTCCTTCGGCACTGGGAAACCAGATTCTCCCTGTCCTGACCCTTCCCGGATAGCCGAGCGCCCGCGTTGCTGACAAGTCAAAAAACCAAAATCGACGCTTTACAGAAAAATACGACATTACACCGTCGCAAACACGCAAAGACAAAGGGCGCAGCTTGTGCCACGCCCCTTCATCTTGCAGCAAATACCTTGCGGGGTCCGGGGGTGCAAAGCCCGCGGCGCCTGCCTTGCGCGCGCCTCAGCCCCTGGCGCGGATCTTGTGCAGAAGCGGCATCAACTCGGCCATTTCGGGGCCATGCGCCTGCCCGGTCAGCGCCTTGCGCAGCGGCATGAACAGCCCCTTGCCCTTGCGCCCGGTGGCCTCTTTCACAGCGGCGGTCCATTCGCCCCAGGTCGCCGGGGTAAAGGGCGGCGCGGGCAGCAGCGCCATCGCGGCGGCGATGAAATCGGCATCCTCCGCGTCGATCACCGGCTCGGCCCCGTTCAGGCACAGATCGGCCCAATGGCCCAGATCGGACAGCTTGTCGATGTTCTTGGACGCCACCGCCCAGAACGCCTCGGCCTGATCGGCGGGAATGCCCAGATCCGCGATCTGCGCGGCCACTGCCGCGAAGGGCAGCTGCTGGTTGCGCGCGCGGGTCAGCGGGATCAGGTCGTCGGCATCGAATTTCGTGGGCGCCGCGCCGAACTGGCTCAGATCGAAGCCCTCGGCGATCTCGTCGATGGTCATGCGCAGCTCGACCGGCTGGCTCGACCCCAGCCGCGCCATCATGCTCAGCAGCGCCTCGGGTGCGATGCCATTGGCCCGCAGATCGCGGATCGACAGCGCGCCCAGACGTTTGGACAGTTCTTCACCGCCCGGACCCGTCAGCAGGCTGTGGTGGGCGAATGCCGGCGGCGTGCCACCGATCGCGCGGATGATCTGGATCTGCGTGGCCGTGTTGGTCACATGGTCGGCCCCGCGCACGATATGGGTCACCCCCATGTCGGTATCATCGACCGAACTGGCAAAGGTATACAGCACCTGCCCGCCCGCCTTGATCAGCACCGGGTCCGAGACCGAGGCCGCGTCGATCGAGATCGGGCCGATGATGCCATCGGTCCATTCGATCCGCTCCTGATCCAGCAGGAAACGCCAATAACCTTCGCGCCCTTCGGCCCGCAGCGCAGCCTTCTGCTCCTCGCTCAGCGCCAGCGCGGCGCGGTCATAGACCGGCGGCTTGTGCATGTTCAGCTGTTTCTTGCGCTTCAGGTCCAGCTCGGTCGGGCTTTCGAAGCATTCGTAAAGCTTGCCCTCGGCGCGCAGCTGATCGGCGGCTTCGGCGTAACGGTCGAGCCGCAGCGACTGGCGTTCCTCGCGGTCCCAGGCGATGCCCAGCCATTCCAGATCGGCCTTCAGAGCATCGACATATTCCTGTTTCGAACGTTCCTGGTCCGTGTCGTCGATCCGCAGGATAAAGGTGCCCCCCGTCTTGCGCGCGATGAGGTAGTTCATCAGCGCGGTGCGCAGGTTGCCAACGTGGATATAGCCGGTGGGCGAAGGGGCAAAGCGGGTAACGGTGGTCATGAACGGTCTCCTGATTGCCGTCTGCTCTTTCACAGCCGGGCCGTTTTGTCCATATCTGGGGCAGAGCGAGACAGAGGCAATCGGGAAAAGGGGCAATGAAATGGACGCATGGCAGGATCGCAGCGCGCCCAGCCTGGACGAGATCGCACAACTGGCCGAAGCCGCCCGGGCCGCCCTGCCCCCGGCCTTTGCAGGCCCGGCCGCCGCCGTCGTGCTGCGGGTCGAGGATTTCGCCCCCGAGGCCCTGCTGGTCGAGCTGGAAATCGACG
This sequence comes from Paenirhodobacter sp. CAU 1674, assembly GCF_029222945.1. Taxonomy (NCBI): domain Bacteria; kingdom Pseudomonadati; phylum Pseudomonadota; class Alphaproteobacteria; order Rhodobacterales; genus Paenirhodobacter; species Paenirhodobacter sp. CAU 1674. The sequence goes on along the minus strand of NZ_JARHUH010000008.1, from coordinate 187,427 downwards.
ATCCGTTCGAACTGACCGGGCTTTACGACGGTATTCCGATGACCGAGAAATCGGTGGTGGACCCGGGCGGGCCCGATGTGATCTGGCTGTTCCGCCGCGCGATCCTGGATGAATGGGTGGCACGCGGGGATGTCGCGCTTGATGCGCTGGTGGCGCATGTCTTCGTGCATGAACTGGCGCATCATTTCGGCTGGTCGGATGGCGACATCGCCAGCATCGACCGCTGGTGGGAATGAGCCCCGCCCCCTGCCCCCGCCGGAGCATCCGATGAAGCGTTTCGTCACGATCCTGTCCCACAGCCTGTTCGCGCTGATCGTTCTGGCCGCCACCGCCTGGGCTGCGACCGCGCTGTGGCTGCATCTGTCCGGTGCGCTGCGGCTCGGGGCCGAGGCCGCGCTGGCCTGCGGCGCGCTTTGCGCGCTGGCGGCGCGGTTCGCCCGCAGCCGGCGCAGCGGCTGGGCGGTGCTGGCGATCGGCACCCTGGCCGTGGGCGGCTGGTATCAGACGATCACCCCGCGCGATGACCGCAGCTGGGCGCTGGATGTGTCCCGCGGGGTCAAGGCGCAGGTCGCGGGCGACATCGTCACCCTGCGCGATCTGCGCGATTTCGACTGGTCCTCGGCCACGCAGGCCACGCCGCGCTGGATCACCGGGCGCTACGATCTGCGCCGGATCGAAACGGTCGATATGTTCACCTCGGTCTGGGACAACCCCGACATCGCGCATCTGCTGGTCAGCTTCGGGTTTGCCGATGGCGAGCATGTGGTGTTTTCGGTCGAAATCCGGCGCGAGGCCGGCGAAGAATTCAACGAGATCGGCGGGTTTTTCCGCCAGTTCGAACTGGTCCTGATCGGCGCGACCGAAAATGACATCGTCAAGCTGCGCAGCAATTACCGCAAGGAAGAAGTGCGGATGTTCCCGATCCTTCTGACCCCCGAACAGCGGCGGGCGATGTTTCTGTCCTATGTCGCGCTGGCGCAGAAACTGGAGGCACGGCCTGCCTTCTACAACACGCTGACGGCGAATTGCACGACGGTGGTCTATCAGCTGGCAACGGTGCTGAAACCCGATCTGCCGCTGGACTGGCGCCTGGTGCTGTCGGGCTATCTGCCAGATTATCTGGCGGGTCTTGGGGTGCTGGGGGGCGATGGCCCGCTGCAGGACCGCAAGGCCGCAGCCGAGATCACCGCGCGGGCCCAGCGGGCCGACCCGGCGATCCCGTTTTCGCGTGCGATCCGGCAGCCCTGAGCGGGCGGTCACTCCGGTCTCGGGGCCGCCTGTCCGACCTCAGGGCCAAGGATACCCCGCGACGGGCCAGCCATCCTTGACATATTGCGCGACCACCTCGCGGCGCAGGGCCACGACATCGGCAACCGGACTGGCGCGCAGGCGGTCGACCTCGGCGGGGGTGAATTCGGGTGCCTGCGGATCGCGCGAGGCGCCCGCATAGGTGGCGATCACATAGTTCATCACCGCCGCGATCTCGGCCGTATCCAGCGAGGCATTGGTGACGCCCGGCACATGCATCAGATAGCGCCGCCCCGCGTCAGACCGCGCAAAAGACCCGACATAGCCGCGAAAATCCGGGATGCCCGCCTGTTCGCTGCCCGATCCGTCCTGACCATGGCAGCCGGTGCAGCGCAGGATGTAATTGGTCTGCGCGCTGCGCCCCCCGGCCTGCGCCGGGGCAATCGCCGCAATCAGCGCAGCCGCCACCAGCGCAAGGGTCGCCACGCTCGGCACACTCAGTTTCACGATCCACCTCCGCGCAGGGCCATCAGCTCCTTGTGGGTTTTCGGGGCCGCGCGGCTGGCGGCGATGTCGGCCGCGGTCACCCGCGCCTCCAGCCCAGCCAGATCGCCCAGCACATAATTCGCCGCGGCCGCCAGATCGGCGTCGCTCAGGTCGCTTTGCGGCGGCATCACCAACCCGTAATAGCCCACGCCCTGCGCCATCAGCGTGCCCGACAGGCCGGAAATCACCACGCCCGAAATGAAGGCGGGTGCCTGATCGCCCAGCTTGGCCCAAAGCGGCGGGTCGGCCAGCGGCGGCGCAAGGCCCGGTGTGCCGACACCTTCGGCCCCGTGACACGCGGCGCAGACATCGGCAAAAACACTCGCCCCGTCGGCGGCCAAAGCGGCCGCAGCGGGCAAAGCGAGGGCCAGAACGGCCCCCGCAACTGTCGCGCGCATCGTCATTCGGCGATCCCCACCAGCGCCGCCACGGTGCAGTGGTAGCCCTGGCTCGCGTTCGCCATGCACCAGTTGATGTCGTTGTGCAGACCCATGCGATAGCCGGGACGCTCGCCTTCATTGGCGTTGCAGAAGGGCGAGCTGTCGCATTCCGCACGTCCGCAGCAGTCATTGTAGGACACGAGGTAATCCTTGCCGTCCGAGGGGTTGTGGCAGGTGCCGACCCAGCTGACCTTGGACACTTCGGACCCGGGCGGGCATTGCGTCAGCGTGCCGCCGCAGCTGTTGCACAGGTTGCCGTCCAGCGCACAATAGCGCCAGTAATCGCAGGCGTATTCGTCGGTCGTCTGCGCGGCATAGGCGCGCCCGCCCGTGGCCCGGTCGAAGGGCAGCACCGGCAGAACCGCCGCCCCCACCAGCCCCAGACCCGCGCGGGCCAGAAAGCTGCGCCGCCCCGCCTTGTGCGCGACCGAGCGCACGCCCGCTTCGGTGGCGCGGTCCATCCAGTCGGTGATCTTGTCGAAAAGGTTCATCTGTCAGGCTCCTCAAGAGGTGATTGCCGGGCGGTCGAGCCAGGTCTGGATCGTGGCCACCCCCATGTCATGGGCGTTGAACAGGCTGTCGAGCTGTTCGCGCGAATTGATCAGCCCTTTCGAGCGGATCGTGCCGTCAGGCCCCAGCAGCACCGCGAAGGGCAGCCGCGAAACGCGATAGGCCAGCCCCAGCTCGGTCGAGTTGACGAAGGCGAAGGCGCCCAGATCGGCGGTGTCGATGAAGCGTTTCAGCTTGTCCTCATCGCCATCCGAGGCCAGCACCACATCGAGCCAGCCGCTTTCGCTGGTGCGGGCGGATTTCAGGATCGGCAGCAGTTTCTTGCACACCGGGCAGGTCGGCGAGAGGAAGAACAGCAGCGTCGCACGCCCCTCACGCGGGCCGATGCTGACCGGCGCGGTCTGGGTCAGCGATGCCAGTTCGAAGCGCGGCGATGCCTCGCCGATCTTCGGGCCGGAGTCGTTGACCAGCGCCCCCATCGGCGCGATGCGTTCGAACAGCACGCCGACCTGGCGGGCCAGCGCGAAAACGGCCACGGTCAGCGCGATCACCATCGCAAAGAGCACGGCCACGAGAAAAGTCAGCGCAGTCATTGGGTGTTTCCTTGTTCGCGCCGCAGCAGATAGGCGGCATTCGAGAGAATTTGCTCGGCCATGACATAGCCGGCGAAGGCGATCAGCGCGGCGGCGATGGCCGCCACGGCCTCGGTCCAGGCAAGCGCGCCGGGCACCATCGCGGCGCCCGCCAGCAAAACCGCCGCCAGCACCGCATTGCGGATCAGAAGCGCGGGTGTGATCGGTTGCACCGCCCCGCCGCAGCCGCATTCGACATAACGGCGGCCCCGGGCCACGTTGATGCCCATCGCCAGCGCGTAGCCCAGCAGGATCGCCGCGCCCAGCACCAGCCCCGGCAGACGGGCGCCGGGGATCAGCATGGCCGCGACCACGGCGATTTCAGCCGCCAGCAGCAGGGCCGAGGCCAGACGCACCAGCGCGGCGGGCAGCAGGTCGTAATCCTGCACGAAGCCGGTGAAGGCGGTGAAATCCCACGCCTTGTGCAGCGCCGCACGGGCGAACAGAAAGGCCGCGAAGGCCGCCGCCGAAGCCGAGGCCAGCGCCTCGACCGAAGCGGCCTGTGTCAGCGCGCCGCTCATTCCGTCACCGCGACATGCATCGCGAAGCCCACGACATCGACCTCGCCCGCCTTGGTCAGCGCATAATCCTCACCCACGGTGAATTTCAGCAGCTTGCCCTCTTCGGAGGTGCCAAACAGCAGCGGTTCTGCACCCGGGGTTACGGTGAACGACCCCATCCCCTCGGCTTCAGACCGGGCCAGCACCTTGCCCGCGACCGGATCGACCGCCCAGATTTCCTTGGAGGCGGTCTTCTGGCTGCCGTCCTTGGCATCGGGGTGCATCGAGATGAACAGCGCCCCCTTGCCCGCCGCCGCGGCCATCATGCCATAGCCGCCCGGTGCCCAGTTGCCCTCGACCCCGGCGACGATGTCGGTTTCCGACACTTTCTCGATCACGTCCCCCGCATCCGACAAACCGATCAGCTTGCCCTTGTAGGTGGCGAAATAAAGCGTCTCGCCCAGCCGCGCATCCTGCACGAAGATCGGGTCGGCATCGGCATCGAAGACCGGCGCGCTGACCGTCTTTTCGGCGCTGGCGCCGTCTTCGGACAGGGTATAGCTGGCGAATGTGCCATCCCCGCAGATCGTCGAGAATTTGGTGCCGCTCAGCGCCGGATAGATCCCCCAGCACCCGGGCGTCGGCAGTTCCTGCGTCACCGCCCCGCTGGCCAGATCGACCACCGTGATCGACGAGGCGGGCGTGGCGTTCTGCACCAGCATGAATTTCTGATCCGGGCTGAACCGCAGCAGCATCGCATAACCAAGCGCCATCGCGGCCTTGGGCGGCAAGATCACCTCGGGGCCGATGACGCCGGTCGTCACGTCATAAGAGGTCAGCGCCATCTCGTTGGCGCCATAGGTGATGCGCTTCATATAGGACGACACCGCATAGGCGGTCTTGCCATCCGGGGTGATCGCCATCAGCCCCATCGCGCCCACGGGCAGCTGTTCCTGCAGCTTGAGCGTTTCTTGGTTGAACACGGCGATCGAGCCCGCGCCGATCCATTGTTGTTCGGACACGAAGACATTGGCGCCCGGGTCGATGGCCGGTTTGGTGGTCACGACTTCAGGCACGAAATCCTCGGCAAGCGTGGCCGAGGCGAATGACAGGGCCAGCGGCAAGGCCAGCGCGGCGGGCCGCAGACAGCGGCGCAAGGTGGTCGGTTCGGACACGGTTTCACTCCATCCAGAAAGTCCCGCTTTCAGGCTAGAGGGGCGACACCGCAGGCCGCTATCCACGAGGGGGCAGAAATATCGCCTGTTTTTCAGTCAGTTGAAGAACCGCTCAAACGCGCCCCGAAACGGAAGGCGCGCAAATTTTCGGCACCTCACCCCGGCGGTGGCGAAAACGCGGGCAGGCCCCGGGGCGGGCGCGCCTTGCGCCATACGCGCCGCTTTACAGGCTATGGCCTCCGGGCGCCGCATGATCGCGCTCCGACTCGCAGCTCAGGCAAAAGACCATGCAGCCGATTCCCGCTCAGCGTTCCACCCAGCAATTCATCGACGGTTCCGAACAGGAACGCGGCCTGACCGGCTGGACCCAACGCTATGCGCAAACCGAACCCGGCCCCTATCGCGGCGCGATCGAACAGCTGACCCTGCCCGGGATCACCGTCAGCCGCGAACGGGTGGAGCGCGCGGTCGAGCAAAGCACCGCGCCGCCCGAGGGGCGGGTGATCTTCTGTCAGTCGCTGGTGCGCGCAGGCCCGTGGCGGTTCAACGCGCAAAGCTGCGCGCAGGGGCTGACCGGCTTCATCCGCGGCGGCGAGGAACATCTGGCCGTTCTGCCCGCCGGGGCCGAGGTGCTTATGGTCGAGGCCGATCAGACGCTTCTGGCCCGGGATCTGGACGAAAACCCGGCCCGGATGGTGTTGGAAGGCGCCTTTCTGGCACTGCCCGAGGCGCAGGAGGTCCGGCTGCTGGCGGAATGGTTCACACTGCTTCTGGCCACTTCGGGCGGGATCAGCGCGCTGACCCCGGATCTGGTGCTTTACAACCTTGGCAGGCTGTGGGGGCGGGCGCGGCGCGAGGCGGTCGCGCTGGGGTCCGGCACGCGCGGCGATTACCACATCTTCCGCCGCGCGCAGGCGCTGATGCAAGCCGGCGCGCTGGAAACGCCTTCGGTATCCGCGCTGGCGGCAGAACTGGGCGTGCCGGTGCCCGCGCTGCACCGGGCTTTCCTGCAGACGGCGGGCATCGGCCCGGTCGAATGGCTGCGCAGGCACCGCCTGGACGGCGCCCGCCGCGATCTGCGGCACGCCGACCCCGATACCCGCGTCACCGACGTTGCGATGAAATGGGGGTTCTTGCATCTGGGCCGGTTCTCGGCGGCTTATACCGCGCAATTCGGCGAGCCCCCCTCGGCTACGCTGCGCGCCGCCCGATAACCCCCGGCTCACAGATAAAGCGCGACGATCCCCAGCCCGACCGCGATCTGCGCAACATCGGCGGCGCGACGCAAACGCCGCCCCTGTGCCCCGCTCAGAACCTCGGTCCCGAGTTTCGCGCTGGCAAGCGCCACCGCCAGGGTGACAAGCGCCGTGCCCAATCCCATCGCCAGCACCGCCGCCGCACCCGCCAGCGGCGCGCCGATCAACACGGTCAGCAGCATCACGAACACCGCCCCGGTGCAGGGCCGCAACGCCACACCGGCAATCAGCATCAGCGCCTCTGGCAGGCCTGCGCGGGCCGCCGCCTCGGGCGCCGGGGCATGGGCATGCCCGCACCCGCACCCGTCGTCATGCGTATGCGCGACGGGCTGCGCAAGCGGCGCGGCGCCCCTGCCCCGGCGCAGCCCGAACGCCCCGCGCAGAACCAGGAAAAGCCCCAGTGCCACCAGCGCCCATTCGCCCGCCCGTGTCACCGGCCCCTCTGCCAGCCCCGTCAGCTGGCTGCGTCCCAGCCCGAACGCCCAGGCCCCGGCCAGCACCAGCCCGATTGCCACCGCCGCCTGCGCCAGGCTTGCCGCCAGCGTGATTACCGCAACCTTCAGCAGCCGCGCCCGCGCCGAGAACGCCCAGGCCCCCAGCACCACCTTGCCATGCCCCGGCCCCGCCGCATGCAGCACGCCATACAGAAACCCGAGCCAGATCAGCCCGGCCACTGCGCCCGGCTGATGCGCCTTGAGCGCGCGCACCCCTTCGGCCAGCGGCGCCTGAAACGCGCGCTGCGCCGCGACAAGCGCACCGCGCGCCTGCGCGAACAGCCCCAGATGCCAGGCCACGGCGGCAGCCAGCACCACCAGGGCCAGCACCGACAGCGCCACTACTTGCCGCATGTGATCCGTTCCTCATCGGCATACAGCCGGCCGACCGCGGGCAGACCGGCATCGGCGGGGGTGACCTCGGGGCTGAGTTCGGCAATCGCGGCGGCGAGTTCATCGGACACCGCGCCCGGATCCGCCTCGAACACCGCAGCATGGCAATCGCCGCGGCCTTCGAACCGGGGGGGCGCGACGACCGTGTAGGCGGTATAGAAATCCGGGTCGTACGGGCGGATCACCAGTTCGCGGCCCGTCAGATCCAACGGCGCCCGCAGCATCCGGGTATGCACCGAAACCGCGCGCCCGTCATGCCATTCAGCGGCCCAGTCGCTCGGCCCCTGCAAGGCCACCGGCTGCCCGGCGAGTTCGATCTCGATATCGCCGCCATAGTCCGCGGGCCAATCCGCATCCCAGGTCTGGAAGGCCGCCAGCTCATCACCCGCAACCCTGCCATCGCCGTTGTGATCGTATTTGCCGTCTTCAACCATCAGCAGCGTGAACATCTCGTCATAATCCCAGCGTGCCCGCAGCCCGACAAGCCGCCCGTCGGCATCGAACAGAAGGCTGTGGGTGACATCGACGAACAGATGCGGATGTGCGGCCACCGGCTGCGCGGTAAGAACCGCCAGCGCAAAACAGGCGAGCGTAAGGGAACGGGGCGAAAGGCGTGCCTGGGTCATGCCCCGATCTAGCGGCACCGCCCCCCGCCTGACAAGCGCCCGGCACCCGCCTCGCACCGAAGTTACTTCATAACATGCGCTGCCCCGCACGAAGATCTGCTCCCCTGCCGTCGACTGGCGCCGGACAGCCCGTGCGATGCGGGCTTGACTTCACGGAAAACTTGTCTTTCCTTGACCGCGTTCAAGTTCCGGCCATCCGGCCGGATTAAAAGGGAACACGGAACGGCTTCGGCCCAGACCGTGGCTGCCCCCGCAACTGTGAGCGGTGAGCAAGGCCAACGACGCCACTGGGGGTTCCCCGGGAAGGCAGGCCAAGCTTCGACCCGCGAGCCAGGAGACCTGCTTGGACGATCACCCTTTCCGGGCGCGGGGCGCGCCATGGGAGCGGCATGATCCGCAGAGGTGACACTGGTCGCTGTCTGCGGAGAACTCTTCGCAGGCGTCTTTTGGTCACGCGGGCTTTGCCCGTTGGATTTGCATTGCGGGCTTTCGGGCCCGCCAAGGGGATGGAAACCATGTGTTCTGCCCGCGCTTTGCGCTTTCTGCTGCTTTCCGCAGCCTGCTTCGTCACGCCTGCCGTCGGCCATTCGCAAGAGGCCACGACATCCGATGTCTTCATCTTGGATGAAATCCTTGTCTCTGGCGGCCTGACCGGCATCGCCAAGGACAATTTCACCCGCGCCTACAGCCAGATCACCCGAGAAGAGATCGCCCGGCGCGGCCTCAAGACCGTGGAAAGCGCCCTGCGGGCCCTGCCGGGGCTGTCGGTCGTATCCACCGGCGACAGCATGACCTCGGTCTTCATTCGGGGCGGGGAAAGCAATCACACGCTGGTGCTGATCGACGGGGTCGAGGTGAACACGACCACCAATGGCAGCTACAGCTTTTCGGGACTGTCAGCCGCCGACATCGACAGTATCGAGGTGCTGCGCGGACCGCAGGCCACGCTTTACGGCACCAGTGCGATGGCGGGGCTGATCGCGATCACCACGCAGAAGGCGGACAAGCCGGGCCTGTCTTATGGCGGCGGCGTCGAACTGGGCGGCCTGGACAGCCATATGCTCAACGCCTCTCTGCGGCAGGGGTTCGCGCGCGGGCAGCTGTCCTTTGCCGCCGAAAGCCGCCGCTCTGACGGCGAAGACGGATCGCGCACCGGCGGCGATACCGAGTTCAACAACATGGACACCGTGTCGCTGAACGGCGACCACGCGGTGACCGACAGCGTGACGATCGGCTTCAGCCTGCGCCATTTCACGCAATCCTACGGCTATGACGGCACCGACAGCGCCGCGACCCGCCCCGAGGATTACATCGTCGATTCCGGCGATACTGCGGATCGGGACGAAAGCTATGGCAGCCTCTGGGCCGAGGCCGAGGCGCTGGACGGGCGGTTGCTGAACCGGCTGGAGCTGTCCGCGATGGACCAGGACACCAGCTACGATTCCCCCAGTTGGGGCGTGTCGAACTATGGCTCCACCCGCCAGGCACTGAAATACACCGGCAGCTTCGCGCTCGACGGAACCGAGGCCCGGGGGGCGGCGCAAAAGCTGAACCTGCTGCTGGAAGCCGAACGCGAGACCTTCGATGTTGCGACGGCCTGGTCGACGGGCAAGGAAAGCCGCAACAGCCGCTCGGTCGCGCTGGAATATCAGGGGCGGTTCGACAACGGAATCGACCTGCAGGCGGGCGTGCGCCACGATGTCATCGACGTTTTCGAGGACCCGACCTCGTGGAACCTGTCGGCCGCCTGGCGCCAGCCCGGTTCGGCGCTGCGGCTGCGCGGTTCGGTCGGGCGGGCGACGGTCTATCCGACGATGTACGAGCAGTTCGGCTATACGCCCGGCCTGTTCACCGGCAACCCGGATCTGAAACCCGAACACAGCCTGAGCTATGAACTCGGGGCCGATCTGGATCTGCCGGAAGGACGCGGCACGCTCGGGGTAACCCTGTTCCAGAGCGATATCGAGGACATGATCGCCAGCACCGGCACCAGCGCGACCAACCTTGCCGGCACCAGCACGCGCAAGGGGGTGGAACTGAGCGCCACCTGGCAGGCCAACGACTGGCTGCATCTGGCCGGAAGTTACACCTATACCCATGGCCGCAGCCCCGGCGGAGAGCGTCTGGTGCGGCGTCCGGCACATGAATTCGGACTGCAGGCCAGCGCCGACATTCTGGACGGGCGCGCGAATGTAAGCGCCGATCTGCGCCATGTTGCGGGCAGTTACGATCAGGAATGGTTCGGGGCGGGATCGGGCACGATCAGCAAGCTGGCGCAGTTCACCACGGTCGATCTGGCCGCGCGCTATGACCTGACCGCGAATGTCGCGCTGACGGGCCGCATCGTGAACCTGTTCGATGCGGATTATTCCGAAGCCTGGGGCTATTACGGCCAAAGCCGCACCGCCTATCTGGGGCTGTCGGCCAAATGGTGATCCGGGGGCGTCTTGCCGCCCTCGCATTCGCGGGCAGCCTTGCGCTGCCCGCCTTTGCCGAGGCACCCGGCCGCGTGGTCTCGATCAACCTGTGCACCGATCAGCTGGCGATGATGCTGGCCGCGCCGGGGCAGCTTGTGTCGGTCACCTATCTGGCACAGGACCCGCGCGCCTCGGTGATGGCCGCGGAGGCACGGGCCTATCCGGTCAATCACGGCTTGGCCGAAGAGGTCTATCTGCTGAGGCCGGATCTGGTGCTGGCGGGCAGGTTCACCGCGCAGGCCACCGTCGCGATGCTGCAGCGGCTGGGCATCGCGGTGGTGATCTTCGACCCCGCCTATTCGCTGCAGGACGTGCGGCAGGGCATGCTCGACATGGGCCGCGCGTTGGGGCGCGAAGCCGAGGGGCAAGCGATGGCAGAGGCATTTTCGGCACGGCTGGCAGAGATTGCCGCGCCCGCTTCGGCGGTCACGGCGCCGCGCCCGACGGCGGCAACCTATGCGGCCAATGGCTATACCTCGGGCGATCGCAGCCTGTCGGGTGAAATCATCGAGGCCGCCGGGTTCGAACATCTGGCGGCCTCGATGGGCCTGCCGCAAGGCGGGGTGCTGCCGCTCGAGGCGCTGATCTTGGCCGACCCGGATCTGGTAATTTCGGGCCAGCCCTATCCCGGCGCCTCGCGCGCCGAAGAGGTGCTGTCGCACCCCGCCCTTCTGGCCCTGTCGGGCGAGCGGACCGCGATGCAGGACCGCGACTGGATCTGCGGCCTGCCGTCGGTGCTGGCGGCGATCAAGCGGCTGCGCGCCACGCGCGACGGCATCGGGGGCCAGGAATGACACAAGCACGTCTGCTCGGGGCCCTGGGCGCGCTGGTCGCGCTGCTGTTTCTGGCCGCGCTCGTCACCGGGCCGGCGCCGGTCGGCCCCGGTGAAAGCCTTGCCGCGCTGATCGAGGGCGGGCATGGGCCGCTCACCCTGGTGATGCGCGAAATCCGCCTGCCGCGCGCCATTCTGGCGGTGATGATCGGCGCGAGCCTCGGCCTGTCGGGCGCCGCGATGCAAGGCTATCTGCGCAACCCGATGGCCGAACCCGGGGTGATCGGCATCTCGGCCGCGGCGGCCCTTGGGGCGGTGCTGGCGATCCAGACCGGGCTGGCCGCGCTGTTCACGCTCGCGCTGCCGGTGGCGGCGCTGTGCGGGGCGGGATTGGGGGTCGCGCTGATCCTGCTGCTGGCCGGATCGGGCAGCAGTTCACTGGCGCTGATCCTTGCCGGGATCGCGCTTTCGGCGCTGGCCTCGGCGCTGACCGCGCTGGTGCTGAACCTCTCGCCCAATCCCTTTGCCGCCAATGAGATCGTGTTCTGGATGATGGGGTCGCTGGCGGATCGGTCCTTCACCCATGTGCTGATGGCGCTGCCGCTGATGACCTTGGGGGGGCTGATGCTGCTGCGCTGCGGGCGCGGGCTTGATGTGCTGACGCTGGGCGAGGATGCCGCGGCCTCGATGGGGATCAATCTGCGCGGGCTGCGGCTGGGGGTGGTGACCGGCGTCGCCTGCACGGTGGGCGCCGCGACCGCCGTCGCGGGGGCGGTGGGCTTCGTGGGGCTGGTGGTGCCGCATCTCTTGCGGCCTCTGGTCGGCGCACGTCCGGCCGCATTGTTGCCCGCCGCCGCACTGGGGGGCGCGATCCTGGTGCTGGCCGCCGACATCGCCGTGCGGCTGGTCCTGCCCGGGCGCGACCTGAAACTGGGGGTGCTGATGGCGCTCGTCGGCGCGCCGGTTTTCCTGCATCTGATCTGGCGCATGCGGGGGCAACAATGACGCTTCTGTCGATCCGAAACCTGAGCGTGCGGCGCGGCGGTCAGGTGCCGCTGCACCCGGCCACGCTGCAGGTGGCGCCCGGCGAATTCGTCGGCCTGATCGGTCCGAACGGGGCCGGGAAATCCACGCTGCTGCGCGCCGCACTGGGGCTGATCGCCGCCACCGGGGACAGCTCACTTGCCGGGCTGCCGCTGCCCGCCCGCGCCCGTGCCGCGGCCTGGCTGCCGCAGGCGCGCGACATCGCCTGGCCGGTCAGCGTGCGTCATCTGGTGGCACTGGCGCGAAACGGCGACGAACAGGCGCCACAGGTGCGTGACGCGCTGGAACGGATGGATGTCGCCCGCTTCGCCGAGCGCCCGGCCACCGCCCTGTCGGGCGGCGAGCAGGCCCGGGTGCTGATCGCCCGCGCGCTGGCGCAGGACACCCCGCTGCTGCTGGCCGACGAACCGATTGCCGGGCTTGACCCCGCGCATCAGATCGGCTGCATGCAATGTTTCGCAGCCCTCGCCGCCGAGGGGCGCGGGGTGGTCGCCTCGTTGCACGACCTGAGCCTGGCCGCGCGCCATTGCACGCGGATCGTGGTGCTGTCGCAGGGCCGCATCGTGGCCGATGGTGCGCCGCGCACGGTGTTGACCCCGGCCCTGCTGGAACAGGTCTTCGCCATTCGCTGCCATCTGGCCGAGGTCGCCGGCGCGCTCTGCGTTCAACCGCTGGAGGTGGTGGGACCATGACGCTTCTGTCTGCCACATTGAGCCACCCCTGGCTTGTCGTCGATCTGGGCGCGCCGCAGCGAGTGCTGAGCTTCGCCCCGCACCGGCCCGGTTTCGTCCATGCGCGCCAGATTATCTGGCGCGAGGTGCGCAATGCCGATCTGACACGCGATTTCGCGGTCGAGACATGGTTCCCCGGGCAGTTGGCGCAGCACGGTTTGATCGACGCCGTGGGGATGCTGACCTCGCGCGACATCCGCCGCTACACCCGAGCCGAGGCCTGCGTCGAAGGTATCCGGGCCGCAGCCCTGGCCACGGTGGGGCTGGGCAATGCCGAACGGGTCGGCCACCGTCAGAACCGGCCCGGCCCCGAAGCGGGCGGCAGCTATGGCACGATCAACATCGCGGTGCAGCTGGCAGGCCCCGCCCCCGGCTGGGGCCTGACCGAAACCGCGCAGATCGAGGCGCTGACGATTGCCGCACAGGCGCGCACGGCGGCGGTGATCGCGGCCCGGCTTGATCTGCCGCAGGGACCGATGACCGGCACCGGCACCGATTGCCTGGCCCTGGCCGCCCCGCCGGGCACTCAGAACTTCGCGGGACTGCATACCGCCCTGGGCGAGGCCGTGGGCCATGCCGTCTATACCGCCGTGACCGCCGGGGCACAGGACTGGATCGCCGAAAACGGGAGTTTGAAATGATCGACATTCGCAAGACCCTACTGGAAGCCCTGGAAGACCCCGGGCATGGCTGGTCGATGGGCTCTTTCGGGGCCATCGCCGAATTTCACCGCGATGCGGGCGAAGACACCGGCATCCTGCGTGACGGGATCGTGGCGACACGCCGCGGGGCAATCCGGCTCGAGGCGCCCGAACGCATCCATCCGGTGGCCTTCGAGACGCTTTCGCCGCGCGTGCATCGCTGGGGCCAGTCGGTCGCGCTGTGCCTGCCCGAAGCCGAGGCCCGCCGGGCCGCCCGCCGGGTGCTTACCCGGCTTGGCGCCGATACCCGGGCAATCCGGCCGATGCACCGCAAGGCCGTGCTTTACGACATGGGGCTGGGCCTGCCGCAGGTCGATTTCTGCATCCGCACCGAAGACCCCGCCCTGATCGCACAGCTGGATGCCGCGGTGGGGCGCTCGGTCCTCGATCCGGCCAATCCGGCGATGGGGGCGATCCTGAGGGCGCATCCGCACCGCGTGGCGCTGACCAATATCGGGCGGGTCGAGGTATTCCAGAAGATCGGCGGCCCCGATACCGGGGGCGTTTCGCCCGCCGGGCCGCACACTCATGTGCTGCCCCGGCTGATCGCCTCGGGGCGCACCCATTCGGCCAATCAGCCGATCCCGGCGGGGCTGGTGCCCTGTGGCGGGCTACATCCCGATAGCCCGATCAGCGATGCGATGGGCGCCGACCGGCCCTTCGACGCCACCCTGTTCGCACGTTTCGAAACCCTGCTCGAAGCCTGGGGGCCAGAGGGCTATCTGGACACCAAGCGCCGGGTCTGGCGGGCGCTGGAAGCCGGGGTCGCGCCCGAGGATTTTTCGCCCCCCGCCTCGCGGCAGGGACGGGTCGCGTTGCGCAACGCCCTGCGTCAGCACGCGGCAAAGGGCGGCGACGGCGCGCTGGTGCAGGGCTGGCGCGCCCGCTTCGACCGGGGGGAACCCGAGGAGGACAGCACCGAGCCATTGGCCCAGGGGCACTGAGCGTCGAGGGGGCCGGACCCACCCCCGGCCACCCTGCCCTAATCGCCCTTCGGCGCGCCCGAGGACATGCGCGCAAAGGCCAGCCGCATCTGCTTTTCCGTCTCGATCAGGACGAAGAACACCACCCCAACCGCCACGACCACGACCCCGTCCAGAAACGGCACCGCGCGCGTGCCGAACATCTGTTGCAGTGGCGGCAGATAGGTCAGCGCGAATTGCGCCGCCGTGACCGCGATGACGCTGCCCCAGACCACCTTCGTTCCCCGGACCGCGGCCCAGTTCAGCGAGGTGCCATAGATGTTGCGGATGAAAAACAGGTGGAAGATTTCAAGCACGACCAGCGTGTTCATCGCCATCGTCTGGGCCAGTTCGGGGGCATAGCCCTTGTCGGTGGCATAGCGATAGATGCCAAAGGCCGCGACCAGAAACAGCCCGGACACCAGCACGATATGCCAGATCAGCGCGCCACCCAGCAGCGGTTCGCCCCGGGCGCGGGGCGGGCGGCGCATGGTCCCTGCCTCGGTCGGCTCGAACGCCAGCGCCAGTCCCAGCGTGATCGCGGTGATCAGGTTGACCCACAGGATCTGCACCGCGGTAATCGGCAGGGCCATGCCCAGAAACAGGGCGGCGACGATGGTCATCGCCTCGCCCGCGCTGGTGGGCAGGTTCCAGCTGATGACCTTCTTGATGTTGTCATAGACCGTGCGCCCCTCGCGCACCGCCGCGGCGATCGACGCGAAATTGTCGTCGGTCAGCACCAGTTCGGCGGCCTCCTTTGCGGCCTCGCTGCCCTTGCGGCCCATCGCGATGCCCGCATCGGCACGCTTGAGCGCGGGCGCATCATTGACCCCGTCGCCGGTCATCGCAACGGTCAGGCCCCTTGATTGCAGCGCGGCCACCAGCCGCAGCTTGTGTTCCGGGGCGGTGCGGGCGAAGATATTGGTGTGCGTCACGGCCTCGGCCAGATCGGCATCGTCCATCGCCTCGATATCCGCGCCGGTCAGCACGCGGGCGCAGTTCTTCAGCCCGATCCGCTCGCCGATCGCGCGCGCCGTCATGGCGTGATCCCCGGTAATCATTTTCACCGCGATCCCGGCAGCATGGCATTCGGCAACCGCAACGATGGCTTCGGGGCGCGGCGGGTCGATCAGCCCCACCAGCCCCACAAGGGTCATCCGGCCGACCAGTTCCGCGGGCGTCAGCTCTTCGGTCTGGGGGTCTGCTGCGCGAACGGCGACCGCGATCACCCGCTCTCCCGCGCCGGCCAGATCGTCGATCCGGTCCTCCCAATAGGCGCCATCAAGCGGTTCGACACCGCCATTGGCCGCACGCTGATCGGCGCACATCGCCAAGACCGCTTCGGGCGCGCCCTTCACATGAATGAAGCGCCGGCCATCGGCGGCCCGGTGCAGCACCGACATGTAGCGATGCGCCGCGTCGAAGGGGATCACATCCAGCCGCTGCCAGTCGCGGAACGGCGCGTGCCCCTCGCCCGTGATCTTGCCCGCCAGCGCCATGAGCGCGCCTTCCATCGGATCGCCGTCGACCCGCCAGTCGCCCTCGGCCTCGTGCAACAGGGCATCGTTGCACAGGCCCGCCGCCCGGGCGAATTCCAGCAGCACGGCATGTTCGGTCGGGCTGACCTCGGCATCGCTCAGCCGCACCGCCCCCTCGGGTGCATAGCCCTCGCCGTCGACCGCATAGACATGCCCCGCCCCTGCAAGCGAGGCCGCCGTCATCTCGTTGCGGGTCAGCGTGCCGGTCTTGTCCGAACAGATGACCGAGACCGACCCCAGCGTTTCAATCGCGGGCAGACGGCGGACGATGGCGTTGCGGCTGGCCATCGCGCGCACGCCCACCGCAAGGGTGATGGTCAGCACGGCGGGCAAGCCCTCGGGGATCGCCGCGACCGACAGGCTGACCACGGCCATGAACAGCGCGCCGAATTCCATATGTCCGACGACATAACCATAGGCCAGCAAGCTGGCCGCCACGATCAGGATGAAGACGGTCAGCCAGCGCGAGAAGATGTCGATCTGCCGCACGAGTGGCGTGGACAGCGTCTCGACCGCCGAGATCATGCCGCTGATCCGGCCGATCTCGGTCTCTCGTCCGGTGGCGGTGACGACGCCGCGCGCGGTGCCCGCCGCCACAAGCGTTCCGCTGAACAGCATGGAGGCACGGTCGCCCAGGGCGGCATCAACGGCAACCGGGGCGCTTGTCTTGTCCGCGGGGACGGATTCTCCGGTCAGGATCGCCTCTTCCACCTTCAGGCCCCGCGCGTGCAACACGCGCAGATCGGCGGCGATCCGGTCGCCCGCCTCCAGAAGCACGATATCGCCGGGCACCAGCGCTTCGGCATCCAGGCTTTGCCGCCTGCCGTCGCGCAGCACCGCCGCATGGGGCGCCAGCATCCCGCGGATCGCCGCCATCGCCTCTTCCGCGCGGCCTTCCTGGATATAACCGATAATCGCATTGGCAAAGACCACCGCGAGGATCACCCCGGTATCGACCCAGTGATGCAACCCCGCCGTGACCGCCGCCGCCCCCAGAAGCACATAGATCAGCACATTGTGGAATTGCCGCAAGAACCGCAGCACCGCGCTGTCCCGGGGTGGTTCAGGCAGGCGGTTGGGGCCATGGATCTGCCCCCTGCGCAGCGCCTCGGCCGAGCTCAGCCCCGCCTCTGTCGCCTGCAGGCTGTCCAGCACCTCGGCAGGGGTTTGCGCGTGATAGTCGGATCTGCGGGCGGGTTGCTGTGTCATTCTGGATCACCCTGTCTCGATGGAATGCCGGCGCGGGCACGTCACATCTGGCGGACGGCCTGACGCAGTGCCATGGCATGGGAGGCGACCTCCCCGAAGGCTTTGGCTTTGGCTTTGGCTTTGGCTTTGGGCAGGCTATGAAAATTCCCGGCAGGAGACCACCCGTTTCTGACGCCAGCATGTCAAACATGCATTTTGTGCCGGATCGACCCCCGGGAATGTGCAAGCCAACCCGCCTGTGACCGGGCGCCCCGCGGTGGGCGCGAGACGGGCCCCGGCTGGCGCGTGGTTCAGGGCTCCGGCGGTCGAGGGGCCTGCAATCCGGTCAATCCCGCCTCCAGCGCCGCCACCAGTCCCGCATGTTCAAGCGCCTGCCGCAGCCGCTGATTGTATCCCCCCGGCGTATCGAGTGCGGCAAGCGTTTCACGGCACCCCGCGCCCTGCAGGCCCGAGGCCACCAGCGCGCGCAGGAAGGTCTCGCCCGCGGCACGGTCGGCCCCCTGTCCGGCCAGCCAGTCGGCCGCCGTGGCCACCATCAGCACGGCGGGCGACAACACCGCCTGCGCGCACAGATAGCTGCGCAATTCGTCCTGGCTGGTCACCTCGAACACGGTATTGGCCGGGCAGAAGATGTCGCGGATCAGGCCTGCGTCCCCCAGCGTCAGGATCACCGATCCGCCCTGCGCGATCGCCGGAAATGGCAGCATGATCGCCACTGCCTGCGCCGGTGCGACCAGCGCCGCCACCGCATCGAGCGACAGATCGGCGATGAACGAAACCACCCGCTGCCCCGGACGAAACCGCAACCCGGCCAGAACCGCCGACGCCTGCGCGGCCAGAAGCCCCAGAAACACCACCTCGCTGCGGTCCAGCACCTGCTGGTTCGGGGCCACGCTCACCGCCGGAAACTGCGCCGCCAGCCGCGCCGACTGCGCCCTGCTGCGTTCGGACACCACGATGCCATGCCCCTGCCCCGCGATCCCCGTCACCACCGCGGCCGCGATCGTGCCGGTGCCGATGAAGCCCAGATCCATGGCTATGCCTCCGCGCTCAGGCCGAAGCGCGCGCGAAACCGCGCGATCTCGCGCGGGGCGGGCGGGTGGCCGGTGTAGATCTCGACATAGGTCGGAATTCGCGCCAGACGGGTTTCGAGGCTCTCTTCGGCGCGCATCGAGATATAGCCGATCTGCACCAGATAGATCGTGCGGGCACGAACATCGGCGTCCTGCGGACCATGCCCCCAGCGTTCGAGCATGTCGCTCAGCGCGGTCAGGCGGCGCTGATCCGCGGCCGTGATCTGCGCCATGATCGCGGGATCTTTCAGCCCCCAGCCGCGCATCGCGAATTCCAGCCCGGCGTCGAAGGTTTCGGGCCGCAGGAAACAGCCGATGACATTCAACATCGCCTCGGTTTCCGACTCGGCATAGGCCCGGGTGGCCGCGCACAGCGGGGTGGTCGTGCGCGCCTCCCACATCTCGGCCAGCGCATCCAGCAGCGCCGCGCGCGTTTCGAAAAACCAGTAGAAACTGGTGCGTGACAGTTTCAGCCCTTCGGCCAGCGGCTTGATCTTGACCGCGTCGATACCTTCGCTGACCAGCGCGCCATAGGCCGCCTCCAGCCACCCCTCGCGCGAGCCGCGCCAGCCGGTTTCGGCCCCCTCGGCCATGGCCTGCGGGGGGGCGCAGGCGTCGCCTTGTGTCTGTTCTGTCTTGTCCATGCCACATCCTAGGCAAATCGGCCGCGGGCGGCAAGAATGTTCACCCGTGATTTATTAATTGACACATGTGAACATTTTGCGGGAGAGATTGAGAAATTCAACCGGAGCCCCGCCGAATGACCAACGATCCGCTTTTGCAGCCCTACCAGCTCAAACACCTGACGCTGCGCAACCGCATCATGATCACCAGCCACGAACCCGCCTATCCCGAGGACGGCATGCCCAAGGGCCGCTACCGCGCCTATCATGTCGAACGCGCGAAGGCCGGTGTCGCGCTGACGATGACGGCGGGCTCGGCCGCGGTCGCGCGCGACAGCCCGCCGGTGTTCAACAATATTCTGGCCTGGAAGGACGAGGTCGTCGGCTGGATGAAACAACTGACCGACGAATGCCACGATCACGGCGCGGCGGTGATGATCCAGCTGACCCACCTTGGCCGCCGCACCCGTTGGGACAAGGGCGACTGGCTGCCCGTCGTCGCGCCCAGCCACGAACGCGAGGCCGCGCACCGGGCCTTTCCCAAGCGGCTGGAAGACTGGGACATGACGCGGATCATCGGCGATTTCGCCGATGCGGCCGAGCGGATGAAGGCGGCGGGCGTCGACGGGATCGAGTTGGAGGCCTATGGCCATCTGCTCGAACAGTTCTGGTCGCCGCTGACCAATGATCTGGAGGCGCCCTATGGCGGCAGTCTGGACAACCGCCTGCGCTTCACCTTCGACGTGCTGCGTGCGATCCGCAAACGCTGCGGCGACGAGTTCATCGTCGGACTGCGCTATACCGGCGATCAGGATCTGCCCGGCGGCATGACCCGCGCCGAAGGGATGGAGGTGTCACAGAAGCTGAAAGACAGCGGTCTGGTGGATTTCCTGAACGTGGTAAAAGGCCATATCGACACCGACCCGGGCCTGACCGACCTGATCCCGATTCAGGGCATGAAGAACGCCCCGCATCTGGATTTCGCAGGCGAGATCCGCGCCGCGACCGGATTCCCGACCTTCCACGCCGCCAAGATCCCCGATGTCGCCACCGCGCGCCATGCCATCGCCGCGGGCAAGCTCGACATGGTGGGGATGACCCGCGCCCACATGGCCGACCCGCATCTGGTGCGCAAGATCGTCGAAGGCCGCGAAGACGACATCCGCCCCTGCGTCGGCGCGAATTACTGCCTGGACCGGATCTATCAGGGCGGCATGGCGTTCTGTCTGCACAATGCCGCCACCGGGCGCGAAGAGACGATGCCGCATGACATCGCCCCCGCCGCCACGCCCCGGCGCATCACCATCGTCGGCGCCGGTCCCGCCGGGATGGAGGCCGCCCGGGTCGCCGCCGCGCGCGGCCACGCGGTCACGGTGCTGGAAGCCGCCGACCGGCCGGGCGGGCAGATCCGCCTGACCGCGCAGGACGAACGCCGCCGCGAGATGATCTCGATCATCGCCTGGCGGATGGCACAATGTGAAAAGCACGGCGTCGACTTCCGCTTCAACACCTATGCCGAGGCCGACGACATCCTGGCCACCGCCCCCGATGTGGTGATCGTCGCCACCGGCGGGCTGCCCCATACCGAGGTGCTGAGCACGGGCAACGATCTGGTGTGCTCGGCCTGGGATATCCTGTCGGGCGATGTGAAGCCGGGGCGCAATGTGCTGATCTTCGACGATGCGGGCGATCACGCCGGGCTGCAGGCCGCCGACCGGATATCGACCAGCGGTGCCGCGGTCGAGATCGTGACCCCCGATCGCAGCTTCGCCCCCGAGGTGATGGCGATGAACCTGGTGCCCTACATGCGCGCGCTACAGGCCCGCGACACCACATTCACCGTGACCTGGCGGCTGCTGGCCGTCACGCGCGAGGGCAACACCCTGCGCGCGACATTGGGCAGCGATTACAGTGACATCCGGCGCGAGCGCCTGGTCGATCAGGTGGTCGTCAACCATGGAACGCGCCCGCTGGACGATCTGTATTTCGCACTCAAGCCGCACTCGTCCAATCTGGGTGAGGTTGATTACGAGGCGCTGACAAGCGGCGCCGTGCAGCAGATCCGTCGCAACCCGCAGGGCCGTTTCCGCCTGTTCCGCATCGGCGACGCGGTGGCGGCGCGCAACACCCATGCCGCAATCCATGACGCGCTGCGCCTGCTCAAGGACCTGTAACCGCCCCGGCCCGCACCCCGTGCAAGCCGGGGCGTCCTGGACCCTTCGCGCGGGAGGAAGGTCGAACACGCGGGCCAAAATGCCGATGACGCGGCACCGGCAGCCGAAGGCCAATATCCTGTAATTTCAAGAAGAATGGCGCACCCGACAGGATTCGAACCTGTGGCCTCTGCCTTCGGAGGGCAGCGCTCTATCCAGCTGAGCTACGGGTGCCTGAGGCGGGGTATAGACGAGGGCCGCGCGCCCTGCAACGGGCAATTCGCGCGAGAGGCCGCGGGAAAGATGAGTATTTTTGCCAAGAAGAAGGGCAGGACACCGCCCGCGCCCTGCCCCCTTGTTCAAGTGTTCCGGGCGCTCGCGCCGCCGGGGCTCAGCCCAGCAGATCGTGGCACAGCTCCAGCGCGGAGACGAGCGCATCGACCTCGGCCATGGTGTTATACATGCCAAACGAGGCGCGCGCGGTGGCCGACACCCCCAGATGCTGCATCAGAGGCATGGCGCAATGGCTGCCCGCCCGCACCGCGACGCCGCGCTTGTCAAGGATGGTCGAAATATCATGCGGATGTGCGGGCCCGTTCAGCGTCAGCGAGAAGATCGCGCCCTTGCCCGGCGCATTGCCCTGCACGTTGAGCCAGTTCAGCCCGGCAAAGCGCGACTGCGCGTAATCGCGCAGCGCATGCTCATGCGCGGCGATATTAGCCATGCCGATGCCCATCAGATAGTCGAGCGCCACGCCCATGCCGATCTGCTGCACGATGCCGGGCGTGCCGGCCTCGAAGCGCATCGGCGGCTTGGCATAGGTTACCGTGTCGCGGGTTACCGTGTCGATCATGTCGCCGCCGCCCAGGAAGGGGCGCATCTCGGCCATCCGGTCGCGGTGGATGAAGATCGCCCCGGAACCGCTTGGCCCGTATAGTTTATGTCCGGTGATCGCATAGAAATCGCAGCCGATATCGGACACATCCACCGGCATGTGCACACAGGCCTGCGAGCCGTCGACCAGCACCGGCACGCCCTTGTCCCGCGCGCCCGTGCAGATGGTTTTCACATCGACCAGCGTGCCCAGAACGTTCGACATTTGCGTTACCGCCACCAGCCGCGTCTTCGGGCCGATCGCGGCCAGAACGCGGGCCGGATCGAGGCTGCCGTCGGCTTCGGGTTCGACCCATTTCAGCACCACGCCCTGCCGTTCGCGCAGGAAATGCCAGGGCACGATATTGGCATGATGTTCCAGCACGCTCAGCACGATTTCATCGCCCGCCTGAAGGCGCGGCGCGGCCCAGGCATAGCTGATCAGGTTGATGCCTTCGGTGGTGCCGCTGGTGAAGACGATCTCGTCTTCCGAGGGCGCGTTCAGGAAGCGCCGCACGATACCGCGCACGCCCTCGTATTTCTCGGTCGCCAGATTGGACAGGTAATGCAGGCCGCGGTGGACATTGGCGTATTCCTCGGCATAGCCGCGGGTGATCGCGTCGATCACCACCTGCGGTTTCTGCGCCGAGGCGCCATTGTCCAGATAGACCAGCGGCTTGCCGTTCACCTGCCGCGACAGGATCGGGAAATCGGCGCGGATCTTTTCGACGTCATACATCGCAACTCTCCTCAGCCCGCCACGGGGACCGGAACGATCCCGAGGCTCAGCAAAATCACCCCCGCCAGCAGGGCCGAGGCAAAAAACGTCACGATCACCCCGGCCGAAACCGTGGACAGCCGTTCGAACCCGTGCAGCGCGGCGGTGAATTGCACCAGCAGCCAGAACATCAGCCCCAAAAGCAGCGCCGAGGCGACCACCGCCGACAGCGGGAAGAACACCATCATCAGCACCTGCACCACCTGCCCCAGGATCAGCACGAACTCCATCCACACCAGCAGCAGCAGCGCATCGGCAAACCGTCCCTGCCCGCCGCACCAGCGCCCGACAACCGTCATCGCGCCAGCGCCGTAGATCAGCAGCACACCCTGCGCCACGGCCATCGGCACCGGGCTGCCCTCGCCCAGTTCGATCTTGGTGACGAAGGCGAACATGATCTCGGCCAGCGAGCCCAGAACCGCCGACAGGGCGATCACCGCGCCCAGGGCCAGCCAGCGCGCCTGCATCGGCAGGCCCATCGCCAGGATCTGTGCCGCCGCACCGCGCGGATCGCGCAGCGTGCGGATCACCAGATCGCGCAGGAAGGCTTCGGTCATGGTGTCTCCGTTTCGAATTCGGCCACCCGCAACCCGGCAAACCAGATCAGCACGAAAGCCGCAAAGACCAGGGCGCTGACCGCAATCAGCTGCGTGCCCGCGCCCAGAAACCCGGCGACCAGCCCCTGCAGCAACATCAGCGGCGCCACGGCCAAGAGTGCCCAGAACAGCGCCAGACGCGCGCCGTAGCCGCTGCCCGTGCCGCCAAGCGCCCGCGCGCCCAGATGGCTGGCCGCTGCCAGCAGATAGAACACCGGCACCATCGCCAACAGCGCAAGCCCGGTGCCCACCATCAGCCCGGTCATCGGCAGATCCGGTTGTTCGAAGCTGAGCCGCGACAGCCGCGGCCATTGCGCGATGAAGATCACCACCAGCGCCGCCAGCAGCAGCGTCAGTGCGCGCGGCTCGGACCGGCCGCGCGCCAGATGCGCCCGCATCACCGCACGCGGCGCGCGATAGCTGCGCAGGATGTCGTCGACGGCGCCCATCTCAATCGCGATGCCGCGAAAGCCAGGCTTCGAGCCGGGCCGAGATTTCGTCGCGCAGGGTTTCATCCTCGATTTCGGCAATCGTGTCGGCAAGGAAGGACAGCACCAGCAGCGACACCGCCTGATCGTGCGGCACCCCGCGCGAACGCAGGTAGAAAAGCGCGGTCTCGTCCAGCGCGCCGGTGGTCGAGCCATGCGAACATTTCACGTCGTCGGCATAGATTTCGAGTTCCGGCTTGCCCAGGAACTGACAGTCGTCATCCAGCAGCAGCGACTGGCTGATCTGATAGCCGTCGGTCTTCTGCGCGCCGGGCTTGACCAGGATCTTGCCCTGGAACACGCCGGTCGCGCCATGCTTGAGCACCTTCTTGAACACCTGCCGGCTTTCGCCACGCTCGGCGCCGTGGGTGATGAAGACCGTGTCGTCATGGTGGAATTCAGCCACCGCACCATCGCCAAGCGCCGCACCCGCCACATGCGCCACCGCATCGTCGCCCACCATGTCGATCACGCATTCATTGCGCGTCAGCACGCCGTTGGCGGTCATGGTGAAGCTTTTGAACAGCGCCTCGGCCCCCACGCGGGCGAAGATATGCGTCACCGCGCGGCGTTCGTGATCGCGGCCCTGTGCGCGGATATGGTGGAAGCGCGCGCCTGCGGCCACGTCCACCTCCAGCACCTTGTTGAACCGCGCCCCGGCGGGGCCGTTTTCCAGCAGCGTCAGTTCGGAATTTTCTTCCAATTTGATGCAGTGATGGAGGATCGGGTCGGAATCCTCTGATTTATGGGCATAAATCAGATGGACAGGTTTGCTGACCTTTGCCGTGACCCGGATCAGCACACCATCGGTGGCCGCCGCGGTATTCAGCGCCGCCAAGGGCCGTGCGACCGGGGTCTGACCGGCGGTTTCCAGAGTGCCGTACAGCGCGCTTGCCCAGTGAATATCGGTGCCATCCGCATCGGCCAGACGGCTGATTTCCAGCCCCTCAGCCGCCAGATCATCCGAGGCGTCCGCATCGAAAATGCCATCGACGAAGACCAGCTTGATGCGGTCGATCGCATCAAAAATGGGCTCTTCGTCCTTGACTTCAAAGGTTTTTGCACGCGGCGCCCCGGCCGCGTTCAGCTCGGCCGGGTTGGTGTAGCGCCAGTATTCATCGCGCACGCCCGGCAGGCCCATCGCTGCCAGCCGATCCAGCGCCGCCGCCCGCGCGGGCGCCGAAAACCCGCCCATGGGCAGATCGAGCGCCGCCAGACGCGCCTCCAGCGGGGTTTGTTTGACCGCCACGCTCATCAGAGCACCCCTTCGATACCATGCGCCGCCAAAATTTCGGCATAGCCGTTCTGTTCGACTTCCAGCGCCAGTTCGGGGCCGCCGGTCTTGATGATCCGGCCATCGGCCATGATGTGAACGATATCGGGTTTGATATGGTCCAGCAGGCGCTGGTAGTGGGTGATGACCAGGAACGACCGCCCGGCATCGCGCAGCGCGTTCACGCCATCCGCCACCAGCCGCATCGCATCCACGTCAAGCCCCGAGTCGGTCTCGTCCAGGATGCACATCTTCGGCTCCAGCATGGCCATCTGCAGGATTTCATTACGCTTTTTCTCGCCGCCCGAGAAGCCGACATTGACCGGACGCTTCAGCATCTCGGCGTCGATCTTGAGCGAGGCGGCCTTGGCGCGCACGACTTTCAGGAATTCGCCCGCCGACAGCTCGTCTTCGCCGCGCGCCTTGCGCTGTGCGTTCACCGCGGTGCGCAGGAAGGTCATGTTGCCCACGCCCGGGATTTCAACCGGGTATTGGAAGGCCAGGAACAGGCCGGCGGCGGCGCGTTCCTCGGGTTCCATCTCCAGCAGTTCCTCGCCCATCAGCGTGGCCGACCCGTCGGTTACCTCATAGCCCTCGCGCCCGGCCAGAACATAGCTCAGCGTCGACTTGCCAGAGCCGTTCGGCCCCATGATCGCATGCACGGTGCCCGGCGCGATCGACAGGTCGACGCCTTTCAGGATAACTTTGTCTTCTTCTTCAAGTTTGACGTGCAGGTTCTTGATTTCCAACATGGATCTGTCCTTCGGGTCAGCGGCGCCGATTACATCGCGCGCAAGTAGGTTGTCAGGATCAGGCCGAGCTTTTCGGCCGGGATTTGGGTCGGGCGGGCGTCGAAAACGGCCATGCGGCCGATGGTGCCCGTGCGCGGGGAAAACGCTTCCATCGCGTGATACTCGGGGCGTCCGGTGTAGTCGTCCCACAGGACGCGCAGCGGGCGGGTGATGCGAAACAGTGTGGTCAGGAAACAGGCCGCGCGGAAGCGCCCGTCGATCAGCACCACATCGGGGTGACGAAACTCGGGCAGATCCCAGACCGAAACCGGATAAGAGGGCCAGCGCCGGAAACTCGCATCCGATACGGGATAGCCCCACTCGCGCGTCGGGCCGATATTGGCATGGTGCAGATGCACCTGGGCGCGCGGCGGATTGTGGGCGAACCAGTTCTGCATGCCCGCAAGCCAGGCCGCATCGCTTTCGACCGAGAACACCGTCTTGCCCGGCATTTCGGCGGCCAGAACGGTGGACCCGCCCGACCCGTATTCCAGGATCACCTCGGCCCCGGCATAGGCCGCGCGCACGGCTTCGGCCTCGACCCGCGGCAGGGTGAGAACCGGGCGCTCCGGCCCCGGTGCAGGCATCTTGCCGGGGGTTTGCGGGTTAGCGGCGGTCATCGCGCCCCCCGCTGTTGGGCCCGCTTAGAAGGCGAAAACGGTCCCGTGCAGGATCAGCGTGCCGGGTTCGGTCCAGGCCTGCTGCGCCGCGACCCAGTCGGGCGAAATCACCTGTGCCGCCAGCGCGGGCGCGGCAAAGGCCAGATTGTGCAACGTGCCCACGCCCGCCACAACGCCCAGGCCCTGCGCCGCGATCAGCGGCGTGGCGCGCAGTCGCAGGATCTGCGCCAGCACCACGGACACCAGCAGCGCCGCGCCGATCCCCAGAATCATCTGCGGGTCGCTCAGCGCCTGCGCCTTTTCGCCGGGCAGCGCGAAGACCCGCGCGCGGATTGCCACCGACAGCGGCACCGCCAGCAGCCCCAGCAAAACCGCCGCCATGACCCGCAAAGACAGGAACGCCGGGCGCACAGGCACCTCCACGCCGGCCTGCGCCCCGATCTGTTCGAGCGTCTGCACATGCAGTTCCTGATCGCCGACATGCAGCGTCAACTGCCCCTTGAAGCGCGCCCGCTCGCGCTCGATACGGTTCAGTCGTTCGGAAAAGGATGCGGTGGAAATGGTCATGGCCTGCCCCGGCTCGGATTCGTTTCGAAACCGAACCAATCAGCAGAGTTTGCCCGAATTGGGGCAAACTCGTGCCGGAGCCATGGCCTGTGACCCGTTGCATCAGCCGACCGAACCTTCCAGGCTGATCGCGACAAGGCTTTGTGCTTCCATCGCAAATTCCATCGGCAGCGCCTGCAGAACCTCGCGGCAGAAGCCGTTCACCACCAGCGCCACGGCCTCTTCCTCGTCCATGCCGCGGGCGCGGCAATAGAACAGTTGATCGTCATCGACCTTGCTGGTGGTGGCCTCGTGCTCGACCCGGCTCGAGTTGTTCTTCACCTCGATATAAGGCACGGTATGGGCGCCGCATTTGTCGCCGATCAGCAGGCTGTCGCATTGCGTGTAATTGCGCGAGTTTTTGGCGCGCGGGTGCATGGTGACCAGCCCGCGATAGGTGTTCTGCGCCTGGCCTGCCGAAATCCCCTTGGACACGATCCGCGATTTCGAATTCTTGCCCAGATGGATCATCTTGGTTCCGGTGTCCGCCTGCTGCCAGTTGTTGGCAATGGCGATCGAGTAGAACTCGCCTTGCGTGTCGTCGCCGCGCAGGATGCAGGACGGGTATTTCCAGGTGATCGCAGAGCCGGTCTCGACCTGCGTCCACATCACCTTGGCGCGGTCGCCCCGGCAATCGGCGCGTTTGGTCACGAAGTTGTAGATCCCGCCCTTGCCGTCCTCGTCGCCCGGGAACCAGTTCTGCACGGTCGAATATTTCACCTCGGCATCTTCGAGGATGACGATTTCCACCACCGCCGCGTGCAATTGCGCGATGTCACGCTTGGGCGCAGTGCAACCTTCAAGATAGCTGACATAGGCGCCCTTGTCGGCGACGATCAGCGTGCGCTCGAACTGGCCGGTGTTTTCCGCGTTGATGCGGAAATAGGTCGACAGCTCCATCGGGCATTTCGTGCCCGGCGGGATATAGACAAACGAGCCGTCCGAAAAGACCGCCGAGTTCAGCGTCGCAAAGAAGTTGTCGGTCTGCGGCACGACCGAACCGAGGTATTTCTTGACCAGTTCGGGGTGCTCCTTGATCGCTTCAGAGATCGAGCAGAAGATCACCCCGGCTTCCGCCAGTTTTTCCTTGAAGGTGGTGCCGACCGAAACGCTGTCGAACACCGCGTCCACGGCCACCTGCCGCTCGCCCTCGACATACGTCTCGGCGCCCTCGACGCCCGCCAGGATCATCTGTTCCTTTAGCGGGATGCCCAGCTTCTCATAGGTCGCCAGCAGCTTGGGATCGACCTCGTCCAGCGATTTCGGCTTGGTCTCCATGCTTTTCGGGCGGGCGTAGTAATACAGATCCTGATAGTCGATCGCGGGGACGTTCAGCATCGCCCATTTCGGTTCGACCATCGTCACCCAGCGGCGATAGGCCGCCAAACGCCATTCCAGCATCCATTCCGGTTCGTCGTTCTTGGACGAGATCAGCCGCACGATATCTTCGGAAATGCCCTTGGGGGCATAGTCCATCTCGATCTCGGTTTCCCAGCCGTATTTGTACGAGCCCATGTTCGCCACGGTCTCGACGGTTTCCCGATCCACACCTTCGCGGACGTCAAGTTCTTGTTCCAAAGCCATCTTTCCTTTCCGCGTCAGACCCTTGCGCGGTGTTTTCGAAGTGCCGCGCCGTAAGCGTCGGCAAAGCGCAAGACCTCGTCTCTTCCAATTCCCGGCCCCAGCGACACCCGGATCGCCGAGCCCGCCTGAGCCTCATCATAGCCCATCGCACGCAACACACGGCTGGCACGGACCTTGCCCGAGGAACAGGCCGATCCCGCCGATACCGCAAACCCCGCCAGATCGAGCCGCATCACCTGCGTCTCGCCTTTCCAGCCGGGCGTCAGCACGTTCAAAGTATTTGGAAGGCGCGCAGCGCCCTCTCCCGTTTCGTCAGTCTCCCACCCCGGGAAAATAACATCTTCGGCGGCGGCTTCCAGTGCTGATTTTAGAATATTTCTAATTTCCGCAACTTCCTCCCAGACACCCGCCGCCAGATCGCGCGCTGCCGCCTCGGCCGCAGCCCCGAACCCCGCGATGCCGATCAGGTTCTCGGTGCCCGCGCGCCGCCCCATTTCCTGCCCGCCGCCGCGCAACTGGGCCGCCACCTCGGTGCCGCGCCGCACCACCAGCGCCCCGATGCCCTTGGGCCCGCCCAGCTTGTGCGCCGAAATCAGCCCGGCGGTGCAGCCCAGCCAGTTGAACGCAAAGGGCACCTTGCCGAACGCCTGCGTCAGATCGCTGACCGCCAGCCCTTGCGGCAGATCCTGCAGCACCCCGGTTTCGGAATTGGCCAGCTGCAGCGCCGTGGCGCCCGGATCGGCCACGCCGACGCGGCCCGAGCGCGCCACCGGCAGATCGGGCCGGCACCAGGCCAGCACCGCGTCATGCTCGACCTCGGCACAATGCAGATCACGGCCCGCACAGGCCAGCGCCGCCGCCTCGGTCGCCCCCGAGGTGAAGATCACGTCCTGCCCCTCGGCGCCCAAGGCCTGCGCGACCTGCGCCCGGGCGCGTTCGATCAAGGCTTTCGCCGCGCGGCCCTCGGCATGGACCGAAGACGGGTTGCCCACCACATCCATCGCCGCCACCATCGCCGCGCGCGCCTCGGGGCGCAGCGGCGTGGTTGCGTTCCAGTCCAGATACAGCCTGCCTGCCATCACGCCGCCCCCTTGGCCCGGATAGACGCCTCCGGCGGGAGTATTTTTGCCAAGAAGATGTGCCATTCTCTTTGGCCCAAATACTCCCCGCGGAGCGTCCCGCAGGCGTCAGGCGTGCGCAGATCTGTCATTCGTCCACCACCATGAACAGCGAGGGCACCGCCGGGCAGGGTTTGAGCGTGTTCTTCACCACATCTTCCAGCGTGGTCTGGTGCAGAAACACGAAGACCTGCGCCGACAGGCTTTCCCACAGCCGGTTCGACAGTGATTGCGCGCGCGATCCGCAGACCCCGCCCGAAGCGCCCGCGCCGACATGCAGCGCCGAGACCGTCTCATCCACCGCCTCGAAAATATCGCTGATGCGAATATCCTTGGGCTCTTTCGCCAGTCGATAGCCGCCCCCCGGGCCGCGCACCGACGCCACCAGCCCCGAGCGGCGCAACCGCACGAACAGCTGTTCGAGATAGGGCAACGAGATGTCCTGCCGGCGGGAAATTTCGGCCAGCGAGGTCATCTGCCCCGCGCCCGTGGTCGCCAGATCCACCAGCGCCACCATCGCATACCGTCCCTTGGTCGAAAGTTTCATCGCGCGCCTCCCGGCAGTTTGCGCCCAAAACGCCCGCGCGGCGGGCCAAATGCCGGGCAAAGCATTGACGCCGCGCCTCGGGCCGCTTAACTGAAATTCACCCGAATTCCCGGCATCCCGCCGGGGGTCGTCCCGTCCTAGGGTGTCTGAGCGAAAGCGTCAAGTAAACGCGCGGTCGCACCCGATGGGAACAGGATCAAACCAGACGAGAGACGATGCCCGAAGTCATTTTCCCCGGTCCCGAAGGTCGCCTCGAGGGCCGCTATCATCCGCAAGCCGCGCCCGACGCGCCGATCGCGATTGTTCTGCACCCCGATCCGCAATTCGGCGGAACGATGAACAATCGCGTCGTCTATAACCTGCATTACGCCTTCCACAAGATGGGCTTCACCGTGCTGCGGTTCAACTTCCGCGGTGTGGGGCGCAGCCAGGGCGAATACGATCAGGGCATCGGCGAATTGTCCGATGCGGCCTCGGCGCTGGACTATCTGCAGGCGATGAACCCGAATTCCAAACATTGCTGGGTCGCGGGCTTCAGCTTTGGCGCCTGGATCGGCATGCAACTGCTGATGCGCCGCCCCGAGATCACGGGCTTCATCTCGGTCGCGCCGCCGGCGAACATGTATGATTTCAGCTTCCTCGCGCCCTGCCCCAGCTCGGGCCTGATCATCAACGGCACCGCCGACCGTGTGGCGCCGCCCAAGGACACCGCCGCGCTGGTGGGCAAGCTGCGCGAGCAGAAGGGCATCACCATCACCCATCACGAGGTCGAAGGCGCCGATCACTTCTTCAAGGATGACGAAGCGCATATGAAGCCGATGATCGAGACGGTGCAAAGCTATGTGCGCCGTCGCCTGACGGAAGGCTCGCGCTGATGGCGCTGATCGACGAGCTGGCCGATGCGCTGGCCGCCGATGTGATGGCGGCGATGGAGGAACTGGACGACGACCGCCTGTTCATGGCGGTGGGTTCGGTGATCGGCACCTCTTCGCCGTCGCTGCAAGAGGCGTTTCTGACCTCGTGCCGGTTGCGGATGTCGGCGCAGCGCGGGCGCAAGTTTCTGGACGACACGCTGCGCGCCCGGCGCGAGGGCGGGAAGGCGCCAAGCGCGCCCCGCCCAGCGGAAAGCGGCGGGCATTGAGCGTGAGCGCGCGGCTGGAACAACAGTTCGCCTTTCTGCTGGAAGCGGAAAAGCTGAAATCGGTCTACCGTGCGACCCCGATCGCCGATAATTCGCGGCGTGAAAACTCGGCCGAGCATAGTTGGACGCTGGCGCTTTATGCGCTGGTGCTGGCCGATCAGGCGGGGCCGGGCGTCGATGCAATGCGCGCGATCAAGATGCTGCTGATCCACGATCTGGTGGAAATCGACGTGGGCGATGTGCCGATCCATTCCGGCAACGGTCAGGCCCATGGCGCGGCCGAGATCCAGGCCGCCGAGGCCGCCGCGGCGGAACGGATTTTCAGTCTTCTTCCCAATGACCTGGCCGACGATCTTAAAGCGGCCTGGCACGAATTCGAGGCGGCGCAAAGCCCGACCGCGCGCTTTGCCAAATCGCTGGACCGGGTGCAGCCGGTGATGCTCAACCTGGAAGGCGGCGGCGGGTCCTGGCTGGAATACGATGTCACCTGGGATCAGCTGGAGGGCCGCGTCGGCGTGAAAATCCGCGACGGTCTGCCCGGGCTCTGGGACTGGGTGCGCGCGCGTATTCACCCCTGGTTTGCGGCCCGCGGCAGATGACGAGCGGCTGGAACATGATGTTCCAGTCCCTTGCGCTGCTGGCGGCGATCCTTGGCTTGCTGCTGCCGGAATTTCCCGCCCCGCTGCGCGCGGCCGACGGCGCCCCCTGCCCGCAGGCGGCCCAGATCGGGCCGACGCTCGCGCTGCTTTTCGCGCCGATGCTGGTGCGGCTGACCCGGCACACCCGCAAGGCCACGGCGCTGGAATATGCGGTGCTGGGGCTGGCGCTGACGCCCTTCGTGCTGGGGCTGACGCTGGGCGATTGCGTGTCGCTGCGGGCCAGCGTCGCTGCCCGCAACACGCCGCTGGTGCTGCTGGTTTTCGTGCTTGTGGCGCTGGTGGCGGTGGCCGCGCGGTTGGGCTCTGACGATGCGTGCCGCCTGCCTGCACGCCGGCCGCGCTGACCGGGGGATTTTTTCGGTATACCAAAGCATACCGCACTAGCCAAAGCCGCGCAAATCGGCTATCACGCCGCCAACGAGTCACCCAACCGAGGAGGGAACTATGACCAAGATCAAGGTAGCCAACCCCGTCGTCGAGCTCGACGGCGATGAAATGACCCGCATCATCTGGGATTTCATCAAGAAAAAGCTGATCCTGCCCTATCTCGACATCGATCTGAAATATTACGATCTGGGCATCGAGGAGCGTGACCGCACCAACGACCAGATCACCATCGACTCGGCCGAGGCGATCAAGAAATACGGCGTCGGCGTGAAATGCGCGACCATCACCCCCGACGAGCAGCGCGTCGAGGAATTCGGCCTGAAACAGATGTGGAAGTCGCCCAACGGCACGATCCGCAACATCCTGGGCGGCGTGATCTTCCGCCAGCCGATCATCTGCAAGAACGTGCCGCGCCTGGTTCCGGGCTGGACCAAACCGATCGTGGTTGGCCGTCACGCCTTTGGCGACCAGTATCGCGCCACCGACTTCCGCTTCCCCGGCAAGGGCAAGCTGACGATCAAGTTCGTCGGCGAAGATGGCACCGAGATCGAGAAAGAGGTCTTCCAGGCCCCCTCGGCCGGCGTGACCATGGCGATGTACAACCTTGACGACTCGATCCGCGACTTCGCGCGCGCCTCGATGAACTATGGCCTCAGCCTTGGCTGGCCGGTGTACCTGTCGACCAAGAACACCATCCTGAAAGCCTATGACGGCCGCTTCAAGGATCTGTTCCAGGAAGTGTTCGAGCAGGAATTCGAAGAGAAATTCAAGGCTGCCGGCATCACCTACGAACACCGCCTGATCGACGACATGGTCGCCTGCGCGATGAAATGGAACGGCGGCTACGTCTGGGCCTGCAAAAACTACGATGGCGACGTGCAGTCGGACACCGTGGCGCAGGGCTTCGGCTCGTTGGGTCTGATGACCTCGGTCCTGATGACGCCCGATGGGAAGACGGTCGAGGCCGAAGCGGCCCACGGCACCGTGACCCGTCACTACCGCCAGCACCAGGCCGGCAAGGAAACCTCGACCAACTCGATCGCCTCGATCTACGCCTGGTCGGGCGGCCTGAAGCACCGCGCGAAGCTGGACGACAACGCCGAGCTGATGCGCTTTGCCGAGACGCTGGAAAAGGTCACAGTGCAGACCGTCGAGGACGGCTTCATGACCAAGGACCTGGCGCTGCTGGTCGGCCCCGATCAGAAATGGCTCACCACCATGGGCTATCTGGAAAAGGTCGACGAATACCTGAACAAGGCGCTGAAAGGCTGATCGCCTGACATCGCGGAAAGGGCCGGTCACTGACCGGCCCTTTTTGTTTTCAATGCCTTGCAGGGCGATGCTCAGCTTACCAGCTGTGCTTGATCCAGTCCGGCAGCGGGGGCGAGGCGCCTTTCGGCGGCAGGCCGATGTCGCGGCGCATGTGATCGTCCAGTTCGGTCAGCCGGGCGGCAAGCGGGCGTGCGCCCTGCCCGCGCAGCAGCGCGGCCAACGCCGCCCACAGCACGCGGCGCGCGCCATGCAGGGCGATCATCGTTTCAATCGAGGGAAGCGGGGTCACCCCCGGGTGCACTTCGGTTTTGGTCATGGGATTCCCGGCGCATGGGTGCGACCGGCCTTCTGGTTTTGGTGACAGAAATCCCGGGGCCCTGCGGTCACGACACGCCAGACAAAGGCATGCCTTGCTCAGTTGCGGAACGGTCCGGGGTTAACAGGAAGATCGGAGCGGGAGATCCCGCGATCCGGGCGGCGGATTACACCTGTCGGTGTGCCCCGGCTTGGGTGCCTGCGGCGGTCCATGCGCGGGTGCCCGCGGTGGTGCCCTTGGCGGCCCAGGTCAGCCCACCGGCAATCGGAGCGTAAGCGTATACGTGTGACATGATCCGCTCCCTCTTCCTGAAATTGCCGGATGGCGGGTTTATGGCCTGCCTCGCTGAGTCGCGCCAAACCGGAACGCGCCACCGCGCCGAAAATTGCGTAAACCTGCGACATTGCGGCCACAGACCGCGCTGCGGCGGCGCGATACGACAGTGCTTCTGTCCCTCTTGCCGCCGCGCCCGCGCCGTGAGACAAGAACGCATGACCGAGATCATCGCCGAAAACCCCGCCCGCCATACCCTGCTCGATGATGCGCAGGGGCTGAGCTATGGCACCTTGATGGCGGCCTTCGGCATCGTCATCCTGACCCATCTGGGCCTTGTCACCGGGCAGACCGCCGGTCTGGCCGTGCTGATTTCCTATGCCACCGGCTGGAGCTTCGGCCCGGTGTTCTTCGTCATCAACATCCCGTTCTACTGGTTCGGCTACAAACGGCTGGGGCCGGTCTTCGTGCTCAAGACCTTCATCGCGGTTGCCATGCTCTCGGTGATCTCGATCTACCTGCCGCAATATGTCAGCTTTGCCACGCTCAACCCGGCGGTGGGCGCGGTGCTGTTCGGCTTCCTGTCCGGCTCGGCGCTGCTGGCGCTGTTCCGACATGGGGCATCCCTGGGCGGCGTGGGGATCATGGCGCTCTATATCCAGGACAAGACGGGCTTCAAGGCGGGCTGGACCCAGCTGATCTTTGATGCCTGCGTCTTTGCGATCGCGCTGACCCTGCGCGATGTGACCACCGTCGCCTGGTCGTTTCTGGGGGCGCTGGTGGTCAATCTGGTGATCGCGATGAACCACCGCCGCGACCGTTATATCGCGACCTGAGAGGCGCGCGCCACCGCTGGACGGACAGCGCGCAATCGCCTATCGCGGGAGCTGCGGGATGCAGTATCCCGCTTTGTTTCATGGTCACGAGGATTTTCCTGATGAAATTGAAATCTGTCGCTTTGGCAATGGCTTGCCTTCTGGCAGCCCCGGCATTTGCCGATCCGGTCGAAACCTTCCGCGGGCTGTGCATGGCGCAGCTGGACAATGTGCCCGCGCTGCGTGCCGCCGCGCAGAAACAGGGTTTCAAGATCACCGATCTGGGCGCCAACAGCTTCATGGGCGCGCGCAAACGCACGGACGAATCGATTCAGGTCAACGTCTTTACCAAGGCCCGGTTCGAATGCGCCGTGACCACCTCGGATGTGGCCGACCCCGAGGCGCTACGGGCGCGCTTCTTCTCCGCACTTGGGGTCCAGACCCGGAAATCCCGGGTCAAGGCGCAGATCCAGGGCCGCAGCTATGTGATCAGTTTCGACACCCAAGGCGGCGAGGCGCTGGTGATCGCACGCTGAGCAGCTACGGGCAGGCAGGGCGCATAACGGCCCCCGCCTGCCCCACCCCCACTGCCCGCAAACCCGCCATGCGTTTCGCGCAATGGACGCGGACGCCGCAGTGCGGCATATTTAGGTCATGCATCCTGACCTTACCGCCACGCCGAAACACTATACCCTCTTCGAGGATATCCAGGGCCTGCTGATCGCTTCGGCGCAGGCGGCACTGGGAATTCACCTGCTGCGTGCGGCGGGGCTCGTGACCGGGGGCACCGCGGGGCTGGCGCTGATCCTGTCCTATGTGACGGGGTGGAATTTCAGCCTTGTCTTCTTTGTCATCAATATTCCGTTCTACGGCTTTGCCTATTGGGCGCGGGGGCTGACCTTCTGCCTGAAAAGCCTGGGCACGGTTACGCTGGTTTCGACCATGGCCGAGGCGCTCAAACCGCTTTTGCAGATCGGCCATGTCCACCCCGGTGCCGCCGCCGCACTGTTCGGGATCAGCGCGGGCGTGGGCCTGCTGGGGCTGTTTCGCCATTCGGGGTCTTTGGGGGGCGTGTCGATCGTCGCGGTGATCTTGCAGGACAAGTTCGGCTTCAAGGCGGGCTGGACCCAGTTGATCCACGACCTGACGCTGTTTTCCGTCGCGATCTTTCTGCTGCCCGCCGACCGCGTGGCCTGGTCGCTTCTGGGGGCGCTGATCCTGAATGCGGTGATCGCCTTCAACCATCGGCGCGACTGGTATATCGTGACCTGATGATGACCTATGTCTACCTGCTGATCGCCGTCGCGTTCGAGACCTTCGGTTCCGCCTGCCTGCAGGCCAGCCAGCAATTCACCCGCCTCTGGCCGAGTCTGGGTGTGCTGGCGGGCTTTGGTGGGGCGTTCTGGTTCTTTGCGCTGGTGCTCAAGGTGCTGCCGCTGGGGGTGACCTATGCACTGTGGTCGGGCATCGGAATGGTGCTGATCGCGGGCTCGGGCTGGCTGATCTTCGGGCAGAAGCTGGATCTGGCCGCAATTCTGGGGATCGGGCTGATCATCGCCGGAATTCTGGTCATAAACCTGTTTTCCAACGCCTCTACGCATTAAGCCGCGCTTCGGGCTGGCATAATGCGCGCTTTTCGACTAAGGCCGGGCCAAACCACGAACAGGCGGATCATATGGACCTTCGCAATATTGCGATCATCGCACACGTTGACCACGGCAAGACCACGCTGGTCGACCAGCTTCTGAAACAATCGGGCGCCTTCCGCGAGAATCAGGCCGTGGCCGAACGCGCGATGGACAGCAACGACATCGAGCGCGAACGCGGCATCACCATTCTGGCCAAGGCGACCTCGGTCGAATGGAAGGGCACGCGCATCAATATCGTCGACACCCCCGGCCACGCCGATTTCGGCGGCGAGGTGGAACGCATCCTGTCGATGGTCGACGGCGTCTGCCTGCTGGTCGACGCGGCCGAAGGCCCGATGCCGCAGACGAAATTCGTGACCTCCAAGGCGCTGGCACTGGGGCTCAAGCCCATCGTCGTGCTGAACAAGGTCGACAAGCCTGCAGCCGAACCCGACCGCGCCCTGAACGAGGTGTTCGACCTGTTCGCCAACCTTGGCGCCAGCGACGAGCAACTGGATTTCCCGCATGTCTATGCGAGCGGAATCGGCGGCTGGGCCGATAACGATCTGGACGGGCCGCGCAAGGATCT
The DNA here is from genome assembly GCF_029222945.1 of Paenirhodobacter sp. CAU 1674. Classification (NCBI taxonomy): domain Bacteria; kingdom Pseudomonadati; phylum Pseudomonadota; class Alphaproteobacteria; order Rhodobacterales; genus Paenirhodobacter; species Paenirhodobacter sp. CAU 1674. Next base: position 149,970 of record NZ_JARHUH010000008.1, on the reverse strand, counting down.
GTCGGCGCTGTTCGACCTGATCCTGAAACATGTCGAGCCGCCGAAACAGGAATTCCGCGCCGACGAGCCGTTCCAGATGCTGGCCACCACGCTGGGCGCCGACCCGTTCATCGGGCGCATCCTGACCGGCCGGGTCGAGGCGGGCACGCTGAAAGTCGGTGAAACGCTGAAGGCGCTGTCGCGCACCGGCGAGCGGATCGAGCAGTTCCGCTGCACCAAGATCCTGGCCTTCCGCGGCCTGAGCCAGCAGCCGATCGACGAGGCGGTGGCCGGCGATATCGTCTCGATCGCGGGGATGACCAAGGCCACCGTGGCCGACACGCTCTGCGCGCTGGATGTCGACACCGCCCTGCCCTCGCAGCCGATCGACCCGCCGACGATCTCGGTCACCTTCGGCATCAACGACAGCCCGCTGGCCGGCAAGGACGGCTCCAAGGTGCAGTCGCGCGTGATCCGCGAGCGCCTGATGAAGGAAGCCGAAACCAACGTTGCGATCCGCGTCGAGGACACCCCCGGCGGCGAGGCCTTCATCGTCTCGGGGCGTGGCGAATTGCAGATGGGCGTTCTGATCGAGAACATGCGCCGCGAAGGGTTCGAACTGTCGATCTCGCGCCCGCGCGTGATCTTCCGCGAAGAGAACGGCGAACGGCTGGAGCCGATCGAAGAGGTCATCGTCGATGTCGATGACGAATATTCGGGTGTCGTGATCGAAAAGCTGACCGGCAACCGCAAGGGCGATCTGGTCGAGATGCGCCCCGCCGGGCATGGCAAGACCCGCGTCGTGGCCCATGTGCCCTCGCGCGGGCTGATCGGCTATCAGGGCGAGTTCATGACCGACACGCGCGGCAACGGCGTGCTGAACCGGATCTTCCACGACTGGGCGCCCTACAAGGGCCCGATCACCGGCCGCCGCCAGGGCGTGCTGATCTCAATGGAGAACGGGGTTTCGGTGGCCTATGCGCTGTGGAACCTGGAAGAACGCGGCAAGCTGTTCATCGGCGCGCAAGAGCAGGTCTATACCGGCATGATCATCGGCGAGCATTCGCGCGACAACGATCTGGAGGTCAACCCGCTCAAGGGCAAGAAGCTGACCAACGTGCGCGCCTCGGGCACCGACGAGGCCGTGCGCCTGACCACGCCCACCCGTCTGAGCCTGGAAGAAGCCATCGCCTATATCAACGACGACGAGCTGGTCGAGGTCACGCCGAAGATCGTGCGCCTGCGCAAGCGCTATCTGGACCCGCATGAACGCAAGCGGATGTCCAAGACCGAGGGCTGAGGCGACAACCGAGAGCGCCGGGGGCTGTCTGCCCCCGGACCCCCGAGGATATTTATGCCAAGCTGAAAGCAGCCTGCTTCACCTTGGTCGCAGTATCCCGGGGGGTGAGCGGCACAGCCGCGAGGGGGGCAGCGCCCCCCTTTTTCTTGTCAGCGGAACAGCACCAGTGCGCCGGGCGACCAGGCCACGCGGGTGCGGGTGCCGACATCCAGCACCGGGCGGCCGAAGACGTTACGCATCGAGATCCGCACCGGCGCCGCGACCCCGTCGAGCTTGACGTCGTAATAGGTCATGTCGCCGTAATAGACGACCTCGTCGATGGTGCCCGCGGTTTCGCGGTCCTGCGCGGTCTGGCCTTCATACAGGATGGTCAGGGTTTCGGGGCGGAAGCCCACCGAGGCCTCGCCGCCGGTCACGGCGCCGGGGGCCTGCTGCGCCTCGATGTCGAACGCCCCGAGCCCCGCGGCTTCGACCTGAATATGACCGCCCGCCTCGCCCAGGACCTTGGCGGGCAGAAAGTTCATCACCCCGATGAAATCGGCCACGCGGCGCGAATTGGGGCGACGATAGAGCGTTTCGGGATCGGCGAGCTGGGCGATCTCGCCCTCGAACATCACCGCGATCCGGTCCGACATTACCAGCGCCTCTTCCTGGTCATGGGTGACCAGAACGAAGGTGATGCCGACCTGACGCTGCAGCTTGATCAGTTCGACCTGCATCTGTTCGCGCATTTTCTTGTCGAGCGCCGAGAGCGGTTCATCGAGCAGCAGCACCTTGGGTTTCAGGATCAGCGCGCGGGCCAGTGCGACGCGCTGACGCTGGCCACCCGAAAGGGCATGGGCTGCACGCGCGCCATAGCCTTTCAGGCCGACCATCTCCAGCGCCTCGGCGACCATCTTGTCCTTCTCGGCCTGCGGGCGGGTATCGCGGCGCAGACCGAAGGCCACGTTCTGCTGCACGCTCAGATGCGGGAAGATCGCGTAGGACTGAAACACCATATTGGTGGGGCGCTTGTTGGCCGGCACCTGCGACATATCCTTGCCGTCGATCAGCACCGCACCAGAGGAGATGTCCTCGAACCCCGCGATGGTGCGCAAAAGCGTGGTCTTGCCGCAGCCCGAGGGGCCCAGCAGCGAGAAGAACTCGCCCGCGCGGATCTGCGCGGTGATGCCGCGCAACGCGTGATAATCGCCATAATATTTATGGACGTCCCGAAATTCGATCATGGTGGGGCGGGTGGTCACAGGAAGCCTCCGGTATCCTTGCCGCCAGTGCGCGCGATGCCGCGGCGGCGGAAATATTCAGCAATGGTGAGAAGCACGATCGAGGCGAGCACCAGGCAGGTGCCAAGCGCCATGATCATCGGGATCTGTTTGGGGAAACGCAGCTGCGAGAAGATATAGGTCGGCAGCGTGGGTTCGTTCCCGGCCAGGAAGAAGGCGATGATGAATTCGTCCAGCGAGATCGTGAACGAAATCAGGAAGCTGGAAATCAGCCCCGGCATCACCAGCGGCAGGGTGATCAGCCGAAAGGTGGACCATTTCGTCTCGCCCAGGTCATAGGCCGCCTCTTCCAGAGAGCGGTCGAGCGAATTGAACGCGGTGTTCAGGATCGCAATGGCATAGGGCGTGCAGATCAGGATATGGCCCAGCATCACGGTGAAGATCGACAGCGTCACCCCCATGCCCAGCAACACCACCAGCAGCGACACCGCCACGATGATTTCGGGCAGCACCAGCGGCAGCATGATCAGCCCGATGATCCCGCCCTTTCCCGGGAAATTGAACCGCGAGGCGGCGCGCGCGGCGAAGATGCCGAAACAGGTGGCCATCACCGCCGAGCTGACCGCAATGATCAGCGAGTTCTTCAGCGCCCGCCCCAGCGTGTCATTGGCAAGCATCTGGGCGAACCATTCGGTCGTGAACCCCTTGAGCGGGAAGGCGATGATCGTGCCGTCGTTGAACGCGAAGATCGGCAGCAGCACGATCGGCGCATAGAGAAACACCAGATAGGCCAGCGCATAGATCCGAAGTGGCGGGAGTTTCATCATTTCTGCCCCCTCAGGAACTTGCGGTTCAGGAACAGGAAGGCCAGCGAGATCACCGTGACCACCACCATCGCCGAAACCGCGATGGCCGAGCCCATCGGCTTGTTGTCCAGCGGCAGCATCTGCGCCTGGATCATGTTGGCCACCATCGGCAGCTTGCCGCCACCGATCAGCTCGGGCGTCACATAATCCCCGATGGTCGGAATGAAGACGATCAGCACCGCCGCCACCACGCCCGGCATCGCCAGCGGCAGGGTGACGCGCAGGAAGGTCATGAAGCGGCTTTCGCCCAGATCCTGCCCTGCCTCCAGCAGCGAACGGTCGATCTTTTCGAGCGCCACGAAGATCGGCAGGATCGCAAAGGGTGCATAGGCATGCGCCAGCGTGACGGCGATTGCGCCCACGGTGTTCAGCATCCGCAGCGGATCGTCCAGGCCCAGTGCACCCAGGAACGAGTTGATTACGCCGTTATAGCCCAGGATCACCTTCCACAGGAACACCCGGATCAGATACGAGGTCCAGAACGGAATGGTTATCAGGAAGATCCACAGCGACTTGCGCGAGGCGCTGACGTTGAACGAGATGTAATAGGCGATCGGAAACGCCAGCACCACGGTGACCAGCGTCACCAGCCCCGACACGATCAAGGACCGCAGCAGGATCGCCCGGAAGATCGGGTCCGACCAGGTGGCGATATAGTTGTCGAGCGTGAACTCGTGAATGACCGTCAGATAGCCGTCCTTGAAAAAGGAATAGGCAACGATGGTGATCAATGGCGCGGCCAGCATCAGAATGGCGTAGATCGCCGTTGGACTGATCATGGCATAGCCATTGGCGGCCTCGGAACGGGCCAATCGGCTGAGCGGGGTGTCTGACATCCGCACTGTCTCCCTGAACGCGCTCGTGGTGGCGCTTCGGAGGCAGGTTTGCATATGGGATTGGCAGAGGAAAGGGGGGCCGTGCGCTGGCGATGCGGGGAATTGCGGTGTTTTTTGGCGCGCGCTGAAAATTGCGGCAGCGCGGCACGGGGGTTACCCTAGGGCAGCCCGGGCCTCGGGCATGGCGCCATGCAGCAGGGCAATCACGCCCGCCGGCAGCGGGCTGCGCGCCAGCGTTGCGACCAGGGTGCAGGCCGCGCGCGGGTTGCACGGGTCCGACAGGATCAGCGCCCCCTGCCCCGCCAGCAGTGCAGCCCCCAGATGCGCGGCATGATCTGCGGCCACGGCGTCGATCAGCGCAATCGGCCCAATCGCGGGCGCCGCCGCCCCCCCGGACAACAGCGCCGCAGGCAAGGCAGCCCGGCGCATTTCGGCGCTCTGGCCTTGCCAGACGGGCAAGGCCTCCAGGATCGCATGCCGGGCCCGGACATAATCCGCCACCCCGGCCTGCACCACCGCCAGCCCGTCCGGCCCGACCCGCAATCCCTGCCCCAGAGGCGCGCGCCACTGCCCGCCGACGAAATGGGTCAGCAACCGCTCGGGCCAGTCTTCCTCGGGCCATAGCGGGCGGAGCCAGTCCGCATCGGGGGCGCCGGCCCCGGTCATACCGGGATATCCCCGGGCGGGTTTTCCAAAATCCGCACCAGCCGCCCGATGGCCCGCTGGAACCGTTCTTCGGGCACGCCGCCCGCCATCGCGATACGCACGGCATTGGGCGCATGGCCGTCCTGCAGCACATATTCATCGGCCGAGCGCAGCAGCACGCCCTCGGCTTCGGCCACCCGCGCGAAGGTCGAGCCGCGCCAGCCCAAGGGCAGCCGCAGCCACAGGAAGCTCAGCCCCGGCTGCCACGAGATGTCCTGATCGCCAAGCGCCTGCACCACCATCTGCAGACGCCGGCCCATCACCTCTTGCGCGGCATGGCGCAGCGCCATCGCCTCGCCCGAGATCAGAAGCCGGGTCACGATGTCGGTCACCGGGCGCGGCAGGCCGAAGAAGCTGTGTTGTGCGGTCAGGCGCCCGGCCTCGCCCATGCCTTCGGGGGCGACGACGATGCCAAACCGCATCCCCGCCGAAATCGTCTTGGACAGCGAGGTCACATGCCAGCAGCGTTCCGGGGCCAGCGCGCGCAGACTGTCCAGCCCCGAGACCGGCGCGGTGTAGCAATCGTCCTCGATGATCTGCAGATCGTGTTTGCGCGCCACCTCGACGATCGCGCGGCGCCGCTCGGGGCCCATCTGCGCGGCGGTCGGGTTCTGCGCATCAGGCGTGACGCAGACCACCTGCCCGCCGTGACGCCGGCACGCCGCATCCAGCGCGGCGGGGATCATCCCCTCTTCGTCCAGCGCAACCGGCACCACCTCGGCCCGGTTCAGCCGCGCGGCATGGCGAAAGCCGGGATAGGCCAGTTCCTCGCACAGCACCACGGGCCGGTCACCGCGCAAACAGCATTGCAACACGATGTTGATGCCATTCTGCCCGCCATGGGTCAGCACCAGATCGTCGGCGTCAATCATCGACGCCATCGTGCAACCCGAAAACCACTCCAGCGCCGCTTCGCGGCAATAGCGATCGCGGCGCAGGCCCGGATATTCGAGGTATTGCCGCCCGATGCCCTCGGCCGCCTCGGCCATGGCGCGGGCCAGCGCAGCGGTCTGCCCCACATCGGGCAGTTGCGGCGAGCGCAGGTCGACGATTCCGTCGTGATCGTCCGGGTCCATCAGCGGCTGACGATACAAGGGTTCGGTCGGGCCGAGTCGGCGCGATTGTGTCGATACAAAAGTGCCCCGCCCGACGGCGGCTTCCAGCAGCCCTTCTTGCGTGGCAATCTGATAGGCGCGCGCCACGGTTCCCGGCGTAACCCCCAGTTTCCAGGCCAAATCCCGCACGGTAGGCAGGCGCACGCCGGGTGCCAGATCGCCGCGCCGCACCCCGTCACGCAGGGCACGCACCAGCGCAAGATACTTCGGCCCGGCCTGAACGGCGAGATCCGGCTTCCAACTTGTATCAGTCACAATGTTTCTCTGGATTGCATTGTATTGGTTTTGTAGTTTCCACTTAGCAGAAATCATCAGATTGTATCAACACAGAAAAGGTGCCCCATGTTCAGCCTGTCGCTGCGCCGCTCGCCCGCCACTGCCCCCCGCTCGCCCCTGTCGGCGCGCCGCGTTGCAAAGTGGATCGAGACCCGCCGCACCCGCGCGGCGCTGGCCCGGCTGGATGCACATATGCTGCGCGATATCGGTCTGAACCCGGTGTTGGCCGAACGCGAGGCGCATCGCCCGTTCTGGCAAGAATAGGAGCCGCAGTCCCCTGTCGGATCCTCTTCCTGGGCCGGGCTTTGCCCGGCCTCTTTTTATTCAAAATCAATACGTTGAAATAACGTCCGGGATCACCCCAGAACCGCCTCGATAGAGATCGAGCGCTTTTTCAGCTCGGCGTAAAGCGCGGGCAACACCCGCAATTCGCGCGCCGCACGCGACAAGGCCTCGCCCAGCTGGCTTTCGCTGACCGCGCCCTGCACGCGCCAGACCCTGCGCCGCGCCACGCCATCGTCGTAAACGATTTCGACATCGCCACGACGCCCCTTGCGCAGGCCAAGAAAATCGAACCCCCCAGAGGGGCTTTGGAAACCGGATTGTGTCATGTCAAACTGCCCGAAGTTTTTTGTTTTGTATCGGTTAGTCTTCCATGCGCCCATCCTCGGCGCCGGTCAATTCACGGGCGCGTGACGCGGCGGGGTTGCGCACGAACCGGGACCGATGCGCCACAAGCTTCAGGCGGCCATCAACACCCGCACCTCATGCGCCTTCAGGGAAAGCCGCGCCGAGGCCCAGGCACGCCCGCCCTGCGCCTCGCGCAATTCCGGGAAAATTGCAAACAATTCATCGCGCTGCGGGTCATCCATGCCCTGCAACGTCAGATCCCCCGGCTGGAAGCTCTCGGTCCAGGCACCATCGGCCCGAATGATTTCATGGGCATCGAACATCACATGCAGATAGCTGAGCCGCGTCACCGACAGCCGTTCGATCCCCGGCTGACCGACCATATGCGCAGCCGCCGCCAGAACCTCGGCCTCGCCGAAGAACAGTTCGGCGCGGGTGCCCGTCAGCAGCATCCGGTGCTGTGGCGACACAATTATGTCAGCTTCGGGCAGGCCGTTGCCAAGGGCGCCGCGCGCAATCCGCACCGGCTGCAACTGCGGGCTCAACGCCAGATCGACCGCGGTCAGATCGCGCCGCCCGACCCAGCGCAGCGGCTGATAGCCGTTGTCACGGGTCAGCACCTTCTGCCCGGGCCGCAATGCCTCGACCGGAATCGGACCATCGCGCGTCTCGATCAGGGTTCCGGGCGTAAAGCACGGGACATACTGGATTTTCTCGATATTCGTGAAGGTTGTGGTCGACCCGTTGGCCCAGTGGATCACGCCACTTTCGGGATCGTTCTCGTCATAGGTGATGGTCGAGACATCGCGGTCGAGCACCAGAACGTCATAATCGGAATTATCGCCATCTTCCGATCCGTCAACGACACCGCTGGAGCCTTCCTGCAGCCGGATCGTATCCGACCCCAGGCCCCCATTGTAAACGTTGTATCCCGTGCCGCCATCAAGGTAGTCGTTGCCATCGCCCCCCGACAGCGTGTCGTTCCCGTCGCCGCCCGACAGCGTATCGTTGCCAGAACCGCCAGACAGGCTGTCATTGCCGCTGCCACCGTCGACAAGGTCATTGCCCGCCCCGCCCAGAACGGTATCGTTGTCCGCACCGCCATAAAGGCTGTCGTCGCCCCCGGCCCCGTCCATGTAATCGTTGCCGGCATTGCCATAAAACACGTTGGTATAGGCATCGCCCGGCACGGTGGAACTGCCGTCGAAACCGACCAGCGTATCGTTATAGGCGGACCCGAACAGACCATCGACACCCGACAGGGTATCGCCCGCCGCATCGCCGCCCGAGGCGGCGCCGGTGCCCAGGTTGATGTTCACCGCCGCGCCGGAATCGGAGTAATCGGCGTAGTCCATGCCCGAACTGGCCCAGAGCGCATCCGCCCCCGCACCACCATGCAACGTGTCATCGCCGATGCCGCCGTCGAGCGTATCGTTATCCGCCCCGCCATCCAGCGAGTCATTGCCGGCATCCCCGCGCAACGAATCCGCACCCGTCCCGCCCAGAATCGTGTCGTTGCCGTCACCGCCCGAGATCGTGTCATTCTCGGTGCCGCCGTCGATCAGATCGTTGCCCGCATCGCCCTGGATCGAATCCGCGCCCGCGCCCCCCAAGAGGGTGTCGTTACCATCGCCGCCCGACAGAAAGTCGTTACCGGCATCGCCGCGCAGCGAATCGTCGCCGGTGCCCCCCAGCAGCGAATCCGCGCCATCGCCGCCGATCAGCGTGTCATTACCGGCCATCCCCGAAAGGGTGTCATTGCCCGCCTGACCGTCAAGCATGTTCGCGGCCGAGTTGCCGGTCAGCGCGTTCTCGCCACTGTTGCCGATGACATTCTCGAAATTGAGCACAACCGAGGTGAAGGCGACCGTGCTCGAGGTGCCGTCATCGTTCAGGGTAATGCCGTGATTGCCGGGAATGGCCTCGAGCGAGATCGTGTCATTGCCGGTGCCGCCATCCAGAATGTCGGGCGTACCACTGGTGAACCAGCCCGCATAGGCAAGGTCGTCGCCCTCTTCCAGATAGACCTGATCCGAGCCCGACTGGCTGTCGCCTGCCAGCCAGACATCGTTGCCCGCCCCGCCATAGACCGTATCGGTCCCGGCACCGCCTTCGAACGTATCGTTGCCATCCCCACCCAGCAGCAGATCGTTGCCTGCATTGCCCGTGATCGAATCATCGCCGGCAAGACCGCTGATCGTGTCGTTTCTGGTCGTGCCCGACAGGGTATCGTCACCATTTGAACCGTTAATCGTCGCCATGACCGCCTCGCACTGCGCCCGCCAAAGCGGGTTTCACTGCCTGTTCTCGCAGCGGAAGGTGGCGGTTTGCGGTCTGGTTCTGGTTAATTTCCGGGCGCAATTATGGCCGGATCAAGGCCGGATTCCGGGCCTGAGGTCGCGGGGCACACAAGCGCAACGACCTAGCTGCGAACGACCGGAGTGTTCGGATCGACTGTCCCGGTTTCCAGCAGCGGCCGCACCGGCGTATAAAGCGGCGCATCATCGGCAAGCCCCGGATCGGGAAGGATCTGCAACAGCGTGGCGCGCGCCTCGGGCGCCAGCGCGGGCAAGGTCATCCGCGTTGGCTGAAAGCTTTCGGACCAGCAGCCATCGGCCAGGATCAGTTCATGCCTCTCGAACAGGATCTGGACATAATCGACCTCCGGGCAGGCAACGGTACTGACCCCATCCAGCCCGACCAGTTTTTGCGCCATGCTCAGGCATTCCCCGCCGGCGCCGTCATTGGGCAATTGCGTCAGGAAGCGATGGTTGGGCGAGACCAGCATGTCCCGTTCAGGCAGCCCCCCGCCCAGCGCGCCCGCCGCGATGCGGACCGGACGCAACAACGGGTTGAGGCCCAGCGCGCGCCAGCCAAAGCGGCGCTGCCCGATCCAAAGCACGCGCTGCAGCCCGTTGTCACGGGTGACAACGCGGGTGCCTTGAGTCAGGTCACGCACGGCGCAAAGCCCCCGCTCGGTCGCGACGAGTGAATCCGGTGTGAAACAGGGGATGAGCCCGGAAAATTCGCGGGTGTCGCCGTCGAACAGAGACGCGCCCCCGGCAGTGCGCGCGGTGATGGTCCCGTCAATCTGATCGAAGCCGCGGAACGCCAGCCGCAACTCGCGCACAGCATCCGGCCCCTGCTCGGCAAAGGCCTCGGCACCGACGCCTGCGCGCGACATGGAACTGCCCGACGCAAGCAGATGAAGATCTGCAACGGTCATTTTTTCGCCCTCGAGACACCATGGGAACACAACCCAGGAACTCAGAACGCCCCCAAGTGTCACGATACTGCAGGCTTGCGTTTAACAAAAGCTGAACTGCCGCAAAAATGCCATAATCGCCCCGGAACTCTTCGTTTCGGATAGCGCAACAACGGCATTTCGGGCCGGAAGAACATGGCAATTCAGGCCCGCGGATTGCTCCACGGGCCTGCAATCATCGGGCCGGGCGCCTCAGCCGCCCAGCATCAGCAGCTTGGCCTCGTGCCGTTTCAGCGTCTTGCGCGCGGCACCGTAGCTTTCGACACCCTCGGCGGTTCTCAACTCGGGGAACAGCTCGAAGATCTCGCTGCGTTGCGCATTCCCCATGCCGCCCAGCGTCTGATCGCCCGGCTGGAAGCTTTCGCTCCAGCAGCCATTGGCCAGAAGAACCTCGTGGCGATCGAACATGAAGTGCAGGTAGCTGGTTCCCAGCGTTTCGACCGTCTTCACGCCGCGGTTGTCGACCAGATGCTTGGCCGCGACCAGAACCTCGTGTTCTTCGAAGTAAAGCGCGGTGCGCTCGTTCGCCACCAGCATCCGGTGGTTGGGCGACACCAGCATATCGCGATCCGGCAGACCGTTGCCCAAGCTGCCCGCGCGGATCAGCACCGGCTTCAGATGCGGCGCCGACATCAGCTCGGTCCGGCTCAGATCGCGCCGCCCCACCCAGCGGATTTCCTGCAGACCGTTGTCGCGCGTGATGACCTTGTCGCCGACCGCCAGATCCTCGACCAGTTTTTCACCGCGCGGCGTCGCCACCAGCGTGCCCGGCGTGAAACAGGGCACGATGTTCTCGATATCGGTGAAGTTGATATTGGCCCACTGGTTTGTGGTCGGGTTATACAGCTGGATCTGGCCGTTGAAGCCCGGATTGCCGTTGGTTTCCGGGTTCTTGACCAGATTGACCACCTCGTAACCCTGCGCCAGCAGCGCCGAGTAATCGAGCGTATCGTTGTCGTTGCCTTCCCAGCTGCCGTCCACGGTAACGTTGTTGACGCCGTTCAGCCCGACGGTGTTGATGATGAAGGTATCGTCATCGGCGCCCCCCACCAGCAGGTCGTTATCGCCACCCCCCACGATCGTGTCGCTACCCGCGCCACCATAGATCGTGTCGCCGTCGATACCGCCGTCGATGTAATCGTTGCCGTCCTCGCCATAGATCAGGTCGTTGTCATCTTCACCATAGATGACATCGTTGCCCGCGCCGCCATGGATCGTGTCGTCACCGTTGTTCTGCACCGGATCGGTGGAGTCGGGCACATTGATCGCATCCGGATAGCCGGGGCCGACACCGCCATAGATGGTGTCATCACCATCGCCACCATCGACGAAGTCGCTGCCCTCGCCCGAGGTGATCACATCGTTTCCGGTGCCGCCATAGACGGTATCGGCGTCGATGCCCGCGTTGATGACGTCATTGCCCTCGCCGCCATCCACATAATCGGCGTCGTCGCCCGTGGTGATCGTGTCGTTGCCATCCCCGCCATAGACGGTGTCCTTGTCGTCATTCGGGTCGGCGTCCGCCGTCCACAGGCCCGGATAGGCCAGATCGGGTTTGGGCGCGCTGCCCGAGGTGTCGATCAGGTCATTGCCTTGCGACCCCTCGACCGAGTCGCTGCCATCGCCGCCGACGATCGTGTCGCCGTTGCCGCCGCCGATGATCGTATCGTTGCCCAGACCGCCATCCAGCAGATCCTCGCCCGGTCCGCCCAACAGCCGGTCGTCGCCCTCTTCGCCATACAGCACGTCGCCATCGGGGCCTGCGTCCAGCGTGTCGTTGCCGGTGCCGCCATAAAGCGTGTCATCGCCATAGCTGCCGGTCAGGCTGTCGTCGCCCGCCCCGCCATAAAGCAGATCGTCGCCCTCTTCGCCCGCCACGGTATCGTCGCCCGCACCGGCATAGACGGTATCGTTGCCCGCCCCGGCCAGCACCCGGTCGTCATTGGGCGCGTCGCCCGCGATCAGCGCATCCTCGTGGTCGATCATGTCGCCTTCGGGATCGCCGGTGTAATCGTAGTCGATCAGATCCGCACTTTCGGTGCCCTCGACGATACCGTCGCCCTGATCGGCGATCACCCGTTCGATATTCGTGAATTCCAGCGTGCCCACGACATCGCCATCGGCATTCAGAAACTCGACCGTGCCGTTTTCGGGGTTCGTATCGTCATAGATGACGTTCACCGGGCCCGCGCCGGTCAGGTCGAGCACGTCGAAGTCGTCGCCGCCCTCGCCCCCGTCCACAACGTCACCCACGCCCTCTGAGGCGCTGGCCACGAAGAAGCTGTCCCGGTCATCCCCGCCCGACAGGCTGTCCGCCCCGGTGCCGCCGGTCAGCAGGTCATTGCCGCCATCGCCCAGAATGGTGTCGTCGCCCGCACCACCCAGAAGCGTGTCATCGCCTTCCGCGCCGGTCTCGTCGCCATCGGTGGTGACGCAGTTGATGTCGGTCAGGGTGATCGCCTGATCCGAATAACCGCCGTTGTCATAGTCGATCTCGATCCGGGCCACCTCGCCTGAGATCTGCACCAGAACCGAGCCGGTGGCCGAGGCCGGGCTGATCGTGCCGGAACTGTCCAGATCGTGTGCAGTGATCGTGTTGCCCGACACCGTCTGACCGCCTTCGACCGTATAGGTCACCGGCAGCAGATTGCCGTCCGCGTCATAGGCGCGGATCGTCACGATGTCCTGATGGTAGTCGGTGTTCGGCCCGACGTCGATGTCGTTGATGCGGAAGGTCACGTCGCTGACCGTATCGCCATAGGCCTCGTCCGTGGCCGCGAAGCTCAGTGTGGTGGTCGAGGTGTTGTCGATGCCGCCTTCGCCGCCGCAACCGTAGAGCTGCAGGCCGGTGGCCGCACTCAGCCCGTCGCCGCTTTCGACATATTGCGTTGCGTTATAGACCGAGGCCGTGGCGCCGGAATCCTGCGCGGTGAACCCGAAGGTGACCGATACCCCGCCCATGTCATAGGACGAACCGGAAACGATGGTGCCGCAATCCTGCTTGAACGCAGCCCAATCGACGCTCAGCGCTTCGCCGCCGCCCGTGGCCGCGCTGACGCCGTCGCCCTGGATGAAATCATTGCCCGCGCCGCCCTCGATGCTGTCATCGTCCGCACCGCCATACAGGCTGTCGTCGCTGCCCATCCCCTGGATCGTGTCATCGCCGCCATTGCCATAGAACACGTTGGTATAGGTGTCCTCGGGCGTGGTGCCCTCATGGTCGAAGCCCACCAGGCTGTCGGCATAGTCCGAGCCGATCACCCCGTCGATGCCACCGGCGATCGCATCGCCCGCCGCATCGCCGCCCGACAGTGCGCCGGTGCTCAGATTGACCGAAACCCCCGCCGACGAGGCGGAATAGTCGATCATGTCGAGCCCGGTATTGCCCTCATAGGTGTCATTGCCCGTGCCGCCGACGAAAGTGTCGTCGCCCGCGCCGCCCGACAGATAGTCATTGCCCGCGCCGCCGTAGATCAGATCGTCGCCATCCTCGCCATAGACCTCGTCATTGCCAGCGCCCGCAAGGATCGTGTCATTGCCCGCGCCTGCCTTGATGATGTCGTCATCGCCGGTCTCGCCAGGCAGGATCGCATCGTTGTGGTCGACCATGTCGCCATCCGGGTCGCCGGTATAGGTGGTGTCGATCAGATCGGCGCCGACGGTGCCCGACACGATGCCATCACTGGGCGGTTCGCACACCGTCACCGTCACGGTCGCGGTGTCATAGCCGCCATGGCCGTCGGTGATCGTGTAGGTGAAGCTCGTGGTGCCATAAAACCCCGCCGTGGGGGTGAAGGTGATCGTGCCGTTCGCGTTGACGGTAACCGTGCCATTGGCGCTGCCCGAGGTGCCGGTCACACGCAGCGGATCGCAATCCGGGTCGAAGTCATTGGCCAGAACCGTGACCGTGACCGCGGTATTGAACTCCGTCGTCGCGCTGTCATTGCGTGCGTCGGGTGCGCTGTTGCAGGTCGTCCAAGTCATCCCAATCTCTCCTTCACCGCCCGCCGGTCCTTGACCCGCACGCCCAAATGCAGTTCCGGCGCAAGATGGCTACGCCAGAGACCAATACCGACAGGCCCGAAAACCTGCCTTGCAAATGCGAGGGGACCGCACGCCGAGCGCACAGAGGAGGATGCAGACAACACCCCCGCCGAAGCGGGTCTTGCAAACCGAGACTATCGAATCAGGACGGAACAGCAGCCCATTCCCGTCATCAGCAGCACCACATCAACAACCAACTGCACATCCGAAGATGCCGTCACTCTTCACTGGCCACCCCCATGGCCATCTCGCCCCCCAATCGGGCTATGTGAGTGATAGCCGCCGGGTAAGAACGGGGAAAGGGGAAACTGCCTTGTTTTCGCCACATTGCAGGAGGGCCTTGCCTTATTTTGGTCTGTTTTCCGTGGTTGGTTGTCTCTTGTCCGCTGCGATTGTTTCGTTGCGGACAAAGCCCACGACCCCCAAACCCACGGCGCAAAACCAGTTTTTCCAGAACTCTTGCAACCAGGACGAAATCGGAATAAATTGATACACGCATAACGTGCAAAGACAGTCCCCCAACTGTCTGCAATACGGAAACAGTAGCCCCCCGCTCGAGTTTCCATTCACGCACCGCATTCGCGCCACTTCAGGAACAATCCCCAATCGGGGATTGTTCTTGTTTTGCGATCAAATACATCGAAAGCGATGCTTTGTTCGGCAGGCGCACCGCAGAGCCGTCGAATCACTCTCAGATAAATTCAGGGCCGCAAACGGCGTGATCGCCCCCTGCCCCGCATGGCAGAAGGCACGCATGTCATATTGCGACAAGATTCCTGTCAGGAAAGCTGGTGCCCGAGGCGAGACTCGAACTCGCACGCCTCGCGGCGGAGGATTTTGAATCCCCTGCGTCTACCATTCCACCACTCGGGCCAGCTGATGCCGATTTAGCCGCCCGCGCGCCGCAAGACAAGAGGGGTCGCGTGCATCGGCCTACAGATTGCGCGCCGCGAAAGTATCGCAGGCGCCCAGATCGCCGCTCTCGAAGCCCGTGGCGAACCAGCGCTGGCGCTGTTCGCTGGTGCCGTGAGTGAAGCTGTCGGGCATCGGGCGGCGGCCGGCATTACGTTGCAGCGTGTCGTCACCGATCCGGGCCGCAGCATTCATCGCCTCGGCCACATCGCCCGGCTCGATCGAACCGAAGGTCTCGGCCGCATGACGCGCCCAGATCCCCGAGAAACAATCAGCCTGCAATTCGATGCGCACCGACAGCGCATTGCTTTGCGCTTCGGAACTGCGGGCACGCAGGGCGTTCACCTTGTCCAGAATCCCCAGCTCGTCCTGGACATGATGGGCGATCTCATGCGCCACCACATAGGCCGCCGCGAAATCGCCGCCCGCGCCCAGCTGTTGCGACAGCGTGGTAAAGAACGCGGTATCGAGATAGGCTTTCTGGTCATTGGGGCAATAGAACGGCCCCGTCGCGCCCGAGGCATTGCCGCAGGCCGATTGCGTGACCTCGGAAAACAACACCAGCGTCGCAGGATGATAGGTCCGGTTCAGCTCGGTCGCGAAGATCTCGGACCATATTTCCTCGGTATCGGCCAGGGTGACCGAGACGAAATCCCCCATCGCACGATCCTGCGCGCTCAGTTCGCCGCTGGTCTGCACGCTCTGGCCGCCATTTTGCAACAAGGGCGTCACATCGACCCCCAGGAAATAGCCGATCAGCAGCACCGCGATCGCCCCCATCCCGGTGATCCCGCCCACGCGCCCGACCGAGCGCCCGCGCCGGTCCTCGATATTCGCGCTGCCGCGCCGCCCCTGCCACTTCATCGCTAACCCCCTCCACAGTCACGATGCCGAGAGTAACCGCTTGCGGCAGCGCACGACAGAGCAATTTCGCAACCGCCGCTTGACGGCACCGCACGGGCGGGCGATGCACAAGGGGCGCGACGCGAGGGCAACGAATGATCCAACGGCTTTACACCTGGACGATGGGCCTGGCCGCACACCGCCATGCCATGTGGGCACTGGCTGCTGTGGCCTTCATCGAAAGCTCGGTCTTTCCGATCCCGCCCGACGTGCTGATGATCCCGATGATTCTGGCCGCACGCCACCGGGCCTTCGTGATCGCTGCGGTGGCGACGCTGGCCTCGGTGCTGGGCGGCTGTCTGGGCTATGCGATCGGCTATGGCTTCATGGATACGCTGGGCCAGCCGATCCTGGAATTCTACGGCAAGGCCGATCAGTTCGACCAACTGGCCGCCCGCTTCAATGAATACGGCGGCTGGGCGGTGCTGGTGGCGGGTGTCACGCCCTTCCCCTACAAGGTCATCACGATCTTCTCGGGGGCGACACAGCTGTCGCTGCCGCTGTTCATGGGCGTGTCGGTGCTGGCGCGCGCGTTGCGCTTCTTCATCGTGGCGGGCCTGCTGTGGCAGTTCGGCGCGCCGATCAAGGCCTTCATCGAACGCTGGCTTGGCCCGCTGTTCACCGCTTTCGTCGTGCTGCTGATCGGCGGCTTCTATGCGCTGAGGTATCTGTGATGCTGACCTTCCTGTCCCCCCGTCAGATGATTGCCCTGGCCGCCGCCGGATCGGCCGCGGTGCTGATCGGGGCGCTGATCTTCCAGTCGCTGGGCTACCCGCCGTGCGATCTGTGCATCCTGCAACGCTGGCCACATCTGGTGGCGGCGGTTCTGGGCGGGATGATCGTGCTGTTCCGCCTGCCGCTGGCACTGGCCTTCTTCGGCGCATTGGCCGCACTGACCACCGCCGCGCTCGGGATCTATCATTCGGGGGTGGAGCGGCACATCTTCGCCGGCCCCGACAGCTGCACCTCGAACCCGGTGGGCACCGGATCGGCCACCGACCTGCTGGCGCAGATCCAGGCCGCACCGCTGGTGCGCTGCGATGAAATCGTGTGGGACATCTTCGGCATCACCATGGCCAACCTGAACGCCGTGGGGTCGCTGGCCTTCGCGGTGCTCTGGGTCATGGCCTACCGCGCCGCCCGACGCGGCGCCTGATCCCTGCCCGCAGCGCCCGGCCACCCCCGGATGCCTCCGGCGGGAGTATTTGGGCCAGGAGAAGCCCTGCCGCTTCTTCTTGGCAAAAATACTCAGATCCGCCGGTCAGCCAGAGGCACAGCCTTCGCGATTGCGCCCAAGCGCTGGGATAGGTTATAAGTCGGGCCAACAAGATCTAGAAGAACGAGACGCGTGTGACCGACACCCCCGAGACCCCGGAAATCCTCGACGAAGGCCCCAAACGCCCGACCTATGACGGGCCGACGGTTTCCATCGCCGAAGAGATGAAGACAGCCTATCTCGATTACGCGATGAGCGTGATCGTGTCGCGCGCGATTCCCGATCTGCGTGACGGGCTGAAGCCGGTGCACCGGCGCATCCTCTATGCGATGCACGAGACCGGCAACACGCATGACAAGCCCTATCGCAAATCGGCCCGTCCGGTCGGCGACGTGATGGGGAAATACCACCCGCACGGCGACGCGGCGATCTATGACGCGCTGGTGCGGATGGCACAGGATTTCTCGATGTCGCTGCCGCTGCTGGACGGTCAGGGCAACTTCGGCTCGATGGACGGCGACTCGGCGGCGGCGATGCGCTACACCGAAGTGCGCATGGACAAGCCCTCGGCCTTCCTGCTGACCGACATCGAAAAAGACACGGTCGACTTTCAGGACAACTACGACGGCAAGGACCGCGAACCCACGGTGCTGCCGGCGCGGTTCCCGAACATGCTGGTCAATGGCGCGGGCGGCATCGCCGTCGGCATGGCCACCAACATTCCGCCGCACAACCTGGGCGAGGTCTGCACCGCGACGCTGGCGCTGATCGACAATCCCGACATGTCGACCGAGGCGCTGATGGAAATCATCCCCGCCCCGGATTTCCCGACCGGCGCGCAGATCATGGGCCGCGGCGGCGCGCGCAAGGCCTATCTGGAAGGGCGCGGCAGCGTCATCATCCGGGCCAAGACGAAGATCGAGGAAATCCGCAAGGACCGCTATGCGATCATCGTCGAGGAAATCCCCTATCAGGTGAACAAGGCCGCGATGATCGAGAAGATCGCGGAACTGGTGCGCGACAAGCGGCTGGAGGGCATCGCCCATATTGCCGATGAATCCGACCGGGTCGGCGTGCGCGTGGTGATCGAACTGAAGCGCGATGCGACCGCCGATGTGGTGCTGAACCAGCTGTATCGCTTCACGCCGCTGCAAACCTCGTTCGGCTGCAACATGCTGGCGCTGAACGGCGGCCGCCCCGAGACCCTGACCCTGCGCGATTTTCTGACCCATTTCATCACCTTCCGCGAGGAAGTGGTGGCACGGCGCACCGCGTTCGAGCTGCGCAAGGCACGCGAGCGCAGCCACATCCTGTGCGGTCTGGCGGTGGCGGTGTCGAACGTCGACGAGGTGGTGCGCACCATCCGCGCCTCGGCCGATGCGTCCGAGGCCCGCGAAAAGCTGATGACGCGGCGCTGGCCCGCGCATGAGATCGCCGAATATCTGCGGCTGATCGACGACCCGCTGCATCCGATGAACGACGATGGCACCTATAACCTGAGCGAGATTCAGGCCCGGGCCATCCTGGACCTGCGGCTGCAGCGTCTGACCGCGATGGGCGTGCAGGAAGTCACCGACGAGCTGCAGGCGCTGGCCGCGAAGATCCGCGACTATCTGGAAATCCTGGGCTCGCGCGAACGGATCATGGCGATCATCTCGGACGAGCTGCGCGAAGTGCGCGAACAGTTCGCCGTGCCGCGCCGCACCGAGATTGTCGACTGGGCCGGCGATCTGGACGACGAGGATCTGATCGAGCGCGAGGACATGGTCGTGACCATCACCTCGGGCGGCTATATCAAGCGCACCTCGCTGGCCGAATTCCGCGCGCAGCGGCGCGGCGGCAAGGGCCTGTCCTCGATGGCGACCAAGGAAGACGATGTGGTGACCACGCTGTTCGTGGCCAACACCCACACGCAGCTTCTGTTCTTCACCACCGATGGCATGGTCTACAGCCTCAAATGCTGGCGCCTGCCGCTGGCCGGGCGCACCGCCAAGGGCAAGGCGATCATCAACATCCTGCCGATCCCGCAGGGGGTCTCGATCGCCTCGCTGATGCCCGTCGATGCGCCCGAAGAGGAATGGGACGATTACCAGGTCTTCTTTGCCACCTCGGATGGCGACGTGCGGCGCAATGCCTTGTCGGATTTCGCCAAGGTGATGCGCAACGGCAAGCGCGCGATGGAACTGCCCGAAGGCGTGACGCTGGTCGACACCCGGATGTGTTCGGAAGATGACGACATCATGCTGGTCATGGCCGGCGGCCGCGCGATCCGCTTCCCGGTGCCGGAAGTGCGCGTCTTCAAGGGCCGCTCTTCGACCGGCGTGCGCGGTGTGCGTCTGGCCGAGGGGGACAAGGTCGTCTCGATGTCGGTGATCCGCCATTTCGAGGCCGAGCCCTGGGAACGGGCCGCCTTCCTCAAGCGCTTCCGTGCCGAGATGGGCGCCGAAGCTGGCGAGGAAGACAGCGCCGAGGTCGAGGACGAGACCGTCGAGGCGGGCGAAGGTGTGCTCTCGGATGAGCGCTATGCCGAAATGCGCGCGGCGCAGAACCTGATCCTGACGATCACCGCCAAAGGCGTAGGCAAGATCTCGTCGAGCCACGACTACCCGGTGCGCGGCCGTGGCGGTCAGGGCGTGGGCGCCTTCAAGATGACCGAGCGGACAGGCGCTCTCGTCGCCTCCTTCCCGGTCGAGGAAACCGACCAGGTGATGCTGGCCACCTCGACCGGCCAGTCGATCCGCTGCCCCGTGGCGGGGATTTCCTTCCGTTCGCGCTCGGCTGGTGGCGTAAAAGTGTTCGACACCGCCAAGGGTGAAGAAGTGGTTTCGGTTGCACGCATCGCCGAACAGAGCGATGAAGAAGAAGAACAACAAACCCCCTCGAATTCAGAGGGAAACACATGAGGTCTGAGATGAAAAAGCTTCTGGCTGCCGTCCTGTGCACGGCGGCGGCACTGCCGCAGGTCGGCATGGCCGAGGTCGTCAACGCCGAAGTCGGCTTCGATTATGGCGCTTTCGTGGGCAACGACCTGAGCGGCGCGAACAAATCCGAACTGTCGGGGTCGATGGAATATGCGTTCTCGCCCCAGTTCTCGGTGCAAGGCGACATGGCGCTGCGCTTGCTCGACGATACCGATCTCGACTCGCATGCCTTCACGCTGCACGGCGGCTACCACCTGAACGATGCCACCGCAGTCGGCCTGTTCGTGGGCCGCGACTGGGTTGAAAACGGCAGCGTCGATTTCTACGGCGCGGAAGCGGCGGGCCAGTATGGGCTGATCTCTTATGACGGCGCGCTGACCCATGTCGACGGTGACGGCGCCGATGCCAACGCGCTGACGCTGAGCGGCGCCTATGCGCTGAACGACCAGTTCGATCTGGGCGGGCGCTTTGGCTATATGGACATCGAAGACACCGATATCACCCAGCTGGGCGTGACCGCCGCCTATGACCTGAGCCCGGGCCTCAAGATGACCGGCGAAGTGGGCGTGATGGAATTCGATGGCAAAACCAGCGAAAGCTATATCGGCGTCGGCATCAAGGCGACCTTCGGCCAGCAGGGCGGCACGACTTTCGACCGCCGCGGCTTCGTCGATTTCTTCCCGGGCTTGGTGGGTGGCTGAGCCGCCCCCCCGGATCGCAAAGTTGCACAAGGGGCGTCGACAGGCGCCCCTTTTTGCTGCGCGACGCGCCGATCCCGGGCGCCACCCCCGCCGCAGGAGGATTGCCTGCGGCGCTTAAGGGAATTTCAACGGCTTCATGGTTCTCTGGCCGCGAAAGCGGAGGATGCGATGAACCTCTATCACTGCATGATCGAACTCAAAAGCGACGCGCGCGCGCTGACATTCGCCAGCGCGGTCGAATCCTGGCTTGATACGCTGCGCGCCAGCGGCGAGGTGCAGGGCTGGCGGCTGATGCGGCGCAAGCTGGGGCTGGCCTCGGGCGCCCATACCGACTTTTTGCTGGAAATCGAGGTCGCGGATATGGCCGCGCTGGAACGCGCCTTTCATGCCGCAGGGCAAAGCGACGACATCTCTGCCCGACATTACGAACTGATGCATGGCATGATCGCCCGCGTCGACATGGGACTGTATCGCCCCTTCCCCGACCCCGAACGGCGCGAACGCATCGCCTTGATCTGACGCGGGCATGATTGCACCGCGCGCGCCGGGGCGCTATCACGCGCGCATGGAAACGCTTCACATCATCGGCGGCGGCATGGCCGGGTCCGAGGCTGCCTGGCAGGCAGCCCAGGCCGGGGTGCCCGTCGTGCTTCACGAAATGCGCCCCAAGGTGGAAACCTTCGCGCATCGCACCGGCGATTTCGCCGAAATGGTCTGTTCGAACTCGTTCCGCTCGGACGATGACGAACGCAATGCCGTGGGCCTGCTGCATTGGGAAATGCGCGCGGCCTCGGGGTTGCTGATGGAGATGGCCACGCGCCACCGCCTGCCCGCGGGCGGGGCGCTGGCGGTGGACCGCGACGCCTTTTCCGGCGCCGTCACCGCCGCGCTGCGGGCCCATCCGCTGATCAGCTTCTCGACCGAGGAAGTGACCGCCCTGCCCGAGCATGGCCATTGGATCGTCGCGACCGGTCCGCTGACCTCGGGCGCGCTGGCCGAAAGCATCCGCGCGCATACCGGCGCCGAGTCGCTGGCCTTCTTCGATGCGATCGCCCCCATCG
This sequence comes from Paenirhodobacter sp. CAU 1674, assembly GCF_029222945.1. NCBI lineage: Bacteria > Pseudomonadati > Pseudomonadota > Alphaproteobacteria > Rhodobacterales > Paenirhodobacter > Paenirhodobacter sp. CAU 1674. The sequence goes on along the minus strand of NZ_JARHUH010000008.1, from coordinate 128,017 downwards.
TCTATGCCGAGACGATCAACATGGATATCGCCTGGAAGCAAAGCCGCTACGACAAGGGCGAGACGCTGGAAGAACAGACCGCCTATATCAACTGCCCGATGACCAAGCCGCAATACGAGGCCTTCATCGACGCCCTGCTGGCGGCCGAAAAGACCGAGTTTCACGAGGGCGAGACCGCGGGCTATTTCGATGGCTGCCTGCCGATCGAGGTGATGGCCGAACGCGGCCGCGAGACCCTGCGCCACGGTCCGATGAAGCCGGTGGGCCTGACCAATGCGCACAAGCCCGAGGAAAAGGCCTATGCCGTCGTGCAGCTGCGCCGCGACAATGCACTGGGCACCCTTTACAATATCGTCGGCTTCCAGACGAAGATGAAATATGGCGCGCAAACGTCTGTTTTCAAAATGATTCCCGGGCTGGAAGAGGCCAGTTTTGCGCGGCTTGGCGGAATTCATCGCAACACGTTCATCAACTCTCCCACGCTGCTGGACACCCGGATGCGGCTGAAATCGCGCCCCAATATCCGCTTCGCCGGGCAGATTACCGGGGTCGAAGGCTATGTCGAAAGCGCCGCAATGGGATTGCTGGCCGGGCGTATGGCGGCGGCCGAGATCAAGGGCGGCGACCTGCCGCCCCCTGGCTACGAAACCGCGATGGGCAGTCTGGTGAACCACATTACCGGCGGCGCAGAGGCCAAGACCTTTCAGCCGATGAATGTGAACTTCGGCCTGTTCCCGCCACTGGACGCAGCGCGCGGCGGCCGCAAAGGCCGCAAGGATCGCTACAAAGGTTACACAGATCGCGCCAAAGAAACGTTTAATCAATGGCTTGCGGAGCAAAGCTAAGGTGATTACCCGGTTCGCGCCCAGCCCGACCGGGCCCCTGCATCTGGGCCATGCCTATAGCGCTCTGCTGGCGCATGACATGGCCCGGGCGGCGGGCGGGCGCTTCCTGTTGCGGATCGAAGATATCGACCGGCAACGCGCCAAACCGGCATGGGAAGCGCAGATCTATGACGATCTGCGCTGGCTGGGTATCACTTGGGACGGGCCTGTGATGCGTCAGTCGGAACGCCTGAATATCTACCGGCAAACCCTTGAAAGATTGTGGGAAAACGGGATCATCTATAGCTGCACCTGCAGCCGGCGCGACATCGAGGCCGCAACCAGCGCCCCGCAGGAGGGCGCGCCCCTGGGCCCCGACGGCATCATCTATCCCGGCACCTGCCGCCAGACCGGCGCGCACCGCCCCGGCCGACCCTTGCCCGACACGGCCATGCGCCTGGACATGAAACGCGCTGCAACCCATTGTTCATTCGAAGAAATATGCGATCAACACCGCGGCGTTCACCAGATCACGCCACAGCAGATGATCGACACCGTCGGCGATGTGGTGCTGGCGCGGCGTGATATGGGCACCTCTTATCACCTGTCCGTGGTGCTGGACGACGCGGCGCAGGGCGTGACCCAGGTCACCCGCGGCGCCGATCTGTTCGAGGCAACGAAAATCCATGTGATACTTCAGAAGTTACTTGAACTTCCAACGCCAGCCTATTGCCATCACAAACTAATACGGGACGAAAACGGCAAACGTCTGGCCAAGCGCGACGATGCGCGTGCCCTGTCCAGATACCGCGCAGAAGGCGCCAGCCCCACAGATATCCGCCGCATGGTCGGGCTGGGCTGACACCGCGCCCGGGCGCCCGCTTACTCTGCCATCGGTTTCATGATCTCGACCTCGTCCCCCTCGCGCAGGGCGGTATAGAAACAGCTGCGCCGATTGGTATGACAGGCAGGGCCCGTCTGATCGACCAGCAGCAGCAGGCAATCGCGGTCGCAATCCACCCGCAGCTCGATCAGCTTCTGCACATGGCCCGAGCTTTCGCCCTTGGCCCAGAACGCATTGCGCGAGCGCGACCAATAGGTCACCTGCCCGGTTTCCAGCGTGCGCGCCAGGCTTTCGGCATTCATCCAGGCCATCATCAAGACCTCGCCCGTCGCGGGATCTTGCGCGATTGCGGGGATCAGGCCCTTGGCATCGAATTTCAGGCTGGCAATATCGAAGGGCATCGCATCTTTCCTCTGGCGGCGTGGCGTCCTATCTATCGCGCAACGCAGCAAGGGGAAAGCCATGAGCGACGCCGATCTGATGAAGCTTTACTCGCAGCGCATCCTCGCGCTGGCCGCCGACATGCCGCATACCGACCCGCTACCGGACGCAGAAGCGACGGCCACCAAACGCGCGCCGCTCTGTGGCTCGACCGTGACGGTGGCCCTGCGGACCGAGGCGGGACGGATCACGCACTACAGTCAGCAGGTGCATGCCTGCGCGCTTGGGCAGGCGTCGGCCGCGATCTTCGGCGCGGCGGTGATCGGCTGCGACGCGCACCAGGTGCAGCAGCTGCGCGCAGAACTGGCCGCCATGCTGAAAGGCGGGTCGGTGCCGCAGCCGCCCTTTGCCGATTACGAGGTGCTGACCGCCGCGCGCGATTACCCCAACCGGCATGCCTCGATCCTGCTGGCGCCCGATGCGACACTGGCGGCGCTGGCATTAACCTGAGCGAAAGGCGACTGGGCTAGGCTTCGGGAAATTCTCGTCGGAGCGCCCATGAACGATCTTTCCCAAACGCCCGGGGCCCCCTCGGGCGCGCCGCTGGACCGCATCGCCAATCAGGCGCTGACGCTTGGCCGTGACATCGTCGACGTGGCCGGCGCACTTGACACTCTGGCCGCCACAACGACCGCGCAACTGGCATTGCTGAGCGAAGCACAGGGCGCTGCCGGCACCGTGCAAGAGGCCAATTCCCGCGTGATTTCCGGGGTCGATCTGGTCTCGGGCGCCGCGCAGACCACGATGGAGGCGGTCGCGCAAACCGTCGCACAGCTGCGCGAAACCGGCGATCACGCGCGCAAAATCGCCGGCTGGGTGCAGTCAGTGGTGAATCGCATGGCCGAGGTGACGCAAACGCTGGCCACGGTGCAGGCGGAAAACACCGAAATTCGCGCGATTGCGACGCAGGTCAATATTCTGGCCATTAATGCCAAGATCGAGGCGGTGCGTGCCGGCGATGCCGGGCGCGGCTTTGCCGTGGTAGCCGAGGCGATCAACGAATTGTCACGCAAGACGGCCAATGCCGCGGAAGGGATCGGTACGGCGGTGACCGGATTGAGCGAAGGTATCGACGTGCTGCGCAAGGAAGCCGGCGCGATTTCGGGCCATGCCGAAGCGGTTCTGACCGGGGCGGCCGAGTCCGATACCGCCATGGGGCAGATGACCGAAAGCGTCGCCCGAACCCGCGCGGCGGTGGCCGATATTGCCGAACGCGCGGAAACCGTGCGCGGTGCGAATGCCCGGTTTGCGCCCGCCTTCACCCGGATGAGCACCGGCATGGAGGAGACCGCCGCACAGGTGCAATCGGCCCGCAAGCGTATCAATGGGCTAATTTCAGTCGGTGAAACCATCGTGCAGGATGCGGTGGTGATGGGCGGTGCGATTGCGGATAGCGCACTGATCCGCTTTGCACAGAAGGCGGCGCGACACGTCGGTGACGCCTTTGCGGAAGGTATCCGCAGCGGACGGATCACCCAGGCCGAGCTGTTCAGCCAGCGGTACACGGAGATTCCGGGCACCGATCCCCCGCAAGTCATGGCGTCTTTTACCCGGTTCACCGATGCGGTTTTGCCCGCCATCCAGGAGGCCGCGCTTGATCTGGACCCTCACATCGTCTTTTGCGCCGCGGTCGATCGGAATGGCTATCTTCCGACGCATAACCGCAGGTTCTCGCATCCGCAAAGTCCTGATCCGGTCTGGAATGCCGCCAATTGCCGGAACCGGCGGATATTCAACGATCGGGTCGGGTTGCGAGCCGGTCAATCGCACGCGCCTTTCGTGTTGCAGATCTATCGCCGGGACATGGGGGGTGGCCAATATGTCCTGATGAAGGATCTGTCCGCGCCGATCATCGTCAATGGGCAGCATTGGGGCGGGCTCAGGATCGGCTACAGATTCTGAGTTTCATCGGCTAATCTCAAAAAAACACCGCCATCCGGGGATGGCGGTGCATAGTAGCGCTTTCAAGGCCAGTGTGCCTTGGGACAGGCGGGCCGCAGGTTTGGGGACAGGTGCGGCAGGCGAAAGCGCGAGGCAGTGACAGGATTGGGTCTTAGAACAGACCCGGAAAATAAAGGACGGCAACGAAGGTGATGCAAAGCGACATCGCCCCCAAGGCATCGTGCAGAAGACCCGAACGGTTCCGGGCGAAAATCTCTTTCAAATCTTGACGCATCTGGTGACCTCCGTTCCTTGTTGTTTATTTGTTCTCACATTGTTCACTCAATGTAAACCATTTTTGAGAACAAAATGAAAACATACCCTGTCCAAAGGTCTTTTGCGGTTGTTCCAACCCGCGACATATGGCCCGGCGGTTGACGCGTTGCTGTCATCGCGGTCAGGACTGGCGCCATTGTCTGACACCGCCCCGTGCACGGTGAAGTGCGACATGTATCAGGCGATCCGCGCGAACGCCTCCGGCACAACCCGGTGATCTGCCCCCGCCTCGGGCTCGACTGCGAAGAAGGCGACGTCGGATTGCATGTCCTGCACAGACGTCCGCAGGCTTTGCACTGATGCGTTTGTTTGTTCGGCCATACCTGCGTTCTGTTGCGTCGCTTGATCCAGCTGGTTCACCGCCACATTCATTTCCGCCAGTCCGGTCGCCTGTTCCTGCGCCGCATTCGAGATCTGCATCACGCTTTCATGGATATCCATGACCGTAGCCTGGATCGTGCGCAGCGCATCGCCGGTCTGACCGACGAGCTTCACCCCCTGATCGACCTGGGCATGCGAGGCGGAAATCAGATGCTCGATTTCCTTAGCCGCCTCGGAGGAGCGCTGCGCAAGCGCCCGCACCTCCGAGGCGACCACGGCAAACCCGCGCCCGGCATCACCGGCCCGCGCCGCCTCGACCCCGGCATTCAGCGCCAGAAGGTTGGTCTGGAAGGCAATATCGTCGATGACATTGGTGATCGACGAAATCTGACGCGACGAATCCGCGATGGCATCCATCGCCGTTACCGCTTCGCCCACCACCTGGGCCGAATCTGCGGTATCGCTGCGCGCACGGGCGGCTTTCTGTTCGGCAGCGACAGCCATTGCGGCCGCGGTCTTCACAGAACTGGACAATTCCGCCAGCGCCGCCGCGCTTTCCTCCAGCGTTGCGGCCTGATGTTCGGTCCGCCGCGCCAGTTCGTTGGTTGCGCCGGTGATCGCCTCGGTCTCGCCCGAGATGCTGCGCGATCGCTCGATCACGCCACCGATCACGCTTTCGATTTTTTCGATCGCCGTATTGAATTCGACCCGAATCGCATCAAGTTCGCCCAGGTTTTGCGTCAGCCGCACGGAAAGATCCCCCGCGGCCAGCTTCTTGAGCCCGTGCAGCATCGTGTCGGCGGTGACCTGAAACAGCGTCATGTCGATGGCAAATTTCACCACCTTGATGACCTTCCCGGCGGCGTCGCGGATCGGGTTGTAGCTGGCGCGAATATACACCCGGCGCCCACCCTTGCCGATGCGTTCAAACTTGTCCTCGATCGGAGTGCCGGCACGCAGCCTGTCCCAGAACGCCTCGTAGTCGGCCGACTGGCGGTAGCCGGGATCGACGAAGATACCGTGATGCTTGCCGATAATCTCGGCCGCGTCATAGCCCATGACATCACAGAAATTCTGGTTCGCCTGCACGATATTGCCCAGCGGATCGAATTCGATCACGGCCTGCACCTTTTGAATCGCGGCAATCTGCGAAGCCGCATCCGCAGCCATGTTTTTCGCCTCCGTGATGTCGAAGGCATATTTCACCACCTTGAAGGGCCGCCCCTCGGGGTCGATCAGCGTCTCATAGGTCGCTTCCAGCCAGCGCACCTTCCCGGCCTTGTCCAGCCGCTTGACCTGCCCTTTTTCCGAAGATCCCGCGGTCAGGCGCGCCCAGAATGCGGCATAGTCCGGCGAGGACGCCTCGGCCGGATCAACGAAGATACGGTGATGTTTTCCCCTGATCTCATCGGCCCGATAGCCCATCGTCGCCAGAAACAGGTCATTGGCATCCAGAATTGTGCCATCCAGATTGAATTCGATCACCGCCATCGAGCGTTTCACCGCATCGACCTGGCTGCGATTGTCGCGTCTGCGCAAATGGAAATTCGAGATTTCCCGCGCCAGGGCGAGCACATGCAAGATTTTTCCTGATGCATCCTTCACGGGCGTAAAGGTCACATCCTGCCAGGTTTCCTCGCCTGCGGCATTGAGCCAGGGCAAGATCCGGTTCACCGCCTCGCCCGTGGCGAGTGCCGACCAGATCGCGGCGGTTTCGGGCAGGTCCCTATCCTTGGCACGCAGCAGAACGCCGTAGGGTTGCCCCACCACGGCCGTGCGCGCATGGCCAGTCAGCGCACAGAACGTGTCATTCACCTCGCGGATCGTGCCCTGCGGATCGAAACGCAGAACAAGATGCGCGCCGAAGATGGCCGCCAACTCGTCCTCGACCCGGATTTGGTTTTGCGGTGCGGAACGGCGCAGAAAATGCACGGATGGACCCTTTCCCTGATGGCCCCTCCCACATATCGCGAAAATCTTAGGCGCCGATTAACAGGCGCCACTCTCTCAACCGACGTCGATCAGCCGGATCGCCCGGTCCTGCTCCATCAGCCACAGCGCGATGCGCGCCGCGCGCCCGCGCGGTCCGGTCAGGTCGGGGTCGGTCGTCAGCAGCGCGCGCGCATCGCTTTGCGCCACCGCCATCAGGCCCGCCTGCCGCTCCAGATCGGCGATACGAAACCGCGGCAGCCCCGATTGCGCAGTGCCGATCACATCGCCCGCGCCCCGCATCGCAAGGTCTTCTTCGGCGATGCGGAACCCATCCTCGGTCTCGCGCAGGATCTGCAGGCGCCGCTCGCCGGTTTCGCTCAGCGGCGTCTGATAGAGCATCAGGCAGGTCGATTCCGCTGCCCCGCGCCCGACCCGCCCGCGCAGCTGATGCAATTGCGCCAGACCGAAGGTCTCGGCCCGTTCGATCACCATGATCGAGGCTGCGGGCACGTTCACGCCCACCTCGATCACCGTCGTCGCCACCAGAACGCGCGTGCGCCCGGCGATGAAATCGGCCATGGCCGCGTCTTTTTCCGCCACCGGCATCTGACCGTGCACCAGCCCCACGATCCCCTCGCCCAGGGCCGCGCGCAGGCTGCGGAAGCGTTCCTCGGCCGAGGCCAGATCGACATGTTCGCTTTCCTCGACCAGAGGGCAGACCCAATAGGCCTGCCGCCCCTCGGCCACCGCGCGGGCCAGATGCGCCACCACCTCGTCCAGCCGCGCGGTCGAAATCAGCGCGGTCTTCACCGGCTGGCGCCCGGGCGGCTTTTCGTTCAGCAGGCTCAGGTCCATATCGCCATATTGCGCCAGCGCCAGGCTGCGCGGGATCGGCGTTGCGGTCATCACCAGAACGTCCGCCGCAGCCCCCTTTGCGCCCAGTTCCATCCGTTGCGCCACGCCAAACCGATGCTGCTCGTCAATAACGACAAGGCGAAGATCCTGAAAAACAACGTCTTTCTGGAAAACCGCATGGGTGCCGACCAGAATACCGATCCGTCCCGCCGCCAGATCGGCCAGCTTGGCCGCCCGCTCCGCCCCCTTGTCGCGGCCGGTCAGGATGTCGAGCCGCACCCCCGCCGAGGCCGCCAGCGGCGCCAGACCATCCAGATGCTGTCGCGCAAGGATTTCGGTCGGCGCCATCATCACGCCCTGCCCGCCCGCCTCGACCGCCGCCAGCAGCGCCATGAACGCGACCAGCGTCTTGCCCGCGCCCACATCGCCCTGCAGAAGACGGTTCATTCGGCGCGGCTCGGCCATGTCGGCGGTGATTTCGGCAATCGCGCGGGTCTGCGCCGCGGTGGGCGTGTAGGGCAAGGCGCCCAGAACCTTGTGCGCCAGCGCGCCGGTGCCCCGGGTCACCCGGCCCTTGGTGCGGCGGGCCTGCCGACGGGCCAGCGCCAGCGTCATCTGATGCGCGAACAATTCGTCATAGGCCAGACGTGCGCGGGCGGGTGCGGTGCTGGCCGTGTCGGCCACACTGGCGGGCGCATGGGCCGCACGCAGCGCATCGGCCCAATCGGGCCAGCCCTCGCGCGCCTTCAGCGACGGGTCGATCCAGTCCTCCAGATCGGGCAATCGCGCCAGCGCCCCGGCCGCCGCCTGCGCCATCTGCCGCTGGGTGATGCCCGCGCTGAGCGGATAGACCGGCTCGAACCGCGGCAGCTTGTCGGCCTCGTCGGGGCGCAGGATGTGGTCGGGATGGACCATCTGCGCAATCCCGTCGAAAAGTTCGAGCTTGCCCGAAACGATCCGCCGTTCGCCCTCAGGCAGCTGTTTTGTCAGGAAATCTCCGCGCGCGTGAAAGAATACGAGCTGAAATTCCGCCTGCGCATCGCGCACCTGCACACGGCTGGGTCCGCCCCGGGTGCGCGCCGAAATATGCGCCTCGACACTGACCTCGACGCTGACGATGGCGGGCGGCACCACATCGCGGATCGTCGCGACGGGGCGGCGGTCGATCACCGAATGCGGCAGGGTCAACGCCACGTCGCGTGGCCGCGCCAGACCCGCTGCCGCAAAGCTCTGCGCGGTTTTCGGGCCGATCCCCGGCAGGGTCTCGACCTCGGCAAACAGAGGAAACAGGATCGGCGGCCGCCCCGTCATGTCCCCCCCGCGATCGCCAACCAGGCGTCTTCGTCGATGACGCGCACGCCCAGTTCGGCGGCTTTCTTCGCCTTCGACCCCGCCCCCGGACCGGCAATCAGAATGTCGGTCTTGGCCGAGACCGAGCCCGCGACCTTGGCGCCAAGCGCCTCGGCCCGGGCCTTCGCCTCGGCCCGAGTCATCCGCTCCAGCGTGCCGGTGAACACCACCGTCAGCCCGGCAATTTCGCTGTCGGCCACGGCGCGGGGCTGCGCGGGTTCGGGCGTGACCCATTGCAACAGGTTCTTCACCGCTTGCGCGTCGGCGGAATGATTGAGCGAGGCGATCAGCGAACGCGCGGTGGTTTCGCCCACGCCATCGATCGCCAGTAGTTCCTCCCACGCGGGGCCCTGGAAATTGTCGGCCTCTTCGACCACTTTGGCCAACCGCTCCCAGGTGCCGAACTGGTGGGCCAGAAGCGTCGCCGTGCTGTCGCCGACATGGCGCAGCCCCAGGGCAAAGATGAACCGGGCCAGCGGAATTTTACGTTTGTCCTCGATCGCATCGAACAGGTTTTGCGCCGATTTCGGCCCCCAGCCTTCGCGATTTTTCAATTGCTGCAAGCCGCTGCCAAAGCGCTGTTGCAGGGTGAAAATGTCGGCCGGTTCGCGTATCCAGCCGTCCCTGTAGAACGCCTCGACCTGCTTTGCGCCCAACCCTTCGATATCGAAGGCGCCACGGCTGACGAAATGCTTCAGCTTCTCGACCGCCTGCGCCGGGCAGATCAGCCCGCCGGTGCATCGCCGCACCGCATCGCCTTCCTCGCGGATCGCATCCGACCCGCATTCCGGGCATTTATGAGGAAACTCATAGGGTTGCGCGTCGGCAGAGCGGCGCGACAGGTCGACATCGGCGACCTTGGGGATCACGTCGCCCGCGCGATAGACCTGCACCCAATCGCCTTCGCGAATGTCCTTGCCACCGCGGATCGGCGCGCCCTTGGAATCGCGCCCGGCGATGTAATCCTCGTTGTGCAGCGTCGCATTCGAGACCACGACACCGCCCACCGTCACCGGCGCGAGCCGCGCAACCGGGCTGAGCGCGCCGGTGCGCCCGACCTGAATTTCGATCCGTTCCAGCCGGGTCCAGGCCAGTTCGGCCGGAAACTTATGCGCAATCGCCCATCGCGGGGTGGTCGAACGAAACCCCAGACGGCGCTGCAATCCCAGATCGTTAACCTTGTAGACCACCCCGTCGATGTCATAGCCAAGGCTGGCGCGGGCCTGTTCGATCGCGCGATATTGCGCCAGCAGGTCCTGCGGCCCGTCGCATAAGACGGTCAACGGGTTCACCTGAAACCCAAGCGTTTTCAGCTGGTTGATCGCACCCATCTGGGTATCGGACAAGGGTTCGGAGAGCGCCCCCCAGGCATAGGCAAAAAAACGCAGCGGGCGCGCGGCCGTGATCCGCGCATCCAGTTGCCGCAGCGATCCGGCGGCGGCGTTGCGGGGATTGGCAAAAGGTTTCTCGCCCCGCTCGGCCTGACGGGCGTTGAGCGCGGCAAAATCGGCGTGGCTCATATAGACTTCACCACGCACTTCCAGAAGGTCGGGCGCCCCGGTCAGGCGCTGCGGAATATCGGCGATGGTGCGGGCGTTTTCCGTGACGTTTTCGCCGACCTCACCATCGCCGCGGGTGGCGGCCTGCACCAGAACGCCGCGTTCATAGCGCAGCGACAGCGACAAACCGTCGATCTTGGGTTCAGCGGTACAGGGCAGCGGCGCGTCGGGGGACAGCCCCAGATAGCTGCGCACGCGGGCGTCGAAATCGGTGACATCCTCGTCCGAGAAGCCGTTTTCCAGGCTGAGCATGCGGACTTCGTGGGTGACCTTGCCGAAGCCTTCGGCCACAGCGGCCCCGATCTTGCGTGTCGGGCTGTCGGGGCGGGCAAGTGCCGGGAAGCGCGCCTCGATTTCGGCCAGACGCCGCTTCAGCCGATCATATTCGGCATCCGAAATCTCGGGCGCGTCGAGCGTATGGTAGGCGGTATTGGCCGCCTCCAGCGCCGCGATCAGCCCCGGCAGCTCGGCCGCGGCCTCTGCCTGCGTCAGCTGGCTCACATCGGGTGTATCGGTTCCCGTCATCATCTTCCCCCTCGGCTGGCCTCAAGTGATAGGGTCAGCCGAAGGGAGCGTCCAGAGGGGAGGCCCCTGTTTCAGGCGCCGACAGCGACACGGCGATCCATCTCGCCCGGGTCGGGATCGCGCAGCACATAGCCCCTGCCCCAGACGGTTTCGATGTAATTATCGCCCCCCGTCACTTCGGAGAGTTTCTTGCGCAGCTTGCAGATGAAAACGTCGATGATCTTGAGTTCCGGTTCGTCCATGCCGCCGTAAAGGTGGTTGAGGAACATTTCCTTGGTCAGCGTGGTGCCCTTGCGCAGGCTCAGCAGCTCCAGCATCTGGTATTCCTTGCCCGTCAGATGCACGGGCTTGCCACCCACATCGACGGTTTTCGTGTCAAGGTTGACCGAGATCTTGCCGGTGCGAATGACCGATTGCGAATGACCTTTCGAACGCCGGATGATCGCATGAATGCGCGCCACCAGCTCTTCGCGGTGGAACGGTTTGGTCATGTAATCGTCGGCACCGAAACCAAACCCCTTGATCTTGTTCTCGGTATCGTCGGCGCCGGTCAGGATCAGGATCGGCGTGTCGACACGCGACAGCCGCAACTGACGCAAAACCTCGTGTCCGTTCATATCGGGCAGATTCAGATCCAGCAGGATCAGATCGTAGTCATAGAGCTTGGCGAGGTCGATTCCCTCTTCACCAAGGTCGGTGCAATAGACATTCAAATTAGCATGGGTCAGCATCAGTTCGATGCTGCGAGAGGTCGTGGGATCGTCCTCCACCAACAAAATCCGCATCCTGGGTTCTCCGCATTAATCCCTCGATCACCATTCACCTTTGCAGCAATTGGTTAACGCCCAGTTACCTTCGCACGATTTTGTTACATTGCAACCTAAAGTTGTCTGTATTTCTGGATGGCCGTTACCTTGAGCCCGGCAATGCCATGCTTCTGCACGGCTTCGGTCCAGAGTGCGAACTCTTCTTCCGACAGATCATAGCGTTCCAGAACCTCGGCCCGCGGAATCAGCCCATGGGCAACAGCCTGCACCAGCACGGCCTTGCGAGAGGCGACCCAGCGTCGGGTTTCCTTCGGCGGCAGATCCGCACGGGTCAGAATCGTGCCGTCCGGCAAGGTGACCGAGCGCGGACCATCGACTTTTTTCAGATACATGGGCACACCCCTTCATCTTCGTGGGGCCCAAGATGCGCTTATCGCCTTAACGACGGGTGAAACGTGGGGTTGTGAGTAGTTCGCATTTTCCTATATTCCTCCGGGTCTGGTTAAAGGACCCTTCAGATGCGCACGGAATTTCCACTCAATTCCCTCGGTTTTGCCAAGCCCCCGTCCGAAACCCGGGTCGTGGTGGCGATGTCGGGGGGGGTCGACAGCTCGGTCGTGGCGGCGCAACTGGCCGAGGAAGGCTATGATGTCGTGGGCGTCACGCTGCAGCTTTACGATCACGGCGCGGCGCTGGCGAAAAAGGGCGCGTGCTGCGCGGGGCAGGACATTCACGACGCCCGCCGCGTGGCCGAGGCGATGGGCTTTCCGCATTATGTGCTGGATTACGAAAACACCTTCCGCGAGGCGGTGATCGACGAGTTTGCCGACGCCTATCTGGCGGGCGCGACGCCGGTGCCCTGCATCCGCTGCAACGAGCGGGTGAAATTCAAGGATCTGCTGGAAACCGCCAAGGATCTGGAGGCCGATTGCATGGCCACCGGGCATTACATCCAGCGCAAGATGGGTGAAAACGGCCCCGAGCTGCATTCGGCGGCCGATCCGAACCGCGACCAGAGCTATTTCCTGTTCTCGACCACGCCCGAACAATTGGCCTATCTGCGCTTCCCGCTGGGACATCTGGCCAGCAAGGCCGAAACCCGGGCGCTGGCGGCGAAATACGGGCTGGCGGTGGCCGACAAGCCCGACAGTCAGGACATCTGTTTCGTGCCGAACGGCAATTATGCCAGCGTGATCGAAAAGCTGCGCCCCGGTGCGGCCGACCCGGGCGAGATCGTGGATATGGCGGGCAATGTTCTGGGCACGCATAAGGGCGTGATCCATTACACGATCGGCCAGCGGCGCGGTCTGGGCATCGGCGGCCTGGGCGATCCGCTTTATGTCGTCAAACTGGAGCCGGACAGCCGACGCGTGATCGTCGGCCCGAAAGAGGCGCTGTCGACCCGGATCATCCCGGTGCGCGAGATCAACTGGCTGGGCGATGCACCTTTCGAGAGCCAGCCGGAATGGCAGGTGCTGGTGCGCGTCCGCTCGACCCGGCCGCCGCGCCCGGCGGTGATCCGTCCGATTTCGGCGACCGAGGCCGAGGTCGAACTGCTGTCCCCCGAAGAGGGCGTCAGCCCCGGTCAGGCCTGCGTCTTCTACGCGCCCGAAGGCACGCGCATTCTGGGCGGCGGCTGGATCTGGAAAGGGCGCTGAGGCGCCTGTCCGACGCCCTGCCTATCCGACACACTGACTGAAACCCCCAATGAAAAAGGGCGCCGCGATGGCGCCCTTTTTACCGTGATGGCCGACCGCGATCAGCGCATCATCACATAGCTGCCCGGCGCAGCCTCGATCACCGGATAACCGGCCTCGGCATTGCCCATCGGCGGCGGGGTCACATCCTCGCCCCCCCCGGTCTTGCGCATCCACTCGGCCCAGGGGCCCCACCACGACCCCGGAACCTTCGGCACGCTGGCGGCCCATTCCTTCGGCCCCGGATGGGCGCTGCCCGGTTCGTGGCTCATCAGCCGGTGCTTGGCCCGCGGGCTGCCCGGAGGGGCGACGATGCCGGTATTGTGCCCGCCCGAAACCAGCGCGAAGGTCACGCCGCTGCGGATCAGATAGGTCAGCTTGAACACCGAATTCCACGGCGCGATGTGGTCGTGTTCGGTGGCCACGGCAAAGACCGGCGCCTTGATGTCGGCCAGATAGATATGCGCGCCGTCCACCACCATCCGGCCATCGGCCAGATCGTTGTTCAGGAACAGATGGCGCAGGTATTCCGAATGCATCTTGTAGGGCATCCGGGTCGCGTCTTTCGACCAGGCGCCGAGTTCCGACGCGGCCTCGCGTTCGCCCATCATGTATTCGCGCACCATATGGGACCAGATCAGATCCTGCGATTTCAGCATCGAGAAGGTGCCGGCCATCGCGGTCTTGTCCAGATAGCCTTCGTCCCACATCATGTCTTCCAGCAGCGCAAGCTGGTCGGCATTGGTGAACAGGCTCAACTCGCCCGCTTCGGTGAAATCGACCTGCGCCGCCAGCATCGTCAGCGAGGCCAGACGATCATCGCCGTCACGCGCCATCGCCGCCGCCGTAACCGACATCAGGGTCCCGCCGAGGCAATAGCCCAGACCATGCACCTTCTTGGCGCCGGTGATCGCCTGGATCGCGTCAAGCGCGGCCAGCGGGCCCAGACGGCGATAGTCGTCAAAGCCCAGATCGCGGTCGCCCTCGTCGGGGTTCTTCCAGCTGATGCAGAACACGGTGAAGCCCTGCCCCACCAGCCACTTGATCAGGCTGTCTTTCGGCGCCAGATCCAAGATGTAATATTTCATGATCCAGGCCGGCACGATCAACAGCGGCGTGGCATGCGCCTTTTCGGTGGTCGGCGCGTATTGGATCAGCTCGATCAGGCGGTTGCGGAACACCACCTTGCCCGGCGTGCAGGCGACTTCCTCGCCCGGGGTGAATTCGATCGAGGCGGCGTCGTCCTTGCCGCTCAGCTTCTTGGCCATGTCCTCGATCATGTATTGCGCGCCGCGCAACAGGTTCTTGCCGCCTTCTTCCTTGGTCCGCGCGATCAGTTGCGGGTTGGTCGCCAGGAAATTCGACGGCGAGAACATGTCGAGCAACTGACGGCCATAGAATTCGACCACCTTTTCGTGCTTGTCCTCGACACCGTGAATCCCGGTCGTGGCGTTGTGCCACCACTGCTGCGCCAGCAGGAAGCTCTGCGAATAGAGCGAGAACGGGAATTTCGACCACTCCGGCCCCGAGAAACGACGGTCCTGTTTCAGCGGTTCGACGCAGGGCACGCCGTCGCCGCCCATCATCTGGCACATCATCTCGGCCATCAGGCGCTGCACCTTGCGCGAGGATTTCCAGACCAGTTCGGCCTGTTTGCCCGGGCTCATCGCCAGATGCGCGGCCCAGTCGGAATAGGCCAGACCCAGCGAGATCGGCGAGATCCCACCTTCGAGCTTGGCCATCTGGGCATGAACGTAATGGTCAAGGCTTGCAAAAGCCTCTTCGGCGCTGCGCTTGACTTCGGTTTCGGACGGCGCTTCGGCTGCGGGGGCCAGCGGCACCGGCAATTTCACGGCAGGTTCTGCCTTGGCGGGCTCTACCTTGATCTGATTCACATGCGTCTCCTGTTCGGTCGTTTGCGCGGGCGCGGCCTTGCGGCGCGGGCGCGCGGTTTTTTCCGGCGCGGGCTGCACCCCGGTCACGGGCGTTTCAGCGGTGTCCATCGGGGCGATATCGGGGGAATGCATCTGAGGATCGGAGGCAGGGCTGGCGACCGCGCTGGCGGCCGCCTTCGCCCGGGCGCGCACGGGACGCGGCGCTTTCGAGGCAGGTTTGGTCATGGGTCCACTTTCATTCAGGCGGGCGGGATGCCCGCCCTGTCGTCACTTCTTCTCGCTGGGATTGACCACCGTCATCAGCGCCTCGCCCTCCTCCGTAGCGGTGCGCACTGCCTGTTCGGCAATTTCGGTGACCGAAGCCGCAAGCTTGGTCGTCTCGGTCGAATAATCGCTCATCATTCGTTGCCAAAAGCTTGACCACAGATCCATCGCCTTGGCCGGATCGTCGATTTGTGCCAGATCAGCCAACATCGCGCGGTCCCGCTCGAAGCGGGTCTTCAGAAAATCGAGCGTTTCGATGTTCTGTTTCAGCAGCGCCTCGGCCATCTTGGCCTGCGGGCGCATGAACATCGAAAAGCCATCCAGGGCGGGCGCCTTCATAAGATCCGCCATGGCCGACATCGGATCAGTCTTCTTGCTGGGCATATCTGTTCTCCTTCAGCTTAACCAGTATGCCAAAGCTAACATGACTTTGCACCCGCAGAATTGATCTGTGACAACCTCTGCGCGAACGGGCGCAAATCTGCCGGAAAATGCGGCGAAACCCTTATCACATTGGCTTGATCGGCAGCAAAGATCGGCCAACACGCCCCTTTGCGCAATGCCGCAGTGCAGAAACCAGTGTGAATTTTTAATGACCGGGGCCGCATCAGATCATATCCGGGGCCGCTGCGGAGGTTGGCGCGGGGCAGATTCCCTCCCCGCGCCAGAGGCTCATTCCACCGTCGCGTGGACGATGTAATCGGGGTCCTCGACAAGCCCGTTGGCCGCCGGGTTGCCCTTTTTCAGCTGATCGACAATCTCCATGCCTTCGATCACATGGCCGACAATGGTATATTGCCCGTCCAGATGCGGCGCGGCATCGAACATGATGAAGAACTGCGAATTGGCCGAATTCGGGTCGGACGAGCGGGCCATGCCCACCATGCCGCGCACGAAAGAGCGGTTGGAAAACTCCGCCGGCAGATCGGGACGGTTCGAACCGCCCATGCCCGCCATCCGGGTTTCGCCGCCGCGCTTGCCGAATTGCACATCGCCGGTCTGCGCCATGAAGCCGTCGATCACGCGGTGGAACACCACATCATCATAGGCCCCCTCGCCCGCCAGCGCGACGATCTGCTCGACATGCTTGGGCGCCACATCGGGCAACAGATCAATCACCACCTTGCCGGTAACCGAACCGCCGACTTCCAGCGTCAGGTTCGGGCCGTCGGTGTCGGGCACGCCCGACCCTTCGGCGAAGGCGCCACTTGCCCCCAGCGAGACCAGCGCGGCCAGAACCAGCTTACGCATCGGCGGCCACCTTGACCGAGATCATCCGGTCCGGGTTGCGCGGCGGCTCGCCGCGGGCGATCTTGTCGACATGCTCCATCCCCGAAATCACGCGGCCATAAACGGTGTATTGCCCGTTCAGGAAATGGTTGTCGTTGAAGTTGATGAAGAACTGCGAATTGGCCGAGTTCGGGTTCATCGAGCGCGCGGCGCCCAGCGTGCCGCGGTCATGCGGCAGTTTCGAGAATTCGGCCGGCAGGTCGGGCAGGTCCGAACCGCCGGTGCCCGCGCGACCGGGGTTGTAGTCCTTTTCCATATTGGCGTGCTGCACATCGCCGGTCTGGGCCATGAAGCCCTCGATCACCCGGTGGAAGGCCACGTTGTCATAGGCACCGGCGCGGGCCAGTTCCTTCATCCGCGCGCTGTGCTTGGGCGCCACGTCGGGCAGCAGCTCGATGACGACGGGGCCATCCTTCAGCTCGATGATGATGGTGTTTTCGGGGTCTTTGATATCGGCCATGAATTGGTCTCCTCGGGTTTTGCGGGAAACTTACGGAAGGGATGCGCGTTTTGGAAGGGCAAAGCGCCGCATGGCGTTGACGCCCCAGCCACATCGGGGCAAGTTTGCGTGAACGCGTGTGATCGCGAGTCCCGGGGGCGGCCCCCGGATTTTGCTTCGGGGGATTGAAATGGCTTGGAAAACGCTCGACGAGATGGACCTTGCGGGCAAGGTTGTGCTGGTGCGTGTCGATATCAACGTGCCGGTGGAAAACGGCGTGGTCACCGATGCGACGCGGATCGAGAAGATCGTGCCGACCATCAGCGACATTCTGGCCAAGGGCGGCAAGCCGGTGCTGCTGGCGCATTTCGGGCGGCCGAAAGGCAAGGTCGTGCCGGAAATGAGCCTGAAACCGCTGGTTCCCGCGCTGGAAAAGGCATTGGGCGTCAAGGTGGCCTTCGCCCCCGACTGCATCGGCGCCCCGGCGAAAAAGGCCGTGGCGGCCCTGGCCGAGGGAGAGGTTCTGCTGCTGGAAAATACCCGCTTCCACGAAGGCGAAGAGAAGAACGACGCCGAGCTGGCCGCCGCGATGGCCGCCCTGGGTGAGGTCTATGTGAATGATGCCTTCTCGGCCGCGCACCGGGCGCACAGCTCGACCGCGGCGATCGCGCAGATCCTGCCGTCGGCCGCTGGCCGCCTGATGGAGGCCGAACTGAAGGCGCTGGAGGCCGCACTGGGCAATCCGGCGCGTCCGGTGACGGCGGTCGTGGGCGGCGCCAAGGTCTCGACCAAGCTTGACCTGCTGGGCAATCTGGTCAGCAAGGTCGATCATCTGGTGATCGGTGGCGGCATGGCCAATACCTTCCTGGTCGCGCAGGGCATCGACGTGGGCAAATCGCTGGCCGAGCATGACATGGCCGATACCGCACGCGAGATCCTGGCCAAGGCCAAGGCCGCGGGCTGCGCGATCCATCTGCCGGTGGATGTGGTTGTGGCGCGCGAATTCAAGGCAGGCGCCGAAAACGAGGTGGTGCCCGCCGATGCCTGCCCCGCCGATGCGATGATTCTGGATGCGGGCCCCGAAGCGGTGGCGCAGATCGCCAAGGTCTTCGAGGCGTCGAAAACGCTGATCTGGAACGGCCCGCTCGGCGCCTTTGAAATCGCGCCTTTCGATGCGGCGACCAATGCGGCCGCGGCCAAGGCGGCCGAACTGACCCGCGCGGGGGCGCTGATCTCGGTGGCCGGTGGCGGCGATACCGTCGCTGCGCTGAACAAGGCGGGGGCCGCGGCGGATTTCAGCTATATCTCGACCGCGGGCGGCGCCTTCCTGGAATGGATGGAAGGCAAGGAACTGCCCGGCGTCGCGGCGCTGATGCACTGAAAAAACGTCGGGTGGGCAGAGGATCTGCCCACCCGACCCCGCACGCCCGGGGAGAGGGATCAGCCCCCGGCGGCAAGGATGGCTTCGGCCAGCGCGGTTTCCTGCGCCTCGGCCTGCGGGCCAAATCCCGAAAAGATCATCAAGACCTGCCCCTGATGGCTCCAGATCGCGAGTTGGCGCATCGTGCCGTCCCACAGCGCCGCATCGCCCAGATCGCGCGGCGCCAGCCCCGGATCGGCACCGATCAGCGCGGTCTGCTCGGCGATGTAACCTGCGACCAGATCGCTGACGGCGCGGGTTTCGCCGGGCACGGTGCGCCGCAGCAGCGTCAGCGATGTGCCCTCGGGCGCGGTGACCGAACAGACCGACAGCGTCATCGCATCGCTGGCCTTTTCGACCCGCGTCTCATAGGCCAGATCCGCGCCCGGAAACGCCTCGGGGGCCGCCAGGCGCAGCCAGTCGCAGGCCGATTGCGGGGCGTCCGCCCAGACCGGCGCGGCGCACAGGACACAGGCAAGGGCGATCACAGCTTTCATCGTTGCACCAGTTCGACGCGGCGGTTGAGCGCGCGCCCCTCTTCCGTGGAGTTCTGGGCCACCGGGGCCAGCGGGCCGACCCCGGCCGGTTCCAGCCGATCCGCCGCGACCCCGAACCGGCCGGTCAAGGCGGCAACCACGGCGGCCGCACGGCGGCGCGACAGGTCAAGGTTATAGTCATAGCTGCCCGTCATGTCGGTATGACCGACGACAAACAGCGCAAGCCCCGGATCACCCGCCAGAAGCGTGACGATCTCGGCCAGGGTCGCATCGGATTCAGGGCGCAATGCGGCACTGTCGTAGTCAAACAGAACACCATAGAGCGACACCCGCCCTTCGGCCCCCAAGGCCCCGGCCATTTCGGCCGCCTTGACCAGTTCCATCCGCCGCTCCATCGGCTTGCCCTCGATAACATCAAGCAGCACCAGAACCTTGTCGGCGGTCTGCGGGAAGTGATCGAAGGTTTCGAACGCGGCATAGACCGAAACCAGCGTGCCCGTCGCAGGCGCGCGCATCACCAGATAGCGCTGATCCGCCCGGGGCATGGAAAAGGCCATCTTGCTCATCTGCCCGGCATTTTCGAGCTTCATTCCATACAGGAATTTTGTGACCGGCGTGACCGGGCCGCAGGCCTCGGCGGCGCATTCATAGACCGGCTCATAGCCCTGATCGGTCAGTTCGGCCTGATAGTTGCGGATCACCTCGAGCGGGGCGCGATCGTCGGGCACGACATAGAGCACACGGGTGTGCGGCCCCTCGACACGCGCCTGCCCCGGCGCCCCGTCCCAGGTGATCGGCGCGGTGGGATAGGCGAATTCGTCATACCCCGCCTGATCGTAGCCGATGATCAACGCCCCCGAAATCCGCGGCAAGCCTTCGGGATCGGCGGCCCCGGGCACGTCGGTGGCATCCTGAGCGGCGGCGAAAGACCCGATGCAGACCAGCAGCGCGGCCCCCAGAAGCGATGCAAAGGATGGCATTCAAACCTCCTGTCACGGCATTGCCTGCGACGCAGTCTAGCACATTTGCGCAGCCTTTTGCGCCCCTTGCCGCGCGACATTTGCGCACCCCGCCCGACAAGGCCGCAGCAAGGTGCGAAAAACAGCCCATTTCCATCGCGTTAGCGTCACCAGAATTGCACCGCAGCGTGCAAGAGGATAACCCGAAAGCAATCGGCGCCGCGCGCGCCACTCAACCATCGGGAGTTTGACATGCCGAACGCGAAAATGGCCGAACAGATGCAAAAGGGGCAAGGCTTCATCGCCGCGCTCGATCAGTCGGGCGGATCGACCCCGAAGGCGCTGAAGCTTTACGGCGTGAACGAGGACGCCTATTCGGGCGAGACCGAAATGTATGACATGATCCATGCGATGCGCTCGCGGATCATCAAATCGCCCGCCTTCACCGGCGACAAGGTGATCGGCGCGATCCTGTTCGAACAGACCATGGACCGCAACATCGACGGCATCCCGACCGCCACCTACCTGTGGGACAAACGCGGCGTCGTGCCCTTCCTGAAGATCGACAAGGGCCTGGAAGCCGAGGTCAACGGCTGCCAGATGTTGAAACCGATCCCGGGGCTGGAGGCCTTGCTGGCGCGCGCGGTCGCGGCGGGGATCTTCGGCACCAAGGAACGTTCGGTGATTTCGGCGGCCAATGCCGAGGGCATCGCCGCTGTCGTGGCGCAGCAGTTCGAGCTGGGGAAAGCGGTGATCGCGGCAGGTCTGATGCCGATCATCGAGCCGGAAGTGACGATCTCGATCGCCGACAAGGCCGAGGCCGAGGCGATCCTGCGCACCGAGATCCTGAAACAGCTGGACGCGCTGCCCGAGGGCATGCAGGTGATGCTGAAACTGACCCTGCCGAGCGTGCCGAACTTCTACAAGCCGCTGGTCGATCATCCCAAGGTGATGAAGGTCGTGGCGCTGTCGGGCGGCTATTCGCGCGATGAGGCGAATGCCATCCTGGCGCAGAACACCGGCATCATCGCCTCGTTCTCGCGCGCGCTGACCGAAGGGCTGAGCGCGCAGCAGACGGATGCAGAGTTCGACGCGAAACTGGGCGAGGCGATCACCGCGATCCACGCGGCTTCGATCGCAGGCTGAGCCCGGATCAAGGGCCGGATCAAAGGGGGCCCCGCGGCCCCCTTTTTGCTGCGCACCCCACCGAAGCGCCCGAAAATCAAAGAAAATCAGGCTTCCCCGCGCAGATAAGGGATTCACAAGACTCGTCGCTTGTGGCATGATTCCCCCATCGCCCGACAAGAGGCGGCCCGCTTTGGGCACATGAGGCACGCAGACATGACCCCGAAACGCCCCACCTTTGGCCCCCTGATCTTTTTCTCCGTCGCGTTCGTGCTGGGGGCCTATTTCACCTTTGCCGCCGTGCAGGGGTCTTACGGGGTGTTCCGCCGGGTGCAGATCGAAGCCGAGATCGCCAATCTGAGCGCCGAGCGCGATGCGCTGCGTCAGGAGGCGGAGCGGATGTCCAATCTGACGATGCGCCTGTCGGATGCCTATCTGGATCTGGACCTGCTGGACGAACGGGCGCGCGACGTGCTGGGCACGATCCGCGCCGACGAAATCGTCATCCGCTGAACGCCCGATATTTTCGCATTTGCCGCCCGGAGCCCGCGCTTGGGGCGTTTTGCCGTGCCCTCTCCGCCGGAATGCCGCGTGCCGCGCACAAAGCGCGCAGCATGCCGTTGCGTTTCGCGCGGCCTTGCGTTAAAAACTAGTTTAACGTTGAACTATCTGTTCTGGGGAGGCCGCCCGATGGCAACACGCAAGAACCCCGAGGCAAAAGGCGCGGAAGGCGCCAATGTCTCGAAGGACGATCTGCTGAAATATTACCGCGACATGCTGCTGATCCGCCGTTTCGAGGAAAAGGCGGGGCAGCTTTATGGCATGGGTCTGATCGGGGGGTTTTGCCACCTGTATATCGGGCAGGAAGCCGTTGTCGTGGGCCTGGAGGCAGCGACGAAAGAAGGCGACAAGCGCATCACCAGCTATCGCGACCACGGCCATATGCTGGCCTGCGGGATGGACCCGAAGGGTGTGATGGCCGAGCTGACCGGGCGCGAGGGCGGATTGTCCAAGGGCAAGGGCGGCTCGATGCACATGTTCAGCAAAGAGAAGCATTTCTACGGCGGCCATGGCATCGTCGGCGCGCAGGTGCCGCTGGGCGCGGGGCTGGCATTCGCCGACAAATACATGGGCAATGACAATGTGACCTTCGCCTATTTCGGCGACGGGGCGGCAAACCAGGGCCAGGTTTACGAAACCTTCAACATGGCCGCGCTGTGGAAGCTGCCGGTGATCTTCGTGATCGAGAACAACCAATATGCGATGGGCACGGCGCAGAAACGCTCGACCTCGACGCCCGACCTTTACACCCGCGGCGAGGCCTTCGGCATCCCGGGCGAGACGGTCGATGGGATGGATGTGCTGGCGGTGAAGGCCGCAAGCGAGAAGGCCGTGGCGCACTGCCGCGCAGGCGAAGGCCCCTACATTCTGGAAGTGAAGACCTATCGCTACCGCGGCCATTCGATGTCGGACCCGGCGAAATACCGCTCGCGCGAGGAAGTGCAGAAGATGCGCGACGAACGTGACGCGATCGAACATGTGCGCGAGCTGCTGCTGGCCGGCGGCCATGCCACCGACGACGACCTGAAAGCCATCGACAAAGAGATCAAGGCCGTGGTCAACGAAGCCGCCGAATTCTCGAAAACCAGCCCCGAGCCCGCCCTGAGCGAGCTGTGGACCGACATCTACGCGTAAGGGAGAGTTAAGAATGGCAACCGAAGTTCTGATGCCCGCCCTGTCGCCGACGATGGAAGAGGGCACGCTGGCGAAATGGCTGGTGAAAGAAGGGGATACGGTCACGTCCGGCCAGATCCTGGCGGAAATCGAGACCGACAAGGCGACGATGGAATTCGAGGCGGTCGATGAGGGGATCGTCGGCAAGATCCTGGTGGCCGAGGGCACGGCGGGCGTGAAGGTGAACACGCCGATTGCAGTGCTGGTCGAAGAGGGTGAAAGCGCCGATGCGGTGCCCGCCCCTGCCGCAGCCCCCGCGGCGGCTGCCCCGGCGGCGGCAGCGCCCGTCGCAGCCGAAGCCCCTGCCCCGGTCGTTTCCAAGGCATCGGCCGACTGGCCCGAAGGCACGCCGATGAAGACGATGACCGTGCGCGAAGCCCTGCGCGAGGCGATGGCCGAAGAAATGCGTACCACGCCCGAGGTTTACCTGATGGGTGAAGAGGTCGGCGAATATCAGGGCGCCTACAAGATCAGCCAGGGTCTGCTGGATGAATTCGGCGCCAAGCGGGTGATCGACACGCCAATCACCGAACACGGGTTTACCGGCATTGCGGTGGGTTCGGCCTTTGGTGGGTTGCGCCCGATCGTCGAATTCATGACCTTCAACTTCGCGATGCAGGCGATTGACCAGATCATCAACTCGGCGGCCAAGACGCTTTATATGTCGGGTGGCCAGATGGGCTGTCCGATCGTGTTTCGCGGCGCGAATGGCGCGGCCGCCCGCGTCGGCGCGCAACACAGCCAGGATTATGCCGCCTGGTATGCCCAGATCCCCGGTCTGAAGGTGGTGATGCCCTATTCGGCGGCCGATGCGAAAGGCCTGCTGAAACAGGCGATCCGCGACCCGAACCCGGTGATCTTCCTGGAAAACGAGATCCTCTACGGGCGGTCCTTCGAGGTGCCGGTGCTGGACGATTTCACCATCCCCTTCGGCAAGGCGCGGATCTGGCGCGAGGGCACGGATGTTACCATCGTCAGCTTCGGCATCGGCATGAGCCACGCGCTCGAAGCCGCCGACAAGCTGGCCGCCGAGGGGATTTCGGCCGAGGTGATCGACCTGCGTACGCTGCGCCCGATCGACTATGACACGGTGCTGGCCTCGGTGATGAAGACCAACCGCTGCGTGACCGTGGAAGAGGGCTTCCCGGTGGGCAGCATCGGCAACCACCTGTCGGCCACGATCATGGAGCGCGCCTTCGATTACCTCGACGCGCCGGTGATCAACTGCACGGGCAAGGATGTGCCGATGCCCTATGCGGCCAATCTGGAAAAGCTGGCGCTGGTGACCTCGGACGAGGTGGTCGCGGCGGTCAAAAAAGTCACATATCGCTAAGGGGCCCACGCAAATGGCTGTTGAAATTCTTATGCCCGCGCTGTCGCCCACGATGGAAGAGGGCACACTGGCGAAATGGCTGGTGAAAGAGGGGGATAGCGTCAGTTCCGGCGACATCCTGGCCGAGATCGAGACCGACAAGGCGACGATGGAGTTCGAAGCCGTCGACGACGGGATCGTCGGCAAGATCCTGGTGGCCGAAGGCACGGCGGGTGTGAAGGTGAACACGCCGATTGCGGTGCTGCTGGAAGAGGGCGAAAGCGCCGATGCGGCACCTGCGCCCAAGGCCGCGGCACCCGCAGCTGCCCCTGCCGCGGCGGCAAGCCCGGCTCCGGCGGCCCCCAAGGCCGATGGCGCGCGGGTCTTCGCCTCGCCGCTGGCGCGTCGGATCGCGGCGGACAAGGGGCTGGATCTGGCATCTATCAAAGGCTCGGGCCCGCATGGCCGGATCGTGAAGGCCGATGTCGAAGGCAGCACCGCCGCGCCGAAAGCCGCGGCGCCCGCCCCGGCTGCCCCAGTCGCATCGGCACCCGCCGCCCCGGCGCCGGTCTCTGCCTCGAGCGTGGCCAAGCTCTATGAAGGCCGCGCCTATACCGAGATGCCGCTGGACGGGATGCGCAAGACGATTGCGGCGCGCCTGACCGAAGCCAAGCAGACGATCCCACACTTCTATCTGCGGCGCGAAGTGCGTCTGGATGCGCTGATGGCCTTCCGGGCCGAGTTGAACAGCAAGCTGGAGGCGCGCGGCGTCAAGCTCAGCGTGAACGACTTCATCATCAAGGCATGCGCGCTGGCGCTGCAGGCGGTGCCCGATGCCAATGCCGTCTGGGCGGGCGACCGGGTGCTGAAGATGAAAGCCTCGGACGTGGCGGTTGCGGTGGCCATCGAAGGCGGGCTGTTCACGCCAGTCCTGTTCGATGCCGAGGCAAAATCGCTCTCGAAACTGTCCAACGAGATGAAGGATTTGGCCAAGCGCGCCCGCGACCGCAAACTTGCGCCGCATGAATACCAGGGCGGCTCCTTCGCGATTTCCAACCTTGGCATGATGGGGATCGAGAACTTCGATGCGGTCATCAACCCGCCGCATGGCGCCATTCTGGCGGTCGGCGCCGGGGTGAAGAAGCCGGTGGTCAATGCGGCCGGCGAGATTGAGGTAGCGACGATGATGTCGATGACGCTGTCGGTCGACCACCGGGTGATCGACGGGGCGCTCGGCGCTGAGTTGCTGGCGGCGATTGTCGAGAACCTCGAAAATCCGATCGCGATGCTGGCCTGATACCCAAACATGAAAAAAGGGCCGGAGCTTATGCTCCGGCCCTTTTTTCATGCAAAACGGTTCAATCCTCGCAATCGCACCCCTTCAGCCTGTGGTCCATCTTGACCGACGGCTGATCGCAGCCAGCTTCACCGACGATTTTGGCAGGAACCCCCGCCACTGTCTTGCAGCAGGGCACATCCGACAAGACGACCGACCCGGCGGCGATCCGGCTGTTGGCACCGACATGGATATTGCCCAACACTTTTGCCCCCGCCCCGATCAACACACCGTCACCAATCTTCGGATGGCGATCTTCCTCTTCCTTGCCAGTGCCCCCCAGTGTCACGGAATGCAGCATCGAGACATTGTCGCCGACGACCGCTGTTTCCCCGATCACGATCGAATGAGCATGGTCGATCATCACGCCCTTGCCGATCCGCGCCGCCGGATGAATGTCGACCCCGAACATCTCTGATGTGCGCATCTGGACGAAATAGGCCATATCCCGCCGCCCCTGCCCCCAGAGCCAATGCGCAATGCGATAGCTTTGCAACGCCTGATAACCCTTGAAGAACAGGATCGGCTGCAAGAACCGATGGCACGCCGGATCGCGGTCAACCACGGCCACCAGATCGG
This sequence comes from Paenirhodobacter sp. CAU 1674, assembly GCF_029222945.1. Classification (NCBI taxonomy): domain Bacteria; kingdom Pseudomonadati; phylum Pseudomonadota; class Alphaproteobacteria; order Rhodobacterales; genus Paenirhodobacter; species Paenirhodobacter sp. CAU 1674. The sequence goes on along the minus strand of NZ_JARHUH010000008.1, from coordinate 101,835 downwards.
CGCGTGCCGCCTGCCCCAGCCTAGGGTCACTCCCATAGGCCTCGTCGGCGATTTCGCGCAGGATTTGTTCGCTCATCTCGCCCGAGGCAAGCTTCAGCGAAAACCGATAGGCCAGTGCGCGCTCCATCGTCGGGTGATGCAAAAGCCCCGCATGGATCAGCGCCCCCAAAAGCGGCTCGTCACGCACGGCGGCCTCAGCCTCGTCGCAAATCCGGGTCCAGACCGGATCGACGGTGGCGACTTTCGCACGGGTTTCGGCCATTGCACTACTCCTTAGACGTGACTGCGATCCTATCAGATAGGATGCCCCAGACATAGGGGAAGGGCGGCGCGGCGAAAAGCTCAAACACAGGCACACCAATCAGATGCGCCAGCGTCGGCAGCGCTAAACTGTTTTTGGCGATGCAAGCGCCATCAGGTTTCCCGCCACAGAGATCAATGCGTGGCATTGCTTAGGCTTCGACATCAACCGCTGCAAACAGGCCGGGTCCGAAAGTATCCGACAATTGCGCAACCTGTAGCGTGAAATCCCCCACGATGCCATCCGCCGCCTTGCTTGCAGCGCTGTAACTCCAGTTTGGCACGCTCACAATCTCTTCTCGTCGGATAGCGCCATTGTCGAGCACCCGCACCATGTAGCGCTCCTCCGCCTCGCCCAAAGGCACCTCGAAACTGTCCCAGTTATCCCCGTCGATCCGTGTGCGTCGGACCCAGGATACCGTCCAACCGCCGCCGCTCTCTGCCGCTCGCAGGTGACACGGGCTGAGCGGGCGCAACCCGATCCCCGAGAACGCCTGCACTGTATGCAGATAGGATGGATCGTCGTAACTCCGTTGTGCCGATCCAACCCGGTAGTGCCGCGCCAGACCGCGCACTGCAGGTGGCAGCGCGATTTGCTCGGGTGCACCGTCCAGCAACACGACAGTGCTGCCTGCAGGCCATGCAGACGGCATCAGCGCATCGGACCCGGCCTGCCCCCGCAGTCGAAGGTTCAAATCCCAAACGCCGGGCTCCACCAGCGTCGTCTCGACGAATTGGAAAACCTCCCAATTGTCGGAACTGCCGTCACCGATCGCCATCAGGTTCGCCCCGTTCAGCACAGCAGCAACCGAAGCCGTTTCCAGCTCGCCCCCAACGATCTGCACACGCAGCGCCGGGCCACGATCCCAAACCCCGGATTGCGCCGCTGCCAGCGCAGTCTGCGTTGTGCCAATCACCGCCCGTCCGTCAAAACTGTGGTTCAGCACATACCCTGCATCTTCGATTGCGGAATACAGCGCCACAGTTCCCGGCCAAGGAGAGGCAGTCACCGCCAGATGCGGCGCATAGGGATCTTCCAGCCCGTTGATCAGGGGAAGATCCAGAAACACCGGCATCACCGGGATCGGAGCCGCAAAGGGTTTGAGAGTGGCGAGTTCTTCTGCCTCATCGGAAGACTCGTAAACCCCGGGTTCGACACGCACCGCTTCGACGTCCAGAACGCCTGCCCGCTCAACCCGGTCAATCCGATAGCGACGCACTCCCTCCACTGTGCTCAGCGCCACCACATCGCCCGCCCCCAGATGCCCCAACGACGGCGGCAAGGCGAATTTCGCACCATCGCGCGCCACTCGCGCCTCTGACAGCCAACGCTCGACAATCCCCTGCGCCTGTGCGCGCGACAGCGCCAGCGGCAGTTCGGATGCAGCCGCTACGCCGGCCTCTTCATCGGGGAAAACCGCTTCCACCGCGCGGGTTTCGAAATCGCCATCGGCTTCAACATAGGCCAGCCGCACACGCCCGGCCGTCTCTGCCTGAGGCGCGCGCGTTGTTTCCAGATCTGTGTCGTTTTCCCCCAGCGCCAACTCCGACAGCGCCAGCTTCGCATCCACACGCCCGTCGCGCATCCGGAACACCACCTTCCCGTCGCGCTCCAACGCCTCGAACCCATAGGCCAGCATCAACGACTGTAATCCGCTGCGCCCGGTCTGCCCACCACTCATCGCGTAACCGCGCACAACACCATATAGCCCGCTGACGTCAATCTCTTGCAGCCCACACAATGCGCAGATCTCGGCAACGACACTGGCCAGCGGTTGCGATGTAGCCCGGCCCGAAATCCAATGCCCGCGCGGATAGTTCGCCGCATCCGACCACAAAACACCATTGGCCGGAAACTGTGGAAAGGGGCGCGTATCCCAGGCCCAGACATGCGCCCGGCTCATATCCACCATCGGACCCGCATAGCTGTCCGAGATCGGGTTATTCGCTCCATCACCCCAGAAATCCACCATCGCGCGCAGATACTGCATCTGGATCAGCTCGTCCCGCCGCCCGTCCGAAAAATGGGGCGCGCTCGATTCCGAGCTTTTTGGGTCCAGAAACTTGTTGGGCTGATTGGTGCCCTTGTCGATTGCGGCGCATCCCATTTCGGTGAACCAGATCGGTTTGGACTGGGGTATCCAGGCCGTAGGGGTTGCGCTGCGCACCCCACCGATCCGATCATGGTGCAAATTCCCCCACCAGCCGCGCAGATCCTTGAAACGCCAGATCCACGGTTCATCATGTTCCCCATCGACGATCGGCGTGCGGATCTGTGCCTGACGATGCGCGTCATGCGCGTAATACCAGTCATAGCCCTCGCCACCCGCGATATTGGCCTTCAGGTAATCGAGATTGTAAATCGCGCCCCAACCGGCATCGAGATGCTCTTCACCATCGCGCCAATCCGACAACGGCATGTAATTGTCGATACCGATGAAGTCGATATTGGCATCGGCCCACAGCGGGTCCAGATGAAAGTACCGATCCCCCTCGGCGGTGACGTGACCGAAATATTCGCTCCAGTCCGCCGCATAGCCGATCTTGCAGGAGGGCCCCAGGATCGCCTTCACTTCAGCCGCAAGCTGCCGGAATGCCGCGACCGCGGGAAAGCTGTCACTCATCCCTCGGATCTGCGTCAGCCCTACCATCTCGGTTCCAATGCAAAACGCATCCACCCCCCCGGCCAAGGCACACAGATGGGCATAGTGCAGAATGAAGCGGCGCATAGACCATTCCTCAGGGCCGGAATAGGTTACCTTGCCGCCCGCGACCGTGAAATCGCCGGGCTGCGCCTCGCCAAAGAACCAGGCCACCTCTTCCTCTGCCACGGCCGTGCGGTCCGGCGTCCCCACTCGCCCCGGTGCCACCGACAGGGTGATGCGCCCGCGCCAGGGCAACGCAGGCTGGCTCTCCTCTCCGGTCCAGGGGTCGGTGCGCAGATTGCCCGCCAACTGCTCCATCAGGATGAACGGATAGAACGTCACCGCCTTGCCCGCCGCCCGTAGCGCCGCGATCGCCTCGATCACCGCCGCATCCGCGGGTGTGCCTCCGTAGACGTCGGCACCCTCCAGCTTGGGCACCAAGTCGGCTTGAACGCGCGACAACCCGGACACCTGCCAGCGCATGTTCTTGCCATCACCCGTATGATCATTGACCATCGGCCTGATCCGGCAACTGGAACAGCGCAGATCGTCACCGAACCAGGACACCACCAGCGAGGCGGCCCCGCAATTGGGCAATTCCTCGTTCAGCGTCTCCAGCGCCAGCGCGAAATCCGTCTGCCCGCCCGGCGCATTCTGGTTGACAATGACCGTCTCTCCCTGCGGGGCAAACAGTTGCTGCACCCCTAGCGAATTGAGCCATGTCGTCCCCTGCAGCCCCGTCACGACACTGGCGTATTCCACCGGCGTGGTCGCCAGCCCGTATTCCCCGGTGCCGGGGATCAAGGCCACCGCTTCGATCCCGCGCACTAGATCGGGCACGTCGCCAATCAACTCGCCCTGGGCCGGACGCATTACCTCGAAGGTGAACTGCGGCACCCGGTTGCCGTAGGGCTCCAGCGCCAAGTCCTCCAAAACCACATAGGCGATTCCGCGATAGGCCGGCGCCATGCCCGGGCCTTCCACTGCCTCGATCTTGGGATCGGGGAGTTGATCGCCAGAGCCGGTGTAGACGCGCATGTTCAGCGTGGATTTGTCGACCTCGGTGCCATCCGCCCAGACCCGGCCGACGCGCAGGATCTCCCCCTCGCAGAGCGCCAGAGCCATGCTGACCGAATAGCTGTAATTTGTGATCCTGACCCTCGGGCTCCCTTTGCCCCCGCTTTTCTTCACGCTCTTGGTTTCGAAAAACCGGGTGGCCCAGATCACCTGTCCTCCGACGCGCATCCGTCCCCAAACCCGACCGACGGCATCGCCCTCGCTTGCACTCGTCAGGCGAAAGCGCTCGACCTTGCCCGTCTCGACCGATTGCGCGCCCACACCCAACAACCGTTGGTCGATCGCACGACCCAACGTCGCCCCGATCGCACGCCCGATCACCGCCCCCGACAGGCCCAGAATGGTGCCACCAAAACCGCCGCCAATCGCGGCACCTGCCGCCGAAAGCAAAATCGTCGCCATTCATCTGGCTCCTTCAGGAAATTGGAATCGCGCCACGATCCGACGCCGCCATGGCGCCGGAAGCGGGCTTTCGACCACACCGTGTCCGGTGTAGGCATGAATGAATGCGGCGTTCCGACCGGTCCGGGACAGGATCCCCAGATGCTTGGCCACCGCTCCCGCGCGCATGCGAAACAACAAAAGCTGGCCGGGACTTTCGGCGCCCGTCACCTCCACCAGATGCCGCCGCAATCCCAGCCACAGCATCTCGCTGTGCGCTGGCTCGGCCCAGTCGGCGGTATATGGCGGAATCGGTTCCATCTCGCACCCGTAAAGCCTGCGCCAGATTCCGCGCAGCAGCCCCAGACAATCCGTACCTGCGCCCCGCACAGATGCCTGATGCTGATAGGGTGTTCCCACCCAGTCGCGAGCCACAGACAGCGCACGCAGCCCGGCAGATTCGGGCGCCCCCTGCGGTATCATCCGAACAGGCTCCCACCATCGTTGCTGCCGCTTTGCACCGGATAGCTCACCAGCCAGTCCTCGCCTGGCATGTGCGGAAATCCACGGAAGTTCAGAAAATTGTCGAACTTCAGGCGACAGGTCTCGGCCCGCCGGTCGCATCCCGCCTCCAGCCGCAGCAAATCGCCGGGCGCGACATCCGCCCCCAGCCTCTGCCACAACTCGATCTCACGCGTGCCGTCCTTCAGCGCCCGATCGTTCTTGATGACCCCGACCAATCCGGCCGCAGCGCCGCTCAGCACCTTGATCCGGCCCTTTTCAAACCAGCGGTCATCAAACCCCGGCAGCCCGGCGAACCGGAACACCACCGCCGCCTCGATCTCCTCTGCCGCGATCTCCGCCGCATAGCCCGGCGCGCGGGTATCGAACCGGCAATTGGCATCCCCCAGCACCGCAGAACAGCGCGGGTGATAGATCCAGCCCCCCTCGACCCCCAGCGCTTCGCTCAATCCGCGCAGCTCTGCCGTGAACGCCCCCGCGCCCCGGGTGATCTCACCCAGCGAGCCGCGAAACGTCAGCGCATGCTGATCAGTATCAGCCCAGTTCACGATCCACGCCCGCACCTCGGCCCCGTCGAACCGGCCGGCCAAGATATCGGCCTCGGTGATCGCCTCGGAACTTAGCGCGCCGAAGCTTTCGGTATTGTCCACCGCCAGCCCCGTGCCCTGCACCAGCGCCTTGGCCGTCATCCCGCTGTCGGGCTCGAACCGGATTCCTTCGAACATCAGTTCCGCGTCATGGTCGGTAAACCCCAGCACCCGGCCATCCTTGCGCACCACCGCCCAGGCCCGCGCGATCGTCGTGCATCCCGTCGCCAGATGCGCCTTCAACTCCTCGGAATAGCCCATCAGATCCGCACCTCCAGCACCGGCACCTGCGGCAGGTCGCCCGCCTGAAACGACTGAACCGAGACCTGAATGCGGTCGGTGTCAAACCGCACCGGAACGTCGAATTCGAACCCCGCCGTGATCCGTGCGCCTTCCGCCGGGGCCTCCAGAAAACTCACGACACCGGTCGCGGTATCGACCGTGAAATGGACGGCTTCGGACTGATGATCGCCCTGCAGACCGACCTTGACCGTGCCCGCGACCGGCTTGGTGATCGGCCGCACATAATCGACGCCGCCCGAACTGTAGGTCTTGCGCAGCTGAAACGCGCGCGTCACGCCATCGCCGGTGCCGATCAGTTGATCTTCGTAATCCACCGCCTGCGAGGCGGGACAGGATTTGTAATCCGCCCAATCCTTCCAGCGGAAGCCGTGCAACTGCCCCGCGCGCGCCTCGAAAAACGCGATCAGGCGCTCCACATCATCCAGGCTGCGCAGACCGACGCCCGCATCGTAATGGCGCCGCGAATGTGCCCAGGGGCTGTTGCGTTCCTCGAACCCGTTGGTCAGGGTCACGATCTCGGTGCGCCGCTCCGGCCCACCGACCGAACCAAAGCTCAGGTTCGCCGGAAACCGCACGTCATGAAAGGCCATTCTCTTCGCTCCTCAGCTATTGCGCTGACCGCGCGCCAGGGCGCGGTTGATCTGTGCGGCGATCTGGCTGGAACTGCGCGCAAACCCCGCCGTGTCTGGGGTCGAGACATTCATCACCACATTGATCTGCCGCCCGCCGGCCGCCTGCACGCCCAGCCGGCCATCGACGCCCCGCGCCAGCGGCATGATCGCCTCGGGCCCCGCCTCGCCCATCAGGCCGGTCGCCCCGCGCATCGGAAAACTGACCGGGCTGCTGACAACACCGCCCTTGGCGAAAGGCATCACCCGCCCCTGGCTGAATGCCCCACCGCTGGCAAAAGGCAACATGCCGCTCAGCAATCCGTTCATCGAACTGGCAATCGCTCCGCCGACCGCATTTTGCACGGGCCGCATCGCCACCGAATAGACGCTGTCGCTCATACTCTGCGCGACGCTTTTCAGCGCGTCGGACAGCTTCATGCCGTCAAATACCACCCCGTCGAACGCCTTGCGCAGGCCCCGGCCGATACTGTTGCTCAGCGTGCCGACCTCACGCCCGGTGAAGATCATGCTTTCACGCATCCGCCCCAGCTCGTCGTTGAACGCACCGGCCATCGCCTCGGCTCCGCCCAGGCTCTTTTCCAGATCCGCCGCCTGCTGGCTCAAACCGTCCAGCCCGTCCACCTCGATCATCGCCCATCCTTTCGTGTTTCACCTTGCGCCGGTGCGGCGGCGGGCCGGTCGGGCCATTGCGCCGCCAGCTCGTCCAGCCGCGCCCGCGTCAGCTGCGGGCGGCCCGCCGCCTCGCCCAGCATCAGCGCCAATTCCGCGGGCGTCAGCGCCCAGAACTCCGCCGGGCGCAGCCCGAGCCCGCGGATCCCCACCCGCATCAACCCGGGCCAGTCCAGCCCGCCCGCCGCCGCACTCACGGGCTGCCCGGCACGGTGAAAGCACGCGCCAGCAACTCGGCCGCGATCCGTGCCGCCTCGACCGGCCCACCGCCAATCTCGACCGACCGCAAATCCGCCGCCGTGCCGCCCCATCCGCCACCGCGCAGCCCCGCCACCACCAGCGCCAGGACATCGCGCGTCGAAAACGCGCCGGTCTCGAACCGCTCCACCAGCGCCAGCATGCTGCCCCCGGCCAGTTCCGCCTCCATCTCTGCCAGCGCGCCAAGCGTCAGACGGGCCACATGCCGCTCGCCATCCAGCCAGATCGCCACCTCTCCCGCCCAGGGGTTTGCCATCGCGGGCCTCACAGCGCCGTAAAGCTCAGCGCGCCGGCCGAGGCCATCGACAGCTCATAGGTCGCCTCGCCGTTATGGCTGCCCGCATATTCGACCGCGGTGATCATGAACGGCCCCTGCACGATACCGAAATCGGGGATGATCACCTGGAAATCCGGCACTTCCCCGTCGAAAAAGATCTGCCGCGCGCGCTCGTCCGTCGCGGCGTCCTTGAACACCCCCGACCCCGAAATCGCGGCCGAGCGCACGCCCGCCCCCCCCAGCAACTCGCGCCAGCCGCCCTGGCTTTCGAGCGAGGTCACATCGACCGTTTCCGCGTTGAAGCTGATCCGCGTGGCCCGCAGCCCCGCGATGGTTTCAAACTGCCCGCCCCCGGTAAGGTCGAGCTTGATCAGAAGGTCCTTGCCGTTCTGCGCTGCCATGACTGAAGTCTCCGATGAAGATGATAAACCAGGGGCCGGCCCCGCAGGCGGCCCGCTACTGCCCGAAAGCGCGGGGGCCTCAGCCCTCGACCCGCGCCCGGAATGTCAGATCAATGCGCCGGGTGTCGGCCTTCTCGACGCGCCGCGCCTTGGCCCGCACGAACCACAGCGCCACCAGCCTGCCCCGCGCCAGCGCCAGTTCGGCCCCGACCAGCGCGTCCGAAATCGCCGCCGCCACCGCCTTGGCGCCCTGAAACCCGGCCTCGGTGGTCACCACCGACACGACGAAATCATGCGCCGCCCCGTCGCCCGTCATGTCGGACGCATCGCGCGCATCCTCGGGGCCCAGGCTGACATAGGTCGCCTCGGCGGTGCCCGGCGGCACAGCGTCATAGATCGCCGTGCCGACCAGCGCGCCCAAAGGCGCATCCGCCACCAGCCGCTGATACACCGCCGCCTGCAATGCGGCCGCAACACCATAGCTCATGCCACCACCTCCTCGCGGGCAAAACAGGTCAGGTAGTGCTGGCCCCGGTCCGCCTCGGCCACCGCCAGGATGCGAAACAGTCGCGTGCCCTCGCGGAACCGCTGTTCGGGGCGGGGACGGCGGTCATCGCCCACGGGGGCCGACCGCACCACGATCCGGTAGGGCACTGACGCCAGCGTCACGAACTCGCCTGCCCGTTCGACACCGGTGCCTGCCGTCACCTCGGCCCACAGCGCGCCAAGGCTCTGCCACACCAGCGTGAAGCCGCCCGCGCCATCGGGCACCCGCGTGGGTTCTTCCAGCTCCAGCCTGCGGTTCAATACCGGCACGCTCATGCCCGGCCTCCCAGCACCCGCACGGTGCGCCAGCGCTCGATCAGCGCCATCACCCCGAAGGGCATCGCATCGGCCTCGCCCGCACGATCATGGCGCAGCTCGTAATATTGCGCGGCCAGCAGGAATACCGCCTGCGCCAGATCGACCGGCAGATCCGCCCAGCTCGGGCCGAACCCCGCCGTGAAGGCAATCTCGACCGTGCCGCCCGCGGGAATGCCCGGCAACAGCCCGCCCATGGCCTCCAGCCGCGGGCGCGCCATGTCCCGCACCAGCCGATAGCGCGCGGGGTCGATCACCGTGATCGCGCCGTCGCGGTCCACCATCCGCACCTCACTCACCGCGCTAACCGGCGCCACCGGCAACGGCTGGCTCGCGTCGTCGCGCCAAGCCTCCAGGCTCAGCGTGAAGTCGCGTGAAAGCAGAACCTTGGCCGTGCGCCCCTCGATCGCGGCCAGACCCGCGCGAAGATAGGCCTCCAGCGCCGCATCCTCCGCCCCCAGATCCGCAAAGCCCGTGCCAAGCCGCAAGTGATCGCGGAATTCGGCCATCGGCAGGCGCCCCGAGGCCACCGCCGTTTCTTCGTTCAGCATCATGGAAATTCTCCGAAATTCGCAACGCGCCCCAAGGGCGCGGGGTTGGGCGTTCGGGCGCGGGCCCTCCCCGCCGCCGCTCGGACGGAGGGAGCAGCTAGGCGACGACGGTCAAACCCGCGCCCGCCCGAAGCCAGGGCGCGGGGGCCCCAACTCGCAGGCCGGGGGATTACGCCCCCGGCCCTTTCACCCCCCTCACGAGGTGGCGAACTTCAGCAGCTTGATCGCGGCGAAATCGCTCACGTCGCCGCCCACGCGCTTGGACGCGTAGAACAGCACATGCGGCTTGGCCGAGAAGGGGTCGCGCAGCACGCGCAGATCCGGGCGCTCGGCGATGGTGTAGCCCGCACCGAAATCGCCAAAGGCAATCGCGGTGGTGCCCGAGGCAATATCCGGCATGTCCTCGGCGATCAGCACCGGATAGCCCATCAGACGCGCGGGTTCGCCCGCCTGCAGCCCGTCGGACCACAGGAAACGGCCGTCGGCATCCTTCATCTTGCGCACCGCGCCGGCGGTCTTCGAATTCATCACGAAGCTCGCGTTGGCACGGTATTCGGCGTTCAGCGCATAGACCAGATCGACGATCGCATCCGACGCATTCACCGCGGCGAAATCGCCATCCGCGCCGGTTGCCACATAGCCCAGCGATCCCCAGGCCCAGACCCCGTTGGCGACCTTGGTATGCGTCAGAAAGCCCTTGGGCTTGTCCACGCCATCGCCCGCCACGAAGGCTGCCGCTTCCGACCGTGCGAACTTGTCCGCGATGCGATTGGCCAGCCAGGTCTCGATGTCGAAGGCGCTGTCGTCCAGCAGGCGCTGGCTGGCCTTCGGCATCGCCGCCAGTTCATGCAGCGGGATCGAGATGCGGTCGATCTGCGGCGTGGCGGTCTCGGTCAGGGCCGCGGTCTCGCTCGCCCAGCCCGACCCCATCTCGGAATGGTCGACCAGCACGTCGAAGCTCGACGCCTCGACGTTGACCACATTGGCGATCTGGCGGATCGAGGCGGTGGCCTTCAGCACACCGCGGATCGTGTCCGAGGTCTGCGGGTCCACCAGATAGCCGCCCTCGGCGGCCACCGCGGTATTCAGCGCCTTGCCTTCCAGCGACAGGCCGCGCAGCGCGTCATCGTCGCCCGACCGCAGATAGGCCGCAAAGGCCTTCTGATGCGGCGCCTCTTCCGAGGCGGCGGCGGAAAGGGCGGGACGCCCGGCGAAGGTCGATTTGGTGTGCAGCATGGTCAAACGCTCGTCCTGTTGTTGAAACTTGGTCTTCACTTCATCCTGAAAGCCTTTGATTTCCTTCAGGAACCCGGCCAGCGCGGTTTTCACCTCAGCCGCCGGGTCCGGGCCCTCGGACATACCCGTCCCGGCCCGAGCCTTGGTCTCGGTCTTCATCGTCACTCGATCTCCATGGGTCACTGGCCGCGCTCAGCGCGCTGCCATGTCAGCCGCGGCGCGCGTCAGCGCCTCGGCCAGATCGCGCCAGGTCTCGGTCTCCAGGCTCTCGCCCTTGCCCGCCACCCGCGCCTCCTTGAGCATCGGGAAGGTCACCAGCGACACCTCCCAAAGCTCCAGTTCCGCAAGAAGCCGCTGGCCTTTTGCGTCCTTTTCGGCAGCTACAGTGCGATAGCCGATCGACAGCCCGTCGATCGCCCCCGCCCCGATCAGCGCCGCCGCCTCGCGCGCCCGCCCCACGTCCAGCAGCAACCGCCCCTTGACGTAAAGCCCGCGCTCGTCCTCGAAAATCTCGTCCCACACGCCGATCGGCTGCGCCGGGTCGTGCTGCCACAGCATCTTGACGCTGCCACCGCGCGCCTTGAGCCGCTCTAGGCTTTTGCGATAAGCGCCGGGCTGCACCACATCGCCGCCCTGATCGGGCAGACCGAACAGGCTGGCATAGCCCTCGATCACCGCGCCCTCGCTCACCTGCACCACCTGCTCGGCGCGGCAGAACTTCAATTCAAGCCCGTAATCACTTGTCTTCATGTGATAATCCTTATTTCGGCGCGTATTCCAACACGCTCTGCACCGCCTGCGTCAGGATCACGGCCACCACGCCGTAGACCGTCATCCACAGCCGTTTCTCCAGACCCTCGATCATGGTTTCGATCCGGCCCAGCCGCCGGTCGACCTGGCTGAATTGCAGCTCCATGATCTTCTCGGTGGCCTCGAAGCGCTGCTCATGAACCTCGAACGGCTCCTTGAGATAGCGCGACCCGCCTTCCCCCATCTCACGCCTCCGCCAGCGGCGGCAGGCCCAGCAGGGCGCGTTTCTCGGCATTGCTCAGGAAGTCCGCCTCGCCCACGCGCTTCCATTGCTGGTCGCGCTCGGCCGCCAGCGCGGGGATCTGGTCCAGATCGGGCTTCAACTCGACCTGAGCGCCCAGATGCGTCGACAGCCACCACGCCACCGCCGCCGTGACCCGCGTCGCCAGCGGCAGCACGGTCAGCCGGTAAAACGCCCGGTGCGCCTCGGCGTAATTGGCATAGGTCGCATCGCCCGGAATCCCCAGCAACATCGGCGGCACGCCAAAAGCCACCGCAATCTCGCGCGCGGCCCCCGCCTTGGTTTCGTGAAACTCCATGTCCGAGGGGCTGAACCCCATCGGCTTCCAGTCTAAGCCCCCTTCCAGCAGCATCGGTCGCCCCGCATTGCGCGCGCCCTGATGATGGGTCTCCATCTCGAAGGTCAGCCGGTCGTATTGTTCGGGGCTCAGCGTGCCCTGCCCATCCGCGCCCTTGTAGATGATCGCGCCACTGGGCCGCGCCGCATTGTCCAAGAGCGCCTTCGACCAGGCGCTGGCCGAATTATGCACATCCAGCGCCACCGCCGCCGCCTGCATCGGGCTCAGCCCGTAATGGTCGTCCTGCGGGTGGAAGCTCTTGATATGGCACACCGGATCGGGATGGCCAGTCATGTCGAACCGATGCTTGCGCCCGCCCACCGTGTAGTCATAGGCTCGCGGCCAGCCATCCGTGCCCGGCACGACCGACATCCGGTCCGAGCGCAGCACATGCAATTCGCGCGGCAGCCCCGGCTCGGCGCTGACCGCCTCCAGATAGCCGTCGCCCGACAGCAGCAGCTGCCCATACAGCGCCTCGAACAGCTCGGCCCGGCCTTGCCCCGCATTCGGGCGCCGGATCAGATCCATCAACGGGTGGATCTCATAGCGCCGCTCGGCATCCTGGCACACCAGCGGCACCGCCGCCGCCGCCTCGGCGATCAGTTTCACACAACGAAACCCCACCGGGTTGCCGGTAAAGCCCGTGCGCGTCAGGCTGACGGTGTCGCGCGGGCTCCACACGACGCGCCCCGCGCCGCTCGCCATCGCCACGATCCGCCCCGTGACCGAGGCCTTCTGCTCGGGCACTGCCGCTTGCGCGCCCTTGCGAAAGAATTGCATTCCCATCCCGTTCTCCTTGAGCTGGCCCACGGCCCCGGGGCCGCAAAGAAAAAGGGCCGGGGAAATCCCCAGCCCTTTCATCCGAATTTTCACAGGTCGCGCCGGGGGCACCCGCGGGGGCCAGCCCCCGCACCCCCGGAGTATTTGTGCCAAGAAGAAGGGCATCCCCCCTCTGGCAGACCAGTCAAAGCTGGCGCATCTGCGGGCGGCGCCAATGCGCGGCGGGCTCTATGATCAGCTCGTGCAGCGCCCAGACCAGCGCGTCCACCCGGTCGGGCGATCCGCGCCCTTCATAGCCCTGCACCGTCATCCGGCACATCTGATCTTCCAGCGTGCCCAGATGACCATGCTTGAGATGCCGCACCCGCCCCTGTTCATAAAGCGCCGCCACCGGCTCGGCCCGCGCCGATTTACCCCGCCCCGCGCGCAGCGCCTTGAATGGCACCAGCGGGTCGATCTGCCGGATCACCGATTCCACCATGTCACCGCCCTGGTTGACCTCGGCCACCAGTTTTTCGGCGCCATATTTCTCCATCGCGGCGATGGCGGCGCGCGCCCAGTCGGTGGGCTTGCCCCGCGCCGAGCAATCCTCCAGCACATAGGCGCGCCAATCCTGCACCGGCCCGCGCGTCACCGCGCCCACCACCACGATCCCGCATTCGTCCGACCCTGCGTGCCCGGTCACGGCCGGGTCCACCGCCACCACGATCCGATCCAGATCGGGGGCACGATCGACCCGGCAGCCTTCCAGCCCCGCGGTCGTCCACAGCGCGCCTTCGACGTCCTCCAGCAGCACCCCTTCCAGCTCTTGCCGCCCCAGCCGGGTGCCGGCATAGCGCGCCTGCACCTCCTCCAGGAACGAAGCCGCCAGATAGGCCCGGTTCGCCTCGGTCGGTGCATGGGTCACCACCGTCGAGGGGTTCTTCAGAATGGTCTTCAGCACCCCCACATTGCGTGGCGTCGTGGTGATGACCTGCTGCGGGTGGGTGCCCAGCCGCAGCGCGAATTGCAGCATGTCCCAGGTCTCCTCGGCCTTCTTCCACTTGGCCAGTTCATCGACCCAGGCGGCATCGAATTGCGGGCCCCGCAGCGCCTCGGGCTCATGGGCCGAAAACGCCTGCGCGGTCGCGCCATTGGGCCAGATCAGCCGGCGCCGCCCGGCCTCCCATTCGGGGCGCCGGTCGGGGGGCGAGCAGGCCAGGATGCCGCTGTCGCCGAACACCATCACGTCGCGCACCTGATCGAAGGTCTCCCCCACCAGCGCCACGCGCCGCGCCCTGCCGGGGTCGAGCGGCCGCGCGCCTTCCACCTGCGCGCGCACCCACTCGGCCCCGGCCCGCGTCTTGCCCGCACCGCGCCCGCCCATGATCACCCAGCTTTTCCAGGCGCCTGCGGGGGGAAGCTGATGCGGCAGCGCCCAGAACTCGAACATCCACGGCAGGGCCAGCAACGCGTTGTCGCCCAGCCCTTCCAGAAACTCATCCACCTCCTCCTGCCTCGCGCAGGCGAGCCAGGCGGCGCCCGATCTCATCTCGCGCCGCGTCGAAGTCGAGCGCATAGTCTCGGACGACCCCGGCAACCTGTTTGCGGAGTTTTTCAACGCGTGTCCTTTCATCCATAACCATCTGAAATGCCGTGCGCAGATCCTTGACCGCCTGAATGGCGGCCTTGGCCTCGCCCGTTTCGCCCTGGCGAACCCCTCGCATCGCCAGCGCAAGTTCCTCGGCCACTTCCCGATACAAAACTTCCGTTTCCTTCAGCAAATCCACCGAAGGCTCTTTCCCACCCGAGAAAGTCATATCCATGTGCTGTTGAACCCGCCTCTCATGCCGTTTGACCGCACGAGCGAAATGAAAAAAGCGGCATCGGGTCACCCCCGCCGCTTGCCCACTTCTCCTAGCATGCACTTTTTCTACTTTAGAGCGTTCGCAAAGTCAAGCCCTAAATTCAGGGTTGTGCCCCATACCCAGAAAAAACCGGGGCACCACGGCCCCGGTTTTTGCATTTCCAAAACGAAATCAGTTACCTGCACCCTGATTTTGTTGCTCCGCCTCGATCTTGCGCCAAGCCGCCACGTTGCGGTTATGCTCGTCCAGCGTCTCGGCAAAGGCATGTCCGCCGCTGCCATCGGCCACGAAAAACAGGTAGCGCGTCGAATCGGGGTTCAGCGCCGCATCGATCGCCGCGCGGCCGGGGTTGGCAATCGGCGTCGGCGGCAACCCGTCGATGACATAGGTATTGTAGGGCGTCTCGCGGCGCAATTCCGATTGCCGCAGACCGCGCCCCAGCACGCCCTGGCCCTTGGTCACGCCATAGATCACCGTCGGGTCGGTCTGCAGTTTGATCCCCTGCTCCAGCCGGTTGATGAACACGCTCGCCACCTGCCGCCGTTCGCTGGGCACGCCGGTTTCCTTCTCGACGATCGAGGCCATCACCAAGGCTTCCTCGGGCGTCTCATAGGGCAGACCCTGCGCGCGCGCCTCCCAGGCGGTGGCCAGAATGACCTGCTGGCGCGCCTGCATCTCGGCGATCAGCGCATTCCGGTCCGAGCCGCGCTTCACCTCATAGCTGTCGGGCGCAAGGCTGCCCTCGGCCGGGATCTGCTTGATCTCGCCCTTCAGGAAATCGGCCGATTTCAGCGCCTCGACCACCTGCCAGCTGGTGACCCCTTCGGCCAGCGTCACCCGCGTGCGCACATCGGCCTTGCTCGATTCCTCGGCAAAACCTTCGGGCGCCGGTTCGGCCGCCGGGTCGAACTTCGCCTTCTCGACATATTGGCCCGACACCGGGTCCAGCTCACGCAGGATCATGTCCTGCGCCGTGACCCCGATGCGAAAGTTCAGCTCGGTGCCGCAACTCGACGGCCCGCCCGAGGTGATCTGATCGACGATCCCCTCCATCGAGGCGCCCGGGTCGATCAGATAGGACCCGAACTTGAGCGCCCCGGACTTGCCTGCGTAATCCGCCCCCGCGCGAAAGATATAGGCCGACGAAATCGCCCCCTGCCCGCGCAGATCCTCGGACACGCGCGCGAAACTCGCCCCCGGCTCGACCCGCAGACAGACCGCCTGCGTCAACGGCCCAGGATTCGTGTACTGCTTCTTCGCCCAGGCGGCCAGACCGCCCAGACCCACCAGAATCACGATCAGAACCGTCAGGAAGTTAGAGACGATATGGCGCCACATCAGCCCGCAACCTTGCCCAGCACAAGGCTGGCGTTGGTGCCGCCAAAGCCAAAGCTGTTCGACAGGGCCACGTTGATTTCCCGCTTGCGCGCCACGTTGGGCGCCAGATCCAGCGTCGTATCCACCGCCGGATTATCCAGGTTCAGCGTCGGCGGCGCGATCTGATCCCGGATCGCCAGAATGCAGAAGATCGCCTCGACCGCGCCGGCCGCCCCCAGCAAATGCCCGATGCTCGACTTGGTTGACGACATCGTGGCCTTCGCCGCCGCATTGCCCATCAGCCGCTCCACCGCGCCCAGCTCGATCGTATCGGCCATGGTCGAGGTGCCATGCGCGTTGATGTAATCCACCGCATCGGGCGTCAGCCCGGCACGCGCCAGCGCCGCCTTCATGCTGCGGAAGCCGCCGTCGCCATCGGACGCCGGGGCCGTGATGTGATAGGCATCGCCCGACAGGCCATAGCCCAGAACTTCGGCATAGATCTTGGCGCCGCGCGCCTTGGCGTGCTCGTATTCCTCCAGCACGACGACACCGGCCCCCTCGCCCATCACGAACCCGTCGCGATCCGCATCATAGGGGCGGCTGGCCTTGGTCGGCTCCTCCGCACGTGCCGTCGACAATGCCTTGCAGGCGTTGAACCCGGCGATCCCGATTTCCGAGATCGGCGCCTCGGCGCCGCCCGCCACCATCACATCGGCATCGCCCAGCATGATCAGCCGTGCCGCATCGCCGATTGCATGCGCGCCGGTCGAACAGGCCGTCACCACCGCATGGTTCGGCCCCTTGAAGCCGAACTTGATCGAGACCTGCCCCGACACCAGGTTGATCAGGCAAGCCGGAATGAAGAAGGGCGACACACGCTTCGGCCCCTTTTCGGCGATCAGCAGCGCCGTGTCGGCAATCGTCGACAGCCCGCCGATGCCGGACCCGATCATCACGCCGGTGCGCTCGCGGCTTTCCTCGTCCTCGGGCATCCAGCCCGAATCCCGCACCGCCTGCGTTGCCGCAGCCATGCCGTACAGGATGAAATCGTCGACCTTGCGGCGCTCTTTCGGCTCCATCCACTCGTCGGGATTGAAGGTGCCGTCGCTGCCATCGCCCAGCGGAATCTCGCAGGCGTATTTGGTCGTCACATTGGACGCATCGAACCGCGAGATCAGACCCGCCCCCGACTGGCCCGCGATCAACCGTGACCAGGTTTCCTCGACACCGCAAGCCAGCGGCGTGACCATTCCCAGACCCGTGACAACTACCCGACGCATCCTCGACCTCTCTGACAATTCCTCAGACCCCGATCTGATACACGCGCGCGCGCAGGGGCGCAACGTCCAGCACACACCCCGCCCGGGCCCGCGGCGACACCCCGCCCGCACAAAGGAAAACGGCGCCCGCAAGGGCGCCGTTCAAACCTGGACCGAAGATCCGATCAGGCGGCTTCGGTGATGAATTTCACCGCATCGCCGAAGGTCTGGATGGTTTCGGCCGCATCATCCGGGATCTCGATGCCGAACTCTTCTTCGAAAGCCATCACCAGCTCGACGGTGTCAAGGCTGTCGGCGCCCAGATCGTCGATGAAGGACGCGGTCTCGGTGACCTTGTCTTCTTCCACGCCCAGGTGCTCCACGACGATCTTCTTCACGCGATCTGCGATGTCGCTCATGTCAATTCCTCAAGTTTGAGGGCCTTGGCCCGTCCCTATGTCCTTGCTCGGTAGAGCAGCTTTATCCGCCCCGCTTGCGCGATGGCTGCCGTCAGGCTGGGTCAGCCCCCGGCCCGTCCCCGCCGCTCATAACACAGTCTTGCCCCAAGGCAAGCCGTTTCGCAAGCGGCGGGACCGCGTGTCACACCATCGCCATGCCGCCATTGACATGCAGCGTCGCGCCCGTGACATAGCCTGCCTCGGGACTGGCCAGATACAGCACCGCCGCCGCGATTTCCTCGGGCGCGCCCATCCGCCCCGCCGGGATCTGCGACAGGATCTTGCCCTTCTGGTCGTCGTTCAGCTTGTCGGTCATCGCAGTGGCGATGAAGCCCGGCGCCACGCAGTTCACGGTGATGCCACGGCTCGCCACCTCATAGGCCAGCGATTTCGACATCCCCACCAGCCCCGCCTTGGCCGCAGCATAGTTGCCCTGCCCCGGGTTGCCGGTCTGACCCACGATCGAGGTGATGTTGACGATCCGCCCCCAACGCGCCTTCATCATGCCGCGCAGCACCCCGCGCATCAGCCGGAAGCTCGAGGTCAGGTTCACGTCGATCACCGACTGCCATTCCTCGTCCGACATCCGCATGAACAGGTTGTCGCGGGTGATGCCCGCATTGTTCACCAGAATATCCAGGCTGCCCATCGCCGCCGCGGCGGCCTTCGGCAGCGCCTCGACCGATTCCGCATCCGACAGGTTCGCCGGGCACACGAAGGCCCGTTCCCCCAGTTCGGCGGCCAGCGCCTCCAGCGGCTCGACCCGCGTTCCCGACAGCGCAACCGTCGCGCCCGCGCCATGCAGCGCCTTCGCGATCCCGCCGCCAATACCGCCCGAAGCGCCCGTAATCAGCGCCGTTTTTCCAGTCAGATCAAACATCTGCAGTCCCTTCCTAAACCAAGCCTTTTCATCTTGGTCCAAATATCCTGGGGGTCCGGGGGCTGGCCCCCGGCGCCCTTCCTCCGCGCCTCAGCCCTTCAGCGCCGCAATATCCTCGGGCGCGCCCACATTGCGCTGCACCGTCTCCTTGGCGATCCGCTTGATCATCCCCGACAGCGCCTTGCCCGCGCCGATTTCCCAGAATTCGGTCACGCCCGCGCCCACCATCCATTGCACGCTCTCGCGCCAGCGCACCGACCCGGTGACCTGCTCGACCAGCAGCTTGCGGATCTCCTCGGGGTCGCTCACCGCCTCGGCCACCACATTGGCCACCACCGGCACGGCCGGCGCCGTGATCGTCGTCTCGGCCAGCGCCGCGGCCATCGCATCGGCAGCGGGCTGCATCAGGGCGCAATGGAACGGTGCGCTGACCGGCAGCAGCAGCGCCCGCTTGGCGCCGCGCGCCTTGGCAATCTCGGCGGCGCGTTCGACCGCTGCCTTGTGCCCCGAAATCACCACCTGCGCGGGATCGTTGTCATTGGCTGCCTGACAGACCTCGCCCTGCGCCGCCTCGGCCGCCACCTCCTGCACGGCGGCCAGATCCAGCCCCAGCACGGCGGCCATCGCGCCCACGCCGACCGGCACCGCCGATTGCATCGCCTGCCCGCGCAGCCGCAGCAGTTTCGCCGTATCGGTGACGCTCAGCGCCCCCGCCGCGCACAGCGCCGAATATTCACCCAAGCTGTGCCCCGCGACATAGGCCGCATCCGCGATGCCGAAGCCCTCGGCCTCCAGCGCGCGCAGCGCGGCGATCGAGGTTGCCATCAGCGCGGGCTGGGCGTTCGCCGTCAGCGTCAGCGTCTCGATGTCGCCCTCCCAGATCAGCGCACTCAAGCGCTCGCCCAGGGCCGCGTCGACCTCGTCAAACACCGCACGCGCCGCCGGATAGGCGTCGGCCAATGCGCGGCCCATACCGATTGCCTGCGCGCCCTGCCCCGGAAATACGAATGCTCGGCTCATGCCATCCTCCACGTTCAAACCTTGCCCCGGTCTAACGTGACGCCGCGTCCGAGACAACAACTTGCGCACATCGCCTGTGCGCGTGTCGCCATGGCCGCACCGGCCCGCAGCGCGTATCCTGACCGAAATCCCCCTTCTGAAAGTTGCCCCCATGTTGACCAACACCCCCCAAAGCTATGGCGGCGTCGCGCGCACGCTGCACTGGCTGATCGCGCTGCTGATCCTGACGGCAATCGGCCTCGGGCTCTATGCCGAGGATCTGCCGCGCGACAGCGATGCCGCCGTCGCCACGCTGAAGACGATTTATTCCCTGCACAAGACGATCGGGGTCACGGTCTTCTTCGCCGCGCTCCTGCGTATCCTCTGGGCGCTGAGCCAGCCGAAACCAGTGCCCCTGCATCCCGAACGCCGGCTGGAAACCTTCGCGGCCGAGGCCGTGCACTGGGCGCTTTACGGCGCGATGCTGGTGATGCCGCTCTCGGGCTGGATCAGCCACGCCGCGCAGGCAGGGTTCGCACCGATCCTGTGGCCCTTTGGGCAAACCCTGCCCTTCGTGCCCCGCTCCGACGCCCTCGCCCATGGGTTCGAAACCCTGCACAAACTCTCGGCACTGGTGCTCTATGCCGCGCTGGCCCTGCATATCGCAGGCGCTCTGAAACACGCGCTGATCGACCGCGACGCGACGCTGGCGCGGATGACGCGCGGCACGGCGGCGGGCACGCCCGGTGCGGCACATGCTCTGGGGGGGCCGCTGCTGGCGGCGCTGATACTCTGGGCCGCAGTGATCGGCGCGGGGCTCACCCTGCCCACCCCCGGGCGCCCCGCCCCGCAGACACAGACCGCCACCGTGCAAACCGGCACCTGGCAGGTGACCGAAGGGACGCTTGGCTTCACCGTGCAGCAAATGGGCGCCGCGGTGACCGGGCAATTGCCAGTCTGGAGCGCCGCGATCGACTATGATCCCACTCCCGGCACCGGCACGGTCACCGTGCAGATCGACACCACCGCGCTTACCCTCGGATCGGTCACAGACCAGGCCAAGGGGGCGGACTTCTTCGATACCGCCACCCACCCGACGGCCACCTTCACCGCCGCCATCACCCGGCAGGAGGGCGCCGATCATCTGGCCACGGGCACCCTGACCCTGCGCGGCGCCGAGGTGCCCGTCACCCTGCCCTTCACCCTGACCCTCGAGGGCGAGACCGCGACGATGCAGGGCCAGGTGACGCTGGACCGGCGCGCCTTTGGCATGGGGGCAAGCTACCCTGACGAGGGCACCGTGGGCTTTGCCGTCACCGTGGACGTGGCGCTTACCGCCAGCCGCCGCGACTGACCCGAACCGCGGGGGGCCGCCTGCCCCCCGCACCCCCCGGGAGTATTTGTGCCAAGAAGAAGACCAGCTTCCTTCTTCTTGGCACAAATACTCAAAAAAGACGGCCGCCGGATCGCTCCGGCGGCCGTTTTCGCAAGTGACAGAAAGCTTATTCGGCTTTCATCGCCTCGATCGAGATCGCGATCGCCACCTCGTCGCTGACATAGGGCGCGAACTGGCCCATGTCGAAATCCGAGCGCAGCACGGTCGTGGTGGCGTCGAAGCCGACCCAGGGCTTCTTGGCCATCGGATGTTCGCCCATCTGCGTCATGACCGCATCCAGAACCACCGGCTTGGTGATGCCGTTGATCGTCAGATCGCCGGTGATCTTGCCGCTTTTCTCGCCGGTCACTTCGATGCCGGTCGATTTGAACGAAATCTCGGGCGCGGCTTCGGCGCCGAAGAAATCCTCGGTCAGGAAATGCGCGGTACGCTCATCCCAGCCGGTGTAGAGCGAGGCGGTCGGGAAGGCCACGCTGACCGACGACGCGGCCGGATCTTCGGCATCGAATTCGATCGTGCCCTCGAAGCCCGAGAACATGCCCGTGGTCGTCGAGAAGCCAAGATGGGTGTAGCTGAACACGATCTGGCTGTGGCTCGCGTCGAGCGTATAGGTTTCGGGCGCGGCAGCGGCGGCGGTGGCCAGACCGAAGGCAAGGCCGGCGGCCAGAAGAACGGATTTCATCGCGGAAAACTCCCTGAATGCGTGAACATGGCCTCAGGATGCCCATTGCGGGCTAGCGTCGCAATTCCACAGAACCAAACAGGTTCTGTGCGCAGGTGCTCATCACGCCTGCGACAGCGGCGGCGCCCAAAGCAAAAGGGCGCCGCGAACGGCGCCCTTTCCCCGATAATCCCGGACGGGATCAGCAGGAGTAGTACATCTGATACTCGACCGGGTGGGGGGTATGCTCGTAGGCATAGACTTCTTCCCACTTCAGCGCGGTGTAGCCCTCGATCAGGCCCTTGGTGAACACGTCGCCCGCGAGCAGGAAGTCGTGATCGGCTTCCAGCGCTTCCAGAGCCTCACGCAGCGAACCGCAGACGGTCGGGATCGCGGCCAGTTCTTCGGGCGGCAGATCGTAGAGGTCCTTGTCCGACGCCGGGCCCGGGTCGATCTTGTTCTTGATCCCGTCGAGGCCGGCCATCATCAGCGCCGCGAAGCACAGATAGGGGTTCGCCGCCGGATCGGGGAAGCGGGCTTCCACACGTTTCGCTTTCGGCGATTCGGTCCACGGAATACGGACACAACCCGAGCGGTTGCGGGCCGAGTAGGCGCGCAGAACCGGGGCCTCGAAGCCCGGGATCAGACGCTTGTAGCTGTTGGTCGACGGGTTGGTGAAGGCGTTCAGCGTTTTCGCGTGCTTCAGGATACCGCCGATGAAATACAGCGCCTCTTGCGACAGGTCAGCGTATTTGTCGCCGGCAAACAGCGGCTTGCCGTCTTTCCAGATCGACATGTTGACGTGCATGCCCGAGCCGTTGTCGCCCTTCATCGGTTTCGGCATGAAGGTCACGGTCTTGCCGTAGGCGTGGGCCACGTTGTGGATCACGTATTTGTATTTCTGGATGTTGTCGGCTTGCTCGACCAGGCCACCGAAGATCATGCCCAGCTCGTGCTGACAGGTCGCCACTTCGTGGTGATGCTTGTCAACCTTGATGCCCATGCGCTTCATGGTCGACAGCATTTCGCCGCGCAGATCCTGCGCTTCGTCGACCGGGTTCACCGGGAAGTAGCCGCCCTTGTGGCCGGCGCGGTGGGCGAGGTTGCCCATTTCCATCGGCGTGTCGGTGTTCCAGGCGGCCGCCTCGGCGTCGATCTGGTAGGACACTTTCGCCGGCGTCACCGAATAGCGCACGTCGTCGAAGATGAAGAATTCTGCTTCGGGGCCGAAATAGGCCGCATCGCCGATGCCCGAGGATTTCAGATAGGCTTCGGCCTTGTGGGCCACCTGACGCGGGCAACGGTCATAGGCTTCGCCGGTGTCCGGCTCGACCACGTCACAATGCACGCACATGGTTTTTTCGGCGTAGAAGGGGTCGATGTAGACCGACGAAGCATCCGGGATCAGCTTCATGTCGGACTGGTCGATCGATTTCCAGCCGGCGATCGACGAGCCGTCGAACATGAAGCCTTCTTCGAAGAAGTCCTCGTCCACCAGATCGGCGATCAGCGTGACGTGCTGCAGCTTGCCGCGCGGATCGGTGAAGCGAACGTCAACGTATTCGACTTCCTCCGCCTTCATCAGTTCGAGAGCTTTTTTGACTTTGCTCATTGCACAGTACCCTTTCGTTGAGCATGGGTTCACGGGCACGATGGGCCCGGTATTCGAAAAACCTTAAACCGCGTCGTCGCCGGTCTCGCCGGTGCGAATGCGGATCGCCTGCTCCACCGGAGAGACGAAGATCTTGCCGTCACCGATCTTCTCGGTGCGCGCAGCCGAGGTGATCGCTTCGATGGCGGCATCGACCATTTCGTCGGGCAGCACCATCTCGATTTTCACTTTCGGCAGGAAATCCACGACATATTCGGCGCCGCGATACAGTTCGGTATGGCCTTTTTGCCGCCCGAAGCCTTTGACCTCGATCACCGAAAGGCCCTGAATACCGGCTTCCTGCAGCGCTTCTTTCACCTCATCCAGCTTGAAGGGCTTGATGATCGCTTCCACTTTTTTCATGCCGCCGACTCCTTCATCAGGTCTTTGCCGCCCCCGTCTGACCACTTTCCAGCAGGGCTCGCAATCGGCTAGGCTGGGCGGGGCGCGACGGGGCTCGGGATTCCAAGTTGTGCGCTTATATTTTGGGCAGATAGCACGCATGCCGGGCAGTTTGAAAACGATTCGAGCGAAAATATGACAGAAATTCTGACAAGCGCCCAAATGCGCGCCGCTGAGGCTGCCGCGATCGGCAGCGGCGCGGTTACCGGACTTGCGTTGATGGAACGCGCCGGAGAAGGCGTGCGCGACGCGATATTCACCCACTGGCCCGACCTGGAACGCCCCGCGCAGCCGCCCCGGCAGGCAGTGGTGCTGTGTGGTCCGGGCAACAATGGCGGCGACGGTTTCGTGGTGGCCCGACTGTTGCGGCGGCGCGGCTGGAGGGTCAGTCTCTATCTGCATGGCGACCCCGCGCGGCTGCCGCCCGATGCGCATCAAAACCATGCCCGCTGGCGCCGGATCGGCCCGGTGCTGCCGCTGCCGCTGCAGCCCGATTTCGGGCAGCCCGATCTGGTCATCGACGCGCTGTTCGGCATCGGCCTGAACCGCCCGCTGGGCGGGTTCGCCGCAATCTTCGCCGCGATCGAGGCCTGCGGCGCGCCTTGCGTGGCCATCGACCTGCCATCGGGGCTTGATGCCGATGCGCGCCCCGAAACGGCGGACTGGCCCTCGGCGCCCTGCTCGCTGGCCGTGACCTTTCATCGCGAGAAACCGATCCACGCCGAGTTGCGCGCTGCGGGCATCCCCGTCATCGTGGCCCCGATCGGCCTGTGATTCACGCTTTTCTCACCGCCGCCCCCTATACGCATTGACCAAGCCCGCAACATTGCCGCCGGAGGTGCCATGATCCGCCACATCACCCTGACCGACGAGATGCGCGCTGCGCTGCGCAAAACGGGCGCCGCACATAAATACGCGCACGGCCATGCGCTGATCCTGTCGGGCGGGGTGGGTCATGGTGGCGCGGCGCGGCTGGCCGCGCGCGCGGCGCTGCGCGTGGGGGCGGGGCTGGTGACCGTGGCGGTGCCGCCGCCCGCGCTGCCCGAACACGCGGCCCAGCTGAACGCGGTCATGTTGACCCCGCTGCCCGACAGCTATGCCCTGCGCGGGCTGCTGCGCGACAGCCGGATCACGGCGCTTGCCCTGGGGCCGGGCCTGGGGCTGCGCCGCGCGCAGGAAATGACCCCGGCGGCGCTGTCGGGCGAACGGCCCTGCGTGCTCGACGCCGATGCGCTCAGCGCCTTTGCCGAGGACCCCGCCCTGCTTTTCGGTCACCTCTATCCCGGCTGCGTGCTGACCCCCCATCTGGGAGAGTTCGGGCGGCTTTTCCCCGATCTGGCCGCGCAATTGCAGGGCGGTGCCGACAAGGCCGAGATCACCCGCGCCGCCGCCGCGCGTGCCGGGGCGATCGTGTTGCTCAAAGGCCCGGATACGGTGATCGCCACCCCCGATGGCGCGCTGGCGGTGCATGATGCCAGCGGGGAAAACGCGGCGCCCTGGCTGGCGACCGCCGGGTCGGGCGATGTGCTGGCCGGGCTGATCTGCGGGCTGATGGCGCGCGGCCTGACGCCCTTCGAGGCGGCCGGCACCGGCACCTGGCTCCATGCCGCAGCCGCGCGCAGCTTCGGCCCCGGACTGATCGCCGAAGACCTGCCCGAAGAGCTGCCGACCCTGTTTCGTGCGCTCGATCTGTGACCGCGCGCCCGGGCCCGGGCCGGGTAATGAGTATTTTTGCCAAGAAGAAATCAGGGCGTTCTGGCCTCAGGCCGCCATCTGCGCGACGTGGCACCCGACCTCGACACCATCGGCATAGATCACCTCGGGCGCCGCGAATTGCAGCGCGAACAGCCGCATCCGCCCCGCGCAGGGCGTGATATAGCCGCCATCGAGCAGCCGCCCCACCGGCACCAGCGCCTGAGACTGACCATAGAGCGCCTGCGCCCGCCAGTCGCGCACCAGCACCTGCGCCTGTCCGCCCAGGATCAGCGCACGCTCTGGGCGGTCATGGCCAAGCGCACCCGGCGCCACGCGGATCAGCCCCCCCGTCACCAGCCGCGCCGCCACTGCCCGCAGCGGGCGCGCGCCCGAGCGGGTAATCACCCGATCGCCCGGCGCCAGATACTCGACCGGCAGCGCCCCGTCGAGCGTCAGAACCAGCGTGCCCTGCGCAACCCCGGACAGCGCCACATGCGTGTGCAGATCAGCCCGCTGATCCGGCTCGCGGCCGGAGAATACACCAACCGCGCGCCCCATGGTCGTTTTCGCCATCGGTTATCCTGCTCTCATGCCTCGACCCGTCTTTGCAGGCCCTGTGGTCAATTCGTGTTAACCATCTCTTCGCAACCTACGCCCAATGCATGACTTTGGCGAGTATTTTCATGCCCCCCCTACCCCACGCCTCGCAAGCTTGCTACAAGCGCGTTCAGATGCGGGTGTGGCGGAATTGGTAGACGCACCAGATTTAGGTTCTGGCGCCTTTGGCGTGGGGGTTCGAGTCCCTTCACCCGCACCATCTTCCCCAAGTCGCCACCTGCGCGCAGCGCCCCCGGGCTCGCCCCTTTTCGCCTTGCCACCAAGGCCTGCGCCCAATAGAAGGGCGGCTGAAATTCATGGATGAGGCCGCATGCGCGGCTTTTAGAGACAGAGGAAACCCCATGCAGGTCACCGAGACCCTCAACGACGGCCTCAAACGCGGCTACACGATCACCATCACCGCAGCCGAGCTGGATGAGAAAGTCACTGCGAAACTCCTCGAAGCGCAGCCCGAAGTCGAGATCAAAGGCTTCCGCAAGGGCAAGGTGCCGCTGGCGATGCTGCGCAAGCAGTTCGGCGATCGCGTGATGGGCGATGCGATGCAAGAAGCCGTCGACGGCGCGATGTCGGATCTGTTCGAGAAATCGGGCGACCGTCCGGCGATGCAGCCGAAGATCGAGATGCAGGACGGCGAGACCTGGAAGCCGGGCATGGACGTGGTCGTGACCGTGTCCTACGAAGCGCTGCCGGAAATCCCGGACGTTGACCTGTCGGGCGTCACGCTGGAGCGTCTGGTCGTGAAGGCCGAAGAAGCGGCCATCACCGAAGCGCTGGAAAACCTGGCCAAGAATGCGCAGAACTTCGAGAAGCGCCGCAAGGGCTCGAAGGCGAAAGAGGGCGATCAGGTCGTGATCGACTTCGAAGGCTTCGTCGACGGCGAGGCGTTCGAGGGCGGCAAGGGCGAGGACTACCCGCTCGTGCTCGGCTCGGGCTCGTTCATCCCGGGCTTCGAGGATCAGCTGATCGGCGCCAAGGAAGAAGAGGCCGTCGAAGTCAAGGTGACCTTCCCCGAGCAATACGGCGCGGCGCATCTGGCGGGCAAGGAAGCCCTGTTCAAATGCACCGTCAAGGAAGTGCGCGGCCCGAAAGAAGCCGAGATCGACGACGAGATGGCCAAGAAATTCGGCGCCGAAGATCTGGCCGCGCTGAAAGCGCAGATCGCCGAGCGTCTGGAAGCCGAATACAAGGGCGCCTCGCGCGCGGTGATGAAGCGCGCCCTGCTTGACCAGCTCGACGCGGTGGTGAAGTTCGACCTGCCGCCCTCGCTGGTGGATGCCGAGGCCGCCTCGATCGCGCACCAGCTGTGGCACGAAGAGCACCCGGAAGTGCATGACCACAACCACGGCTCCGTCGAGCCCACCGACGAGCACAAGTCGCTGGCCGAACGCCGCGTGCGCCTGGGCCTGCTGCTGGCCGAACTGGGCCGCAAGCAGTCGATCGAGGTGACCGACGCCGAAATGACCCAAGCCGTGCTGAACCAGGCGCGTCAATACCCGGGCCAGGAACGCGCCTTCTTCGAATTCGTGCAGCAGAACCAGCAGATGCAACAGCAGCTGCGCGCGCCGATCTTCGAAGACAAGGTCGTCGATTTCGTCGTGTCGGGCGCTTCGGTGACCGACAAGGAAGTGTCGAAGGAAGACCTGCAGAAAGCCATCGAAGCGCTGGACGAGCTGTAAGCCGCCCTGCCCTTCGGGAATTGAAAGCCGCCCTTCGGGGCGGCTTTTTCATGCGCTTAGTCGTGGTCGGTCGGGCAACGGTCGATGATTTCCTCGCCGATCAGCTCGGCCCATCTGTTTTCATAGCTGTGCCCGTCGGGGCACTGAAATGCCTCGCGGTAATGCTCATAGGTCAGCTTCTTGCGCCCCATCAACGGTGGCGCGGCCGGGTTGGTATGCTGGCAGCTGTAGCTGACCGTTTTCGACGAGCGCCCCGTCACCTCGACACCGCTGCTGATGCAGCCCGCCCCCGGCGCGGGCCTGGCGGCCCCGGGGATCAGCAGCGTCAGCAGTGCCGCGCGCAGCGGCTCGTCCAGATCCTGCAGGGTGAAATGATGCGTTCCGGTCAGTTCCACGTCGGTGGTCGTTTGCGCCATGGTGGGCTCCAGATGGGGTGAAGAGCTCCATTTCCGGCCCCGCCCGCGATTCTGTCAATCGCCCGCCCACAACGAAAAACCGCGCCCCTTTCGGGACGCGGTTGATCTTTTCGAAGCGCTCTGGGATCAGAGGTCTTCGCCCTCTTCGTTCGCAGCGCCCATCTCGTCGAAGAGTTCCGCGATTTCGAATTCGGCTTCGGCTTCGGCTTCGGCGGCCAGTTCCTGGATCGACTTGCCCGAGGCCTGCAGTTCCGCTTCCTCGACCGAGCGCGCCACGTTCAGAACGATGGTCACGTCGACTTCGGGGTGCAGGCGGACGTGCATTTCGTGCAGGCCCAGTTCCTTGATCGGCGCTTTCAGCGCGATCTGCTTCTTGTCGACCGAGAAGCCCTCGGCGGTGGCCGCTTCGGCGGCATCGCGCGGGGTGACCGAACCGTAAAGCGCACCGGCGTCCGAGGCCGAGCGAATCACGATGAACACCTGACCGTCGAGTTTCTCGGCCAGCGCTTCGGCTTCTTTCTTGGTCTCGAGGTTGCGCGCCTCAAGCTGCGTCTTGCGGGCTTCGAACGACGCGATGTTGGCGTCGTTGGCGCGCAGCGCCTTGCCCTGCGGCAGCAGGAAGTTGCGAGCGTAACCGTCGCGGACGTTCACGACTTCGCCCATTTGGCCCAGTTTGGCCACACGTTCCAGAAGGATGACTTGCATTGGGGTCTCTCCTTACTTCACAGCGTAGGGCAGCAGGGCGAGGAAGCGGGCGCGCTTGATCGCACGGGCCAGCTCGCGCTGTTTCTTCGCCGAGACGGCGGTGATGCGGGCAGGCACGATCTTGCCACGCTCGGAGATGTAGCGCTGCAGCAGACGCACATCTTTGTAGTCGATTTTCGGCGCGTTCTCACCCGAGAACGGGCAGACCTTGCGACGACGGAAAAACGGTTTGTTCGCCATGGGTTAGCTCCTTCTCAGATCAACGACGTTCGCGGCGTTCGCCACGATCACCACGGTCGCCGCGGTCACCACGCTCGCTGCGCTCGTCACGTTTTTGCATCTGCACCGAGGGGCCTTCCTCGTGGGCGTCGACCTTGATGGTCAGCACGCGCATGACGTCGTCATGCAGACGGGCCAGACGTTCCATTTCCTGCACGGCAGCGGCGGGCGCGTCCGATTTCAGGAAGGCGTAGTGGCCCTTGCGGTTCTTGTTGATCTTGTAGGCCATGGTTTTCACGCCCCAGTACTCGTTTTCAACGACTTTACCGCCGTTGTCCGCAAGCACGGTCGAGAAGTGTTCGATAAGGCCTTCAGCCTGCGCGTTGGACAGGTCCTGACGCGCAATGAGGACATGCTCGTAAAGCGGCATGTGTGCTCCTGTTTGCAAGGCGGCTTCATAGGTGGGTCTGGTCTTCCGCGCCCCACCACGAGAGGCTCCGCCGGGTCACATCAATGCGGAAGTCCGCGCGTTATAGGCGATTGGCCGCGCAATGCAAGGGCAGAATGCCTGCGCGATCACTTGCGCCCGGCCAGCACGATCCCCGTCAGGATCAGCCCGAAGCCCACCGCGTGATAGAGGTGCAGCACCTCGCCCAGAAACAACGTCGACAGGACCGCGCCATAGACCGGCAGCAGGTGGATGAACTGCCCCGCCCGCGCGGGCCCCGCCATCGCCACCCCCTGCATATACAACAGCGTCGCCAGCACCGAGGGCACGATGCCGACATAAAGCATCGCGCCGATCGCGGCCGGGCTCCAGCTCGGGACATGGCCGCTGCGCACCTCCCAGATGACGAAGGGCACCAGCAGCACCAGCGTCAGCGCCACCTGCACCGTCAGCAGCCCCAGCCGGTTGACCGAGGCCGGAACCCGCGTCAGCCCCAGCGTATAGATCGCCCAGCACACCATCGCGACGAAGATGATCAGATCGCCGCGCGAAAACTCCAGCGCGATCAGCCGCGACCAGTCGCCATGCAGGATCACAACCGCCACCCCCAGCGTCGAGACGATCAACCCCAACGCCTGCGTCGCCACCATCCGCCGCCCCCAGAGCAGCGCCCCCAACAGCAGGATCAGCACCGGGATCGTCGAGTTCAGCAACATGCCGTTGGTCGCCGTGGTATATTGCAGCCCCAGATAGACCAGCGTGTTGAAGGCCGTCACGCCGGGGATGCCCACCGCCACCACCTGCCGCCAATGCGCCCGGTAATAGGGCGCATCGCGCCGGATATAGCGCCAGGCAAAGGGCAACAGGCAGGCAAGCGCGATCGCCCAGCGGATGAAGGACAGGGTGACCGGCGGCACATCGCCCCGCGCGGCCCGTGCGACGATGAAATTGCCGGCCCAGAACAGCGGCGGCAGCGCCAGAACCGCCAACCCGATCCAGCCCAACCCGGGCCTGCCCTGCTCTGCTGTCTGGTTGGTTTCGGTCATGGCGCCCCCTTTTGTGCCTGCTTGGGCGATTTGCCGCGCCGCAGCAAGCCCCCGGCGCCAGCGGGAGGCCGTCATGCAAGAAACGAATGGCTCAGCCGAGGATCTTTTGCACCAGCCGCGCCAGCCGCTCTTTCGCGCTGCCATAGGGCGGCATCAACAAGGCCAGCGAGGAAAACCGGTCTTCCAGCACCGGCTTTTCATGGCTGAACGCCCGGAAGCCCCAGATCCCGTGCGCCGCCCCCAGACCCGAATTGCCGATCCCGCCAAAGGGCAGGTTCAGGTGCAGGTAATGCGCCAGCGTCACGTTGACCCCCACCGCCCCGGAACTGGTGTCGCGCGTCACGGTCTCGATCAGGTCGCGATCCTTTTCAAAGACATAGAGCGCCAGCGGCTTTGGCCCCGCGTTCACCCGCGCAATCACCGCGGCCAGATCGTCATAGGCGATCACCGGCAGGATCGGGCCGAACAATTCCTCGGTTTCGACCGCCATGTCGGGCGTGGTGCGGGTCAGCACGGTCGGCGCCAGATACAGGTCATCCTCGCGCAGATCGCCGCCCTGCACCAGTTCGGCACCATGAGCGCGGGCATCGTCCAGCAGACCGGCCAGCCGGGCAACGTGGCGCGCGTTGATGATCCGCGCGAAACTGCCCGAGGTCTGCGGATCGGCGCCATACATCGCCGCGATCTGGTCGCGCAGCGCGGTCAGGAACGGCTCTTGCAGGGTGCGCGGCACGAACACATGGTCGGGCGCGATGCAGGTCTGGCCCGCATTGGCGAACTTGCCCCAGGCGATCATCCGTGCCGCACGGGTCAGATCGGCGCCGGGGCCAATGATGACCGGCGACTTGCCGCCCAGTTCCAGCGTGACCGAGCCCAGATGTTTCGCCGCCGCCGCCATCACCACCTTGCCCACCTCGGGCGAGCCGGTGAAGAACATGTGATCGAAGGGCTGGGCCAGCAGCTCGGTCGCCACCTCGACGCCGCCCTCGACAACCTCTGCCAGCCCCTCGGGCAGATCGGCCACGATGCGCCCGATCAGCGCCGCCGTCGCGGGTGCCATTTCCGATGGCTTGACCACCGCCGCGCAGCCCGCCGCCAGCGCCGAGACCAGCGGCCCCAGCGAGAGGCTCAGCGGATAGTTCCAGGGCGCGATAATCAGCGTGGTGCCCTTCGGTTCGGGGCGCAGCCGCGCGCGGGTGCCCAGCATCGCCAGCGTGGGCCGCACCCGCCGCACCCGCATCCAGCCGCGCAGATGGTGCAGGGTGTGGCGGATCTCGGCCAGCACCGGCACGATCTCGGTCAGGCGCACCTCGACGGCGGGCTTGCGCAGATCCTGCGCCAGCGCGGCCATGATCTCGGCCTCATGCGCGCGGATCGACGCGGCCAGCGCGCGCAGCGCCGCGCGCCGCGCCTCCAGCCCGAAGTCGCGTCGGCGCGCCGCCTCTCCGGCCTTCAGCCGGTCAAAGGCCGCATGGCCGCTCATGCCGACACCACCACCTGACGCTGCTCGCCCAGGCCCTCGACGCCCAGTTCGACCACATCGCCGGGGCTCAGGTAACGCGGCGGCTTCATCCCCATGCCGACGCCGGGCGGCGTGCCGGTGGTGATGACATCGCCGGGCAGCAGCGTCATGAACTGGCTCAGGTAGCTGACCAGATGGGCCACGCCATAGACCATCGTCGCGGTGCTGCCGTTCTGGCAGATCTCGTCATTGACCCGCAGCCAAAGCCGCAGATTTTGCGGGTCTGGCACCGCATCGCGGGTCACGAGCCAGGGGCCCAGCGGGGCGAAGGTGTCGTGGCTTTTGCCCTTGGTCCATTGCCCGGCGCGTTCGGCCTGAAACGCGCGTTCGGACACGTCGTTGCAGACCATATAGCCCGCGACATGCTCCAACGCATTGTCTTCGCTGACATATTTCGCCCGCGTGCCGATCACGAAGGCCAGCTCGACCTCCCAGTCGAGCTTTTCGGCCCCGTGCGGTTTTTGCGTCGCGTCATTGGGCCCGCAGATCGCCGAGGTCGCCTTCATGAAGATCACCGGCTCGGGCGGCACCGCCATGCCCGCCTCGGCCGCATGATCGGCATAGTTCAGCCCGATGCAGATCATCTTGCCCACGCCGGCGACCGGCGGCCCCAGCCGCACATCGGGCGCAACCGCGGGCAAGGTGGCGGGGTCCAGCGCGGCCAGTTCTGCCAGCCCGGCATCGGACAGCACCGCGCCGCCGATGTCATCCACCACCCCCGACAGATCGCGGATCGTGCCGTCCGCGTCCAACAGCCCCGGCTTTTCCGACCCGTCCGGCCCAAAGCGCACCAGTTTCATTCCATGTCCTCCGCCATCGCGGCCGCAGCCGCCGTCTCCATCACCAGCGCTGTCAGCCGCGCCGCGGCCCCCCGGCGCCCGGTGTCCAAACTCGTCAGCGCCCGCCCCAAGGCCGCCAGCCGCGCGGGCGGCACCCGGCGCAGATCTGGCACCGGGATCTGCAACAGATCGCGCGGCTCCAGCTTTTGCAACCCGCGCGCATAGATCCGCAAGCTGCCCCGCATCAGATCCTGCACCGGCGCGGCGTTCAGACAAGCCACCAACGCGCGGTGGAACGCAACGTCATCGCGGATCGGGAACAGCCCGTGAAACGCGGTCAGCTGCCAGACCCGCGCCTCGTTCAGGATGAACCGCATCTGCCCGCGCCCGAAAGTCGCCGCCCAGACCGGCGCCAGATAGATCCTCTCGGGCGCATACCAGGGCGTGCGGTTGCGCGTCAGAAACCGCTGATCTATCCCCGCCGCCGCGCCTTCGGCAACATAGGCCGCCTCGGGCGCACTCAGCGGCTGGCGCGGGGCGAAAAACCGGGTCGGGCGGTCGCTGGCCTCCAGCGCGGCGAAATCGGCGCGGGTGAAGCGCAGCCCGGGCACATCGGCGGCCTTGGCCACACAGGGCAACAGCTGCGACGCGCGCAGGCCCCGTGCCGCCGCCGCCGCGGCGCTCAGATGAAAGAACCCGTTCGCCCCGGTCGCGATGCCGCGCCGGGTGCTGGCCAGATCGCCCAAGGTGACGAAGCCCGGCGGCACCGCCTGCGGGCCGGTGCGGATCAGCTCGTCCCATTTTGGGGAGGCGCGCAGGTCGGCCACCTCAAGCACACTGTCGCGCGGCGCTGCCCCATCGGCAGGCACGAAACGCGCGCGGATCGTTGCGGGCGGACGTTCACCCGGGCGCGGGGCTTGCAGCAGCACCAAAGAGGCGGTGGTCAACGTACGCGCAAACACCGGGTTGAGGGCGCAGAAGTGGATCAACTCGCGCAGGTAACCACCTGAGATCAATACCTCTTTTAGTGGCGCGCCGGTGTTGGCATTGGCCCATTCCGCAGGCAGAAGAAAGGCCGCGCGCCCGCCCGGTTTCAGCCGCGCCAGCGCCTCGAAGACGAACAGAAGATAGGCATTCGTCAGCCCCGACAGCGGCACGCCAAGCCGCGCGGCAGTGGCGCGCACCTGCGCGCGCAACGCGGTGCCCGCGCCCGGGCGCAGGAAGGGCGGGTTCGCGATGATCGCATCGAAGCGCTGATCGGCAGGCGCGTCGAAGAAATCGGCGCGCCGCAGATCCAGCGCCATCCTGGCGCAGGCCGCCTGCCCCGCCGCGGCGATCTGCGGGTCGATTTCATATCCCGTGACGCGGATCGCGGGGCGACGCGCGGCCACGGCGCGGGCCAGAATGCCGGTGCCAAAGGCCGGGTCGAGCAAGGTTTCGGGCGCCCCCGCCGCCACCCAATCGGCCATCGTCGCGGCGCAATCGGGCGGGGTCAGCACCTGGGCAAAACGGCGCCGGTGTGCCTTGGGCGTAGCCTCCAGATAGGCCAGATCGACCGCCTGCGGCGTCAGATCCGCTGCCTGCTGTGATGTTGCGCCGTCCATTCCGCCCCCCGAACTGGCGCGATCATGGGCGCGGGGGCGGCGCGATGCAAGCCCGCTCAGGGGCCGGGCAAATCGCGCAGACGCCGCACCGACAGCCAGCTCAGCCCCGCCATCACCCCCGAGGTCGCAAGGCACAGCCACAGCCCGCCCAGACCGTAGCTGAGCCCCGACAGCGCCGTGCCCAGCAGCCGCCCCGCCGCATTGGCCATGTAGTAGAAGCCCACATCCATCGTCACCCGCTCGGCCGTGGAAAAGGCCAGGATCAGGTAGGAATGGACCGAGGAATTCAGCGCAAAGACAAAGCCGAACAGCAAAAGCCCGGCCACCAGCGCCGCCGTCAGCCAGGGCTGCGGCCCGCCCGCCAGCAGCGCCAGACCCGCCAGCGCCAGCGGTATCGGGGTCAGCCAGGCCGCCAGACGCGCCGCCTGCGCGGCGCGCCCCTGTTCACTGGCGCGCAGCAGCCGCGGCGCGAATCCCTGAACCGCGCCATAGGCGATGATCCAGACCGCCATGAAACCGCCCACCAGGAAGAAGGCCGCGCGCCGCCCCGGATCTGTGCCATCCGACAGCACCGCCTCGAAATAGATCGGCAGGCCGACCACGAACCACACATCGCGCGCGCCGAACAGGAACATCCGCGCCAGGCTGAGCCGGTTGATCCGCGCATCGCGCGACCAGACCGAGGTCAGCTTGACCCCCTTTTTGCCCGCAGGCAGGCCCTTGGGCATGAACAGCGCCACCGCGATCAGGATCGCACCCAACACCGCCGCCATCGCCCAAAGGCTGGGCGCGAACCCCGCCAGCGCCAGCAGGGCCGCGCCCAGAAAGAACCCCAGCCCCTTGACCGCGTTCTTCGACCCGGTCAGCGCCGCGACCCAGCGAAACAGCGCACCCTCGCCCGTTGGCGCCAGCAGTTTGACCGCCGATTTCGACGACATCTTGGCCAGGTCCTTGGCTACGCCGCTTGCCCCCTGCACCGCCATCACGAAAATGACCGAGGCGCCCACGCTCCAGCCCGGGTCCAGTTGCGTCAGCGCCACCAGCGCCGCGATCTGCAGCCCGAGCCCGGCATAAAGCGTGCTGGCCAGCCCGAAGCGCGCCGCGATCCAGCCCGCGGTCAGGTTGGTGACGATGCCCGCGACCTCATAGAGCAGAAACAGCCAGGCCAGCTGCAGCGCCGAAAACCCCAGCCCGTTGAAATGCAACAGCACCAGCATCCGCAGTGCGCCATCGCTGAGCATGAAGGCCCAATAGGCCGCCGTCACCGCCGCATAGGCGCGCAAGGGGCGCGTGATCGTGGCAGGCGCGCTCACATCGCCCCCGCGACCATGCGCGCGACATCGCCCAGACGGCAGGCGTAGCCCCATTCGTTGTCATACCAGACGTAAAGCTTCAGTTGGGTGCCGCCCACGACCATCGTCATCGGCCCGTCGACGATGCCCGAACGCGGATCGTTCAGGTAATCGCAGGACACCAGCGGCCGGGTTTCGAACCCCAAAATCCCCGCCAGCGGGCCTTCGGCCGCGGCCTGCAGGGCGGCGTTGACCTCGGCCACCGTAACCTCGCGCGCCAGTTCGAACACGCAATCGGTGATCGAGGCATTCAGCAGCGGCACCCGCACCGCGTGGCCGTTCAACCGCCCCGTCAGTTCGGGGAAGATCGCGGTGATCGCGGTGGCCGATCCGGTCGAGGTCGGGATCAGGTTGGTCAGGGCCGAGCGCGCGCGGCGCATGTCCTTGGCCGGGCGGTCGACGATGGTCTGGGTGTTGGTCACGTCATGGATCGTGGTGATCGAGCCGTGCCGGATGCCGAAGGTTTCGTGCACCACCTTGACCACCGGCGCCAGACAGTTGGTGGTGCAGCTGGCGGCGGTCACCAGATCATGCTGCGCGGGGTCGTAAAGCCCGTGATTGACCCCGTAAACGATGTTGAGCGCGCCGCCATCCTTGACCGGGGCCGAGACAACGACCTTCTTCACCCCCGCCGCGTAATAGGGCGCCACTTTCGCGGCGGTCTTGAACACCCCGGTGCAGTCGATCACCAGATCGACGCCCAGATCGGCCAGGGGCAAGGCCTCGATCGTCTTTTCATGGGTCAGCGCGATGCGGCTTCCGTTGATCGTCAGTGCGCCGGGTTCCGCGGTGATCTGCGCGGGCCAGCGGCCATGCACGCTGTCGAATTCCAGCAGCAGCGCGTGCTGTTCGGCATCGCCCGCGGAATCGTTCAGCAGCACGATCTGCCCGCCCGCTCCGCGGTCGATCAGGTCACGCAGCACAAGTTTGCCCATCCGGCCAAGGCCATTCACAGCGATACGAGGGGGGATCATCACAGCACCTCTTGCAAAGCGTTGCGGTCCAGATCGTCGACCGCCTGTTGCGCCGACATCCGGTCCAGACTGGAAAGCGGCAGTGCGACAAAGGCCGCAATGCGGTGGCGCAGCGCCGCATAGGTCCGCGCGAAGGCCAGCGCCTTTTCCGCCTGCGTGCCCTGCGCCTGAACCGGGTCGGGCAGGCCCCAGTGGCCGGTGATCGGCTGACCGGGCCAGGGCGGGCATTCCTCGGCGGCGGCGGTGTCGCAAACGGTGAAGACGAAATCCATCACCGGCGCATCCGGGGCCTGAAACTCCGACAGATGCTTGGCGCGCAGCCCGTCGGTTGCATGCCCGTTGCGGGCCAGCAGATCGACCGCAAAGGGATTGAGCGCCGATCCGGGCCGCGTGCCCGCAGACCAGGCGGTGAACCGCCCTGCCCCCAGATCGCGCAGCAGCGCCTCGGCAAAGATCGAGCGGGCGGAATTGCCCGAGCAGATGAACAACACGTTATAGACACGGTCCGGCATCTTCGCCTCCATTGGCGGGGTGTGGGCGGAACAGATGGCCGGGCGGCCCCGGCAGCAATCCTCGACCAGATAGCGCACCAGCCCCTCGCATTCGGCCATCGCCACCGCGTAATGCAGCGAACGCCCGTCGCGCGTGACCTGCACCAGCCCGGCAGCGACCAGATCGGCCAGATAGCTCGACAGCGTGCTGGGCCGCAGATCCAGCGCCGTGGCGATTTCGGTCGGGCGCACCGGGCGCGGGGCAAAGCGCATCAGCAGACGGAACACCGCCAGCCGGCCAGCATGGCCAAGGGCCGCAAAGGCGCGTGTCGCATCCAGATCAGAGATTATCTTTTCCATAATTCGCGAATAATCGAATTATGGAGCGTCATCCAGTGAAATTTCCATGACACCCGGATGACAAGCCCTGTTACGAAAGAGGCCCCCTTCGCTGCCGAAGGGGGCCAGTTTCGTCGATCAGGCTCATTGGTTCACCGCCCGAGGTGTATTGGTTTGCCTGGGCCATCTCGACGTCTGGGGCGAGCGCACCCGCCCCGGATCTCAGTGCAGCGTCACCGCGCCCGCGCTCAGCAGGGTGATGGTGGTCGTGGCGCCCGCCATACGGATATCGGCCACATCCAGCGCGTGATGGTCAAGATCGCCGCCCAGCACCGCAATTTCGGTGCCGCCGAAACTCGCATCCAGCAGCGAGGTCAGCGCCGCGCCCGCCAGTTCCGCCTCGATCCCGCCCGGGATGCGGCGCAGATGCGTGGCTGCGATGCGCTGGTTTCCGACAATCAGTTCCACTTTGGCCCCTGCTTTCACCCCGGTCGCGGGGTCCGTTTTCGTGATGTGGTCCGGGCCCTTACGCGCCCGAACCGATTCTGTCACCCCCTGTCCCTCCGGGTAAAGTTCCTCCCAGAGGGGTGATTTTTTCTTTTGAAATCAATGGCAATGAACTGGCGTGGGAGTAAAGTTTGTCCCAGTTCTGGGAAAAGTCTGTCCCAAGCGGCACTTCCCGCTATCGTGATAAGACCTAAAATAAAAAAGGCCCGCCAATGCGAGCCTTTTGGAATCAAGTTCAGTTTTTCGCAAGAGGCGATGAATTCAGCCAGAAACGGCGGCGCCGACCAAGATCTTCAAAGGTTGAAGGTCTGCAGCAATCAGGCGAAGGTTTGCCAATCCGACTTGTCCGGGGCGCCGGACTGCAGCCAGATCACCAGCCTTGATCCGGCCAAGGAGGTCACTCGTGCTACGGCCCGTCCTTTTCGTCGCGGTGGTAAGGCTGACAGTCTCCGGCACTTGCCGAGTTTCATCAGGAAGCGCCGCCAGAAATTCGAGGAAACCTCGGATCTCTCGCTGGGCAAAAGCCAGCTTGTGAATGCCCTGCCCAAGGTCACGGTCAACAACTGGCTTCAAAACTCCGTCCCGATACAGGCTTTCCGCTTGGCTTCGGGTGCAATCCAGCGCTTCGGCCAGTTGATGCAGTGACACCGCGTCAACCAAATCGCGACAAAATCCTTCTGCAACTTGGGCGGGAAAGACGAGCCGGTGCGCCGCGTGGTCCCAGCTTTCGCCAGAAGCAAGGCCAGCTTGAACAAGGATTTTGCGCAGCCGTTTGCGATGAATCCCCGTCTGCTCGGACAAACTATGCACGGAATGCAGCCGCCGCCCTTCCACCCTTTCGCCAAGCAGGACCTCATCCGGGGCAATGGCCAAGGTGTCGAGGATTTGCTCGCGCAGCAGCGCACGGATCGGTCCATGATCGACCACCGGGGTCGTGTAGGCCAGCCATTCATACAGACGCCCGTAGATCGCCCGAGGCCCGGCTTTTCCAGAGGACGTGTCCGAAAGGGCGGCAATTCCATTCAGGGTATCACGAAGGGCGGTTTCGCCCTTGGAGGCGATGCCAAGGCCGACTGCGCCTGCCCGCCGCCAGCCCTCTGCCGTCACGCCCGCGACGTCGAAGACAGGGCCCTGCTCCACCGTCGCGCCGATCATTTCGCAGACCTCTGTCACCTGTTCGATGGTCTGGGCACGCAGCCATCCCCCTTCATCGGTTTGGCGACCGGAGATGCGGTCGTGGATCAGATTTTCAAGCGCAGTTGGCGTCTGTTCCACCTGGCGCGCCGCCATTTCACGCAGTTCCGTTCCGATTGGATAGCGATGGTCAAGCTCATCGCGGGCTTGCCTTTCCGGCATCGTGACAAGGCGGAGACCGTGACGCTGACAGGTCAGAATAGGCCGCAGGCGCCACGCAATGCGGCCCTTGCCATGCCATTCGACCCTATCGGCACCATCATCAAGGAGACATGCGGGACAGAAGCGTGCCCCCTCTGGAAGGACAAACTCGCGCGACCAGCGTTCCCCCCGGAATTCCCGGTGCCGTGAAAACCTTGCGATCGTGCCATCCAAAAGGGCATCAAGATCGATCTCTGACGCTGTCGCGAGCACGGACATGGTGTCGAACTTTCCTGCACCAAAGGCATGTCGATCAAGCCGGAGATCTTCCAGGAGCCGACCCGCGCCATGGCCAGTGTGGAAAAGGGCCAGGCGTCGCGCGAAGGACGCCGATGTTTCCCGGGGGTCGTAGGGCAGATGCGGACGCAGGATCATCATGGCGCCCATCCCAGGGCCTGGAGACGATCCTTCAGGGCAGGCCAGTCCTCGGGATCAAAGGGGCCAAGGGTATGATGACCACGTCTCATGTCATAGAGGAACTGAAAGTCCCCAAGGGCCAGTTGGCCATCACCCCGCCGCAGGGCGCGATAGATTGCCTTCTGAAACATCTCAATGGATCCGCCCAGGCTGGAATGGGTCACGGCTTCCAGCCGCTCGACCAGATGAGGGTCCCGCGGCGGGGCGAGGCGCGCGAACTCACAGCAACACCCGAAGAACTCCCGCAGCTTGCCACGTTCTTGTTCGGTCCGGATCGGTCCGAGCACGACCCGGGCCAGAAATCTGCGATCGGTTTCGCGGTCCTGGCGAATGTTGGCATCCAGAAGGGGAATCCCGGAAACGATCAATGCCATGGCCTTGTCACCCTGCATCAGCGATTTCAGGCGCTGGCGGACCTCGACGTTTTCTTTGCCACCGAGCAGGTGGTGCGCCTCATCGACCCAGAGGATCGTAATCCCACGCTGTGCCAAGCGATGCAGAGCGATTTCCCAGACTTCCGTCGTGCGAAGCTTCGGCGCCACTTGATAGCCGGTTTCCTTGGCAATTTCGGTTGCAAGCCCCTTCAGCGTCGCCTCCGGGGGAACCCGAATGTAGAAGGCCTTGCCATGTCCACTGCCATCCCACAGCCCGATCGCAGCGGTGCGCCGAAGATTCCGCCGGATCAGTGCGGTCTTGCCGCTGCCAGACTCGCCGTAGACCAAGATGCCGCGGGTTTCGTTGACGAGTTCGAAGCGCATAGGTGTAGCGGTCAGAGCACCGTCCGGCGATGTTGCAAGGATTTCGCCGAGGGCCGCGGAAAACATCTCATCGCGAGAATTGAGCATGTAGCGCTCTCCGAGCCACCTGCAGAATGATGCGGGATCGCTTGGATCCGGTGGCGCCGTCATGGGCGCGGTATCTGACGATTTCAGAGTGGTCATTCCATGATATCTCCTGTGTCATTGGCATTGGCTGGTTGGGAAGCAAGCAAGCCGGGATGGCTGCCAGGCATGGCCTCCTCCGGTGAACACGGCTGGACTTCGTTGTCGAAGACATCGCCATAGGTTTCAGGCCTGCGCTCGGGGGCCCCCATGTAGCGGCTGAAATCGCGCGTCCGGGTGGCCAATTCCTCCCCGGTTGGGATGATCGGCAGGAGGCCGCGAAGCGCGGCCTTGTTGCGGGTGAACGCGTCAATTTCGACCGTAGCGCGATCTCGCGCTCTTTGGCCGAACAACTTCGCCTCCTTCTCAGCCATGCGCTGTTCGACGAGATCGGCATAGGATTTGTCGGACCATTTCGGATCAACGCAATGCGCTGTGACCGACCGGCCATCCGGCAGATAAACCTCGATCGAGCCGATCTTCTTTTCCCACCAGACAACGGTCAGATCCCGCTCGGTTTCATTCAGAAACCATTTGGCGATCTCCTCGTGCTGATACCGAATATCCTCGACGGTGATGCCATGGCGGGTGGCCTTCCGGGTCGTTGTGACACCGAAGGCGTGACGCAGCATTTTCTGATCCGCCCGAACCATTGGAGGGCTGACGGCGACAGCCTCGTTCCACGTCTGAAGGGGCGACTTCTTCCCCAAAGTTTGTGGCTTGCGCGTATGGTAAATGTCCACAATCCATCGAGTCAGCCACTCGAGGAATTCATCGAGAGTCACGGTTGCGCGGGCCGCAGGGTCGTTTTCCCCTTTCCGGACCACATCCGCAAAAGTTCTACCCGTGAACCGCTGCAGCAAAAGTGCGCCGAACGTTGCGAAGAACCGTTCGATCCACGGCTTGAGGAACGGCTTTCCCGCAGGCACGGCCAAATTTGTGATGCCGGCATGGCTGAGCCGCAAATAAACTGCATCACTCATGTTGACGCTCGCCCGGTCAAGGGCCAGCGTCTGCGGCTGTCCATACATCGGCCAGGGCATTTCGGCCCCGATGGCATCAGCAAGGGGTTGCTTGTCGAGATAAATCATTTCGATCGTGCGCAGGGTGACCTCGATCGAACTGCTGCGCGCAATCTGCAGCCCCATGATCGCACCGCTGTAGACATCAACGGCGGCCGACAGGATCACGCGTTTGGGCGTGCCATCGAGACCGAAGGCCGATGCTTCTTCCCGCGTCAGGAATACATCGAGTCCAATCATCCGAAGAAAGAGCATCAAATCGACGGTGTATTCATCAAGCTCGACCCGTTCGAGAACGCGGGTCACCTGCAATCCCAACCCGAGCGTATGGAGGTCCCGGTAGGCAACCTCCATACCGCGGGTGCGAACCTCGTGATCGGCAGGCGCAATCCGTGCGATAAGTTGCCAAACCCAATTATAGCCGGGCACTGCCAATGTCGCCTCGGGCGCAGGCAGGGCCAAGCGTCGTTCGTTTTCGCAGCGGACAGCGGCTTGGACGCTCTCACAGATGCTGGCAATGCTCGGCCGTTCCTCGGTCAGGCGAACTTCGATGATGCTCTTGTAAAATTCGTCTTCCTCGTCGGTGTATCGATCACCCACTTTTCGACCACAGTTGCGGAAACTGTCCATCTTGAGCATTTGGGCAGACGCCACCCAGGGGCGCCACCAGCGATAGATCGTTTCACCACATTGGGGCGGGCGCAGCATCACAAGCGCCGTGCCACATTTAGCGCCACGCGCACTGCGGCTCGCCCTTGCATTTGCCTCGCGAAGGCCATCGCCGAGCAATTGATCAAAATTTTTGACAAAATCGGCGCGAACGGGCTTCATCGTGCCCTTATCGATCAGGTTCTGTGCTGCAAGAATATAACACTCGCGATTGCTGGCGCGGGTAAGTTCAGCCGAAGTTGGCGACTTTTCTTGCGCTATTTCAGCAACGTTCGGCCCCATTTCCGGCGGCAACCGAAGGATGCGAAGAGAACCTCGCGAGATCTCCCGGCCGATGATATCGGCCGGGATGAAATCGGCGATAGCCTTGATGACCTCGCCCGTTTCGGGGTCAATGTATTCCTGCCAGATAACCTCACAACCAGTCGGCCCAGAGCGATACACTCTGCCAAGACGATACCCGCGAGCGAACTCGCTACCCTCGGCAAGGACCATCGGCGACGAGGCAGGCTGTCTCATCATGCCGCGACACCTCCGCGATGCACGACGCTGTCGAGATTGAGCGGCCATTCGACATCAGTCTGCAGGGCACCGCGCCGGATCAGCCGGATCGCGCCGTGGAACCCCTCATCCCCCAGGCCCACCTGATGGCAAAACTGACGGACAGTCGAAGGTCCCCGGAAATCGTTCGCCGCCGTGGCGAGAATCTGGTCGATCGAAGGCTGTGCAAACCGGCAATAGTGGAACAAAGAAGCCCGGGCCAACTTGCGCGGATCGATCTCGTTCTCCGTAACAGTGACCACGCGATCGACAAACCGGGGGACTGCAGCGGCCCTGACGCGCGCCGCAAGATCCTGGAATTTATGGCGCTGCGTGC
Source organism: Paenirhodobacter sp. CAU 1674 (assembly GCF_029222945.1). NCBI lineage: Bacteria > Pseudomonadati > Pseudomonadota > Alphaproteobacteria > Rhodobacterales > Paenirhodobacter > Paenirhodobacter sp. CAU 1674. Next base: position 58,442 of record NZ_JARHUH010000008.1, on the reverse strand, counting down.
GAAACTTGGGCTTTACCATCACCCCGGTGCGACGCCCCATCGCTTCGACCGAGACGAAATCAAAATAGTGTTCGCGGGGTTCGTTCGGCTTGGGCGGAAGCGGAATTGGACCAACTTGGTCGATCACATCCACGACACCCGGCCGGTAAATCAGCAGCAAGGCGGTATCATGCTCGAGTTTGCTTTCAAACTGGAGGCATTGGCCCTGCCCCACCTCTTCGCCAAAGGTCATCTGCCCAACGAAGTGGTTGGATGACTTTCTCGGAATTGTCCGTCTGGCGCGACTTGGCCTTGGCGCCTGCCAAGTCGTCAAGATTTCATTCAACATTCTAGCGTCCTCTGGATCGAGGTCGCGGCAGTGCCGCTGTGGTTTTTGCTGAATGGCCGGGGTCACCACTTGCCGTTTGCGTTGAAACTGCGTAGGCTTTTGCCCTGTGATGTGTCGGGTTTCGCCCGGCCGACTAATGGCCCGGTCCAGATGGATCGGGCTTTTCTTTTCGAGTTCCTTGTCTCTCTGGTCGGTGGTCTCCATCGTTGAGGTCATTTACGTATTTTTGCGATGCTCGAAGAAAATTCCGAGTCAATTCAATCACTTGTCCACAGGTTCGATTAGAAGCCGTCCTGGCGTGGAACTGAACTCCGGCGGCACAGGGATATTTTCGGCATTTTTCCATAAAATTCTAAGACTTATCCAAATCTCCGCACGGGCCTGCCGCTTTCCAGAATCGATAGCAGAGCAACTTGATCCCAGGATTTTTTGCGCATCACTGAAGGCGCGGCCTCCGTTCCATCCATTCGGCTCGGTCAAGCATCCTGATCACAGCGCGAAGATCAGGCAGGTAACCGCGCGCGCCAGCACGATCCAATGCCTCGCAGATCGCCTCGATCGACGCCTCGCTCAGCTTGCGGTCGGCGCCCTGGCGTCGTGCAAATGCCTTCAGGTGTTCGATGGTTGGTGCAGAAAGGCGGATCGGGGGGCACCGGCTGAGAAGTGGGTCAGGCAAGAGGTGATAATTGTTCGTGGTCATGACCCATCCGACCCAGCGCATGTCGAACGGGACCTCGAAATAGGGGCAGTTCCATCGTGCTGCGGACAGGGGTTCGAGCATTGGGAGCAACGACTCCGTCAAGGAAAAGCTGCGGCCCTTGTCAGAGCGAACGTCCCCAGCCTTCTCCAGTTCGTCGATGACCACGATGGGGTTCGCGACCCGCTCGCTCAAGATGAAGTTCAACAAGCGCCCGGGCGCCGCGTTGCCCCAGCTTTTTTGGGAGCCTACGACACCGAAGCTCGCATTCTCGCTCGTCGCCTCGACAACCATGAAGGGCACGCCAATCAGCTCCGCAAGCTTGCGCGCGAAATGGCTTTTGCCGATGCCCGCGGAACCATCAAGCAGAAGCGGAGGCAGTCGCACACCGGGATCGCCCTGTTCCACCGAGCGCCGCAAGCCCCGCCAGACGACATTGGTCACTGGTTCCAACCATGGGAAGTATTCGTGCAGTCCAGCAGCAATCTCGTCAGCGCGGTGATCCGAGGGAATGCGAATGACCTCAATTCCCGCTGCAACTCCCTCAAGACGCTCGCGATCTTCAGGCTTCAATTGCCCGAAAACAGATCTCTTGAGAGCACAGGCGTGCATCCGGTCGGCACGACGGGTGATCTTGAACTTCTCACCCCAAGGGATCTGCCTGCCGTTTCTATCGTCTTCAATTTCATCATCTTCGACAGGCTCTTCTGCCAGATCGCAGATGGCTTTTTGCGCTTTCAGACGCAGAAAATGCTGTTTCAGGCGCTGCTCGATTCCGGCTTTGTTGAACTTCGGATCGGGTAAGCGCCCGAGTATGAAAGGTATGCGGGCCATGGGAGGTCCTTCGTGTGATGACGACATGGGGAAGCCAGCGGGCAAATTGCGCCCGTCAGACTGGGATGTGAGTTCTGGGAAAAACGATTGCCTGAGGCCGCTCAGGCCTCAAACGGTCAGGGTCTGTCGATAGACCGGTCGTGATGTTTCATGGTCTTTGTCCTTCGTTGACCCGGGTAAGGTCGCTCTCGTTCGTTGGGCTGAAATAGCCAGCATCGGCGGCGGTGATTCTTCTGGTGCCGCCAAGCACCAGAAATGACAAATTGAGTCAACACACTGATTTATTTGCGAAAAATGATTTCTGCGACCGAACTCTGAAAGAAGAAGCGAAGTTTCAAAAATTCGCAAACCGTCGAACCGGGCGGGCGATCAACCTTCATCGAACTCGAACTCAAGAAACATTGCATCTTTGCGCAAATGGCACCCTGATCTCTGGCCAGCACCGGCGGGCTCAGGCTCCGAAGGGCTTCCTCGACCGCCACACTCGCGCCGTGGGAAAAACAATCCTGATGCCAACTTCGTCCTGCCTGCTCCCCCAGGGAACCCAAGGAAAAACGGGGCCGTCGGAACCGTAGGCCAATGCAGCCCGCCACGCTTTCGTTCCCAACAGTTTCCCTTCAACAAAGCAGAGCCTTGAGCGAACCGGAGGCTGTCATTCAGGGCAAATACGCCCTATCAAACTGAAAACCGAAGAGATTTCGAGAAGGGGCAGCCGATGGCCATCAAGAAGAGCGACATCTACAGGTCCCTTTGGGAGAGCTGCGACCAGCTCCGCGGCGGCATGGATGCCTCTCTTTACAAGGACTACATCCTTACCCTTCTGTTCGTAAAATATGTCTCGGACCGCGCAGGCCAGCCCGACGCGCTAATCGAGGTGCCGGTTGGCGCGTCCTTTTCCGACATGAAGGCCCTGCGCGGGTCCAAGAACATCGGCGAAGGAATGGACACGATCATCGCGCGCATCGCCGAGGAGAACGACCTCAGCGGCGTGATCGACCGGGCCTTCTTCAACGACCCGGAAAAATTCGGGCGCGGCCAGAAGATGATCAACACGCTGACCGCGCTGATCAACATCTTCAGCCGGGAGGAGCTAAATTTTTCAAAGAACCGGGCTGACGGCGACGACATTCTGGGGGACGCTTACGAATACCTGATGCGGAACTTCGCGACCGAGGCGGGCAAGTCCAAGGGCCAGTTCTACACCCCGGCCGAGGTGTCGCGTGTCGTGGCCGCCGTGGCGGGCGTCAGCCGGGCCACCAGCCCCAAGCAGACGGTTTATGACCCGACCTGCGGCTCGGGCTCGCTGCTGCTGAAAGCCGCCGAGACCGCCCGCGTGCCGATCACGATCTTCGGGCAAGAGATGGACATCGCCACCCGTGGCCTCGCCCGCATGAACATGATCATGCACAACCGCGCCACGGCCGAGATCGCTCAGGGTGATGTCATCGCCGAACCGCATTTCCTCGCCGACAACCACTCCCTCCAGACCTTCGATTTCGTCGTCGCCAACCCTCCCTTCTCGGCCAAGGCATGGGCCTCGGGCCTGACCGAGGAAACGAAATACGGTCGTTTCACTGATGGCGAACCGCCGGCCAAGAACGGCGATTTCGCCTTCCTTCTGCACATCCTTGCCTCGATGAAGGCCACCGGCTCGGGCGCGGTCATCTTGCCGCACGGCGTCCTGTTCCGCGGCAATGCCGAGGCCAAGCTGCGCGAGAAGATCCTCAAACGCGGCACCATCAAGGGCGTGATCGGCCTGCCCGCCAACCTGTTCTATGGCACCGGCATCCCCGCCTCGATCATCGTGCTGGACAAGGCGCAGGCCACCGCCAACCGCCCCGTCTTCATGATCGACGCCTCCAAGGGCTTCATCAAGGACGGCAACAAGAACCGCCTGCGCGCGCGTGACATCCACAAGATCATCGACGCCTTCACGCGAGCCCAGACCATCCCCGGCTATTCCCGTCTCGTCCCCTTCGACGAGATCGCCCGCAACGATTTCAACCTGAACATCCCGCGCTACATCGACGGCTCCGACCCCGAGGATCTGCAAGACATCACCGCACATCTGCACGGCGGCGTGCCCGAAAGGGACATCGACGGGTTGGGCGAATTCTGGGCGGTCATGCCTACGCTGCGCGCCACGCTCTTCGGGCCGAACCCGCGACCGGGCTATGCCGATCCGCTGGTGGCCCCCGATCAGGTCCGCGCGACCATCCGCAGCCACCCCGATTTCGCGGCCTTCCGCGCGCAGGTCACCGGCATTCTGGACGGCTGGACCCGGGCCAACACCCCCCTGCTGATGGGGATCAGCCAGGGCGACCACCCGCGCGACCTGATCCAGCGCCTGGCCGAGGACATGCTGACCCGCTTCGACGCCGCCCCCCTGATCGACAAGTATGAGGCCTATCAGCGCCTGATGTCCTATTGGGCCACCACCCTGCAGGACGATGTGTTCATCATCGCGGGCGGCGGCTGGCTGGCGGCGCGCGATCTGCGCGAGGCCCGGAAAGAGACCAGCGACGACGGCAAGGTCAAGTGGCTGGAAGAGGGTGACCTGACGGTGAACAAGGTCCGCCTTGTGGCCGACGTGATCCCGCCCGCCCTGATCACCGCGAGCTTCTTCCCCGACATGAAGCAGGCGCTGGACGATACCACCGCCCGCGTCGAGGAACTGGGGCGCGAGATCGAGGACCTGGCCGAGGAACACGGGGCCGAGGGCGGGCTGTTCGAGGAGGTGATGGGCGACACGGGCAAGCTGACGGCGGGCGGGGTGAAGGCACGCCTGAAGGACAAGACCATCGAGCCGGACGAAAAGGCCCTGCTGAAACAGGTGGCCAAGCTGTTCGAGGCCGAGACCGAGGCGAAACGCGCGGCGAAAGAGGCCGAGGCCGCGCTGACGCAAGCCGTGCTCAAGACATACCCCACCCTGACGATGGATCAGATCCAGACCCTTGTGGTGCAGGACAAATGGCTGGCCGACATCACTGCGGCCATCGGCGCCGAGGTCGAGGCGCGGACGGAAACCCTGACCGCCCGCGTGCGGGTGCTGACCGAACGCTATGGCCAGACCCTGCCCCAGATCATGAAGGATCTGGGGGTGCTGGAGGCGCGGGTGGCCGGGCATCTGGCGGCGATGGGGGTCGCGGGATGAGTGAAGCCATTCCAAAAGGTTGGAGCGTCAAGAGCTTCTATCAGCTTGGCAGAATTGCGAACGGACAAGTTGACCCACGGTTGGAACCATATCGCAGAATGGTTCTAGTGGCGCCTGATCACATCGAAAGTGGGACGGGCAGAATAGCAGTCGAATATACTGCGGAAGAGCTTGGGGCGATTAGCGGCAAATATCTCGTTCAACCAAACGACGTCATATACAGCAAGATTCGTCCGAATCTTCAGAAGCTCGCCCTTGCCGATAAAGCCTGTTTGTGCAGCGCCGACATGTATCCGATCACCGCGAAGGAAGGCGTTTCGCCTCATTTTCTGAAGTTTGTTCTGCTATCAGAGAACTTCACCAATTTTGCTATTTCGGTGTCTGCGCGCAGTGGGATGCCCAAGATCAACAGGCAGGAAATTGGCGCTTTCACCACAGCAGTGCCCGATGACCCAGACGAACAACAGGCCATCGCCGCCGCGTTGTCGGATGCGGATGGGGTGGTGGCGGGGTTGGAGCGGGTGATCACCAAGAAGCGCCTGATCAAGCAGGGTGCTGCGCAAGACCTCCTCACCGCCCGCCGCCGCCTCCCTGGGTTCTCGGGGGAGTGGGAGGTGAAGCGGCTGGGGGATGTTGCGCGTATCGCAACAGGTGGGCGCAACAACCAAGATAAGGACCCAATGGGTCAATATCCGTTCTTCGTGCGCTCTGACAGCGTCGAACGAATTCGCAGCTTTTCTTATGACTGTGAGGCGATCTTGGTCCCCGGCGAAGGGCGAATTGGCGAAATCTTCCACTACATCAACGGCAGGTTCGACGTTCACCAAAGGGTCTATTGCATTTCAGCCTTCTCGGAAGAGACAAGTGGCAGGTTCATTTACTTCGTTCTTCGACAGTTTTTCGGGGCTCATGCGATGATTAACACCGTAAAAGCTACAGTGGACTCGCTCAGAAGACCGACTTTCACGGGCTTCGAACTTCGATGCCCACCGTCGCTGTCTGAACAGCAAGCCATCGCTGCCGTCCTCTCGGACATGGACGCCGAAATCCAGACCCTCGAGTCCCGCCTCGCCAAGGCGCGGGCGGTGAAGGAGGGGATGATGCAAAATCTTTTGACAGGGCGGGTCAGGCTGGTCTGACTGGGTGACAGTATTCAAGGGGGTATTTCCATGGCCATCGGCGATCCGGAACGCGCCACACAAAACCGCATGATCGCGCAGCTGTGCGGTGATACCTCCGGGCAGCCCGGCGGCACCGAAAACAGGGGACTGGGCTGGCGCTATCTGGGTGACTGGCACAAGCGCGAGGGCAACGCCAATATCGAACCCAGCCTGTTGCGCCCCTGGCTGATCGCGCGCGGGTATGACCCCGAGGTGGCGACCAAAGCCATCGCCGAGTTGCAGCGCGTGGCGCGGATGGACGGGCTGAAGCTCTATGAGGCGAACCGCGCCACCTATGACATGCTGCGCTATGGCGTGCAGGTCACCCCCGTCCCCGGCGAGGCCCCCGTGACCGTGCGCTTTGTCGATTGGGACAATGCGCAGGCCAATGACCTCGGGCTGGCCGAAGAGGTCGCGATCAGCGCCAAGACCCCCAAGGCCTATAACAAGCGCCCCGATCTGGTGATGTATGTGAACGGCATTGCCATGGGCGTGGTGGAGCTGAAGAAATCCACCGTCGATCTGGGCGCGGGCATCCGCCAGACGCTGGACAACCAGCGCCCCGAATTCATCCGCCACTTCTTTACCACCGTGCAGATCACGTTTGCGGGCAACGACATGCAGGGCCTGCGCTATGCCGCGATCCAGACCCCGCAGCCCTATTGGCTGGCCTGGAAAGAAGAGAGCGCGACCCCCCTGCCCCTGGAGCGCGACGTGGCGCAGATGCTGGCGCCCGCGCGGTTTCTGGAACTGATCAACGATTTCATCCTGTTCGATGCAGGGATCAAGAAGCTCGCCCGCCCCAACCAGTATTTCGCCGTAAAGGCCGCGCAAGAGGCGGTGGCGGCGAAAAAGGGCGGGATCATCTGGCAGACCCAAGGCTCGGGCAAAAGCCTGATCATGGTGATGCTGGCCCGCTGGATCCGCGAGGCGCGGCCCGATGCGCGTATCCTGGTGGTGACGGACCGCAAGGAGTTGGACGACCAGATCGAGGCGGTTTTCGGCAATACCGGCGACAAGGTGCGCCGTGCGAAATCGGGCGCCGACCTGCTGGCGGCCTTGGCCGACCCCAAGGACCGGGTGGTGTCCTCGCTGGTCCACAAGTTCGGGCGGCGGGAAGAGGACGAGCTGGGCGCGATGATCGCCGAGATCCAGCGCGGCCAGATCGGCGCCCCGGTGGGCGAGTTCTTCGTCTTCATCGACGAGGCGCACCGGACCCAATCGGGCAAGCTGGCCCGCGCGATGCGGACGATCCTGCCCGATGCGGTGTTCTTCGGCTTTACCGGCACGCCGCTCTTGCGGTCGGACAAGCAGACATCGCTCGAGGTATTCGGCCCCTATATCGGCACGCCCTACCGATTCAACGAGGCGGTCGAGGATGGCGTCGTGCTGGACCTGCGCTATGAGGCGCGCGACATCGACCAGCGCGTGGCCTCGCCCAAGAAGATCGACGAATGGTTCGAGGCCAAGACCAAGGGCCTGACCCCGGTGGCCAAGGCGACCCTGAAACAGCGCTGGGGCACGTTGCAGCGTGTTCTGTCCTCGAAGGACCGATTGGGGCAGATAGCTGCGGACATCATCTTGGACATGGCAAAGAAGCCGCGCCTGGAGGCGGGCCGTGGCAACGCCATGCTGGTGGCGGGGTCGATCCCCGAAGCCTGCAGGTTGTTCGAGATCTTTCGCAATTCCGGGTCCGATCTGGCCAAGAAATGCGCGATCGTGACCTCCTACAAGCGAACCGCATCTGAACTGACCGGCGAAGAAGCCGGGATGGGCGAGACGGAAAAGCAATACGTCTACAAGGTCTATGACCGGCTGATGACCGATCTGGGCACGGACGAGGACGCCTATGAAACCGAAGCCCTGCGGAAGTTCCGCAAGGAACCGGCGCAGATGAAGCTGTTGATCGTCGTCAGCCGCCTGCTGACCGGATTCGACGCACCGACCGCGACCTACATCTATATCGACAAGCAGATGCGCGACCACGGGCTGTTCCAGGCGATCTGCCGGGTGAACCGCCTCGACGGGGACGACAAGGATTACGGCTATGTCGTCGACTACAAGGATCTTTTCAAGAACATCGAAACGGCCGTCGAGGATTACACCTCGGGCGCCTTCGATGCCTTTGATGCGGCCGATGTCGCGGGGCTGATTTCATCGCGCGCCGAAAAAGCGGGCGAAGACCTGATGACCGCGCGCGACGCCTGGTTCGGACTGCTCGACCCGGTGGAACAACCCAAGGGCGACGCCGAGGTTCTGGCCTGGTTCTCCAGCCCCGGAGGATGGGAGAGCGATCCGCAGGCCGACGAGAAAGCGCGGCGGCGACAGGCGCTATACAAGCTCGCCGGGGCCTATGCCCGTGCCTTCGCGGCGGTGGCGGATGATCCGGGCGCGTCAGGCGTCAACGACCTGCAGCTGGCACAGTATCGGGGCGAGGTCGAACGCGCGATCTCGCTGCGCGATGCCGTGCGCCTTCACAGCGGTGATGCGGTCGACATGAAGCAGTTCGAACCTGCGATGCGGCACCTGATCGACACTTATATCAAGGCAGACGAATCCGAGGTGATTTCTCACCTCGACGACATCAGCCTGATCGATCTTGTCGCAAGCAAAGGGGCAGCCATTGAGGGCGAATTGCCCAACGCTTTGAAATCAAAGCGCGAGAACGTGGCCGAGGCCATCGAAAACAACGTCCGCCGATTGATCATCGACGAAACGCCGGTGAACCCGAAGTTTTATGAACGGATGTCGGAACTGCTGACCGACCTCGTCAAGAAGCGAAAGGATGACGCGATTGCCTATGCCGAATACCTGGAAAAGATCGCGGCGCTGGTCAGGGCGGTAAAGGCAGGACATGGCGGGGAATACCCCTCGTCCATGACATCGCCCGGGCGCAAGGCGCTTTACGACAACCTCGGTCAGGATGAGGCTGCAACTGTGGCAGTGGATGAGGCAATCCGAAGCACGGCCCAAACCGGCTGGCGCGGGAACAGGATGAAAGAGCGGATGCTGCGGCGAAAACTCTTGGAAATCCTTGACGCAGAGGACGCCGTGGACAGCATCATCGATATTATCCGGTCGCATGATGAATACTGAATTGATCGAAATCGCTGGGCTTTCGGTCGAACTGATCCGTAAACCGATCAAAAACCTGCATATCGGGGTTTATCCTCCGACCGGACGGGTGCGCGTCGCAGCCCCTCCAGCCATCAGCGATGACGCTATCCGCGTGGCGGTCGTGACGCGACTTGGATGGATCAAGAAGAAGCAACGCGAATTCGAGGGCCAGGCCCGCCAGACCGAGCGTCGATACGTATCAGGAGAAACCCATTATCTCTTCGGCCGCCCGCTTCGTCTCCTTGTCAAAAGCGCTGCCACGAGAAGGTGTTCAATCCAACCTGAGGGATCGGATCGTCTGATCATGACGGTGCCGGAAGATGCAACATCCCATCAGAAGGCCCTGTGGTTCAAGGCTTGGTCTCGAGCGCAACTGAAAGAGCGGGCATCACCCCGCGTTGCGAAGTGGGCCGAACGCTTGGGCGTTTCGACCCCACGCTGGGGGATAAAGCTAATGCGAACGAAATGGGGCAGCTGCAATCCTGAAAAGGGCCTTGTTTGGTTGAACCTGGACCTTGCCCAAAAGCCACTTCCATCCTTGGATTACGTGGTCCTGCACGAACTGTCCCACCTCTTGGCGCCGCAGCACAATGACGTGTTCGTTGCCATCATGGATAGGAATATGCCGGGCTGGCGACAAATCCGGGCAGACCTTAATGCCTTGCCGCTCTCAGTCTGAGAAGGGAGGAGAGCCGCCGGTGAGGTTGTGGCATCGCACCTGCGGCAATCGGCGATAGCGGCCATTCTCGACTCGCTCAAAGAGCGACGCGCTGCGCAGTTTGTGGACATCGCTCCTCGTCCAAACGCTCCCCCCGCTCGGTGAACGAGCCCCAAAGCAGTAGATAGAACATGGCGGAGCAAGGGGTAAACTTTCACCAATTTTGGCAGTGTATCGCCAACCTTCTCGCGACAACTGACCAACGTGATTAGCTTGGACTCATCTGGTAGGCGACGCGCCGGTGCCAGGATACTCAGATCACGAGAAAATGGAGCAAGTTATGTCCAATCAACGCCCGCCGAATGGCCCGTCCACCACTGGTAACCCCTCCGGTGGCGGACGCGGCAATAACCCGCCCTCGGGCAAATAGTCAATTCAACCGGCCGGGTTCTTGCAGCCCGGCCGCGTCGTCAATCCTGAGATTTCCCTGAAATTATGACCTCTTTCCCTGATGCTCCCAAAGCACTTTTGACTCTTTCTTCGCTGTTCGCTTCGCCCGGCTGGCAAGCTGCTGAACGGGAACGCTTCGCGGCTTCGAACTTGCGCCTTGCGGCCTTTGAAAAGCGGTCCTCCGAGCTTGTCGAGAACGTTTTCGAGGCACTTTCTCTGCCCCTGCCGCCGCAGTCCGAATTGTCGGATGATTTTGCGCGACAACTCTTCCATTTCGCCGAAACACTCGATGCCTACGCGCTACACACGGCCACGTTCGGTGCCGATGAGCGCCAAATTCTCTGGACCCTGTGGCGCGACCTTGCGCCCGCGCTTGGGCGGACTTGGGGGTTTTGGTGCCGCGATGAACCAATCATGCCCGATCTTCCGGGGGGCGATCTTTGGTTTCTGCCTCGCGTGGATCCAGATCACCCGGAGCGCCTCGTCTTGCCGGTCGCGGCAGCCGCGCGCTGGTGGCGCGGTCTGCTTGACGGACCGATCGAGGCGATATGGAATGAGGCAAGCGATGATCGGCATCTTACGTTCAAGACCTGGCTTGCGGGTAAAGCGACCCCCACGCCGCGCAAACTCGGCGAATGGTATACTGACGGCCAGAGGTTCCAATACCGCGCCGATGTGACGCCGCCGCCTGAAACCCGGATTGTGCGTCAGTTGTTTCTTTGGGCGCGTGTGATGGAAACCGGCTGGAAGGCCTTGGTCGCGAGTCTGACGCCGGATGTCGCGCCAGATGAACCGGATCCTATGCAAAACAAGGCTCTGCAACTTGTTGAGCTGTTCCGACTGGCACATCAGCTGACCGTCGCTCCGCCGACGAATGACCCGGTGGCCGCTGACCACATGTTTCGGGCGGCAGTGCCGGAATGGCTTGCGCAGGGAGATTTCTGGTCAATCCTGCCGCACCCAGATGGCCGCCTTCCCGCCGCAGAGAAGACTGCGGCGCGATTCAGCGAGCATTTTCGTTCCTTGGTTCCCGGCGGGCCGCTGCAAGACATCTTCCGCGATGCGGCGATGGATACTCCAGCAGCGCCGGTTGTAGATCTCACGCTTTTGGCCGAGCGGCAACGCCTGGAAACATGCATCCAAGAGGGGCACGCTGCCCGAAGTTCCAACGCGCCGGATCGCGCCGCGAAAGTTGCGGAGGCGCTGGCTCGGGCGCGCGCCCATCCGCGACCGGCCGACATGGAAGCCGATATCGAGTATATTGCCGCTCTGGACGCCCTTTCTCGAGGCGATTTCGAAGCTGCACACGAAAGTCTTGATCGCGGGCGAGAGCTTTGTGCGGCAGGCAGCTTTGGGTCAGTCACGCTCGGCATAGCGCGGTTGGGGCTTGCACTTTCCGTGCGTGATGCGGCTTTCAACCAGAACCGATGCGAGGCGGATTTTCGGGTTTTTTCTCGGTCTCTGCCTCCTGAGGAAGCGGATCGCTGGGAGATCGGCAAGGCGCCGCTGGAATATTCTATGCGCCTCGCCGCGGTCGACGCCTCTCAATGGTTCTGGGACGTCGGCATGCGCCCCTATCCCGGGGTGACTGTGGAACGTCCATTAGCCACGAGCCAGCCAATCTTCGGTGCGTTTTTCAAGCTGCTGTTCAACGATGCTGATGAAAGAGAAATCCGAACCTTTCTTTCCGAGCACAAAGGCATCCTGAAGCGAAAGCTGCGCGACGTGCGTGGCGACACGTTTTTCACCATTACGGCCAAAATGGTTCCGGACCTCGTCGCTGGAATGCGCGTAATGCCACTGCATGAGAGCATGATCGGGTCGAACGCACCTCCGTCATCCAATGAATTGGCGGCCAGAATGCGTGGGACCTATCTGCGGTTTGTGCGTCTGTTGCCGACCGATGTGCTCTCTGCGCGCGACTATCTCGGACAGACGGCGTTGATGCGGGCGGCTGATTGCAAAGACGCGGAATTTGTCAAAATCCTCGTCGAACGCAATGTCGATCTCGATGCACAGGATGCGCTTGGACGCACTGCCTTGCATTCGGCTGTAAGATCCAACGCGGTCGAATGCTTCAAGTTTCTACTCGACGCTGGCGCCAACCCCACTTTGGAAACATGCGAGGGCAAGACACCCGCGATATTTGCCGCCGAGTTTGGTCGAGCGCAGATATTCCAGTATCGGTTGGGGCATCGCCTACGGGCCATGAGCGAAAAGGAACTACGTGCCGCCCAGGAAATCGCGGCACGGAATGAGAAGTGCTACAAGGCATTGCGAGGCGAATATCGGAGAAAGGGTGTCGACTTGGGGGCTCGGTTTGCGTTCAAAGAGATCATAGAAGCGTGCAGTCGCTCTTGCCCCGCGTAATTGACACCCTCGACCCAGAAAATGAGCGCCATAGGTCGTGCTGCGACCTGCATGATCGGCAGTTCAGGGCTGAGCAGGCCTCTCGCGGCGCTTCGCCTGAACTGCCGCTTCGGAGTTCGCTGCCGGGAGGGCCGAGCGCGTTGGGCGGATTTTGTTGAAAAAGTCGGCCTGAGAACGCGTTTTGAGCTGCCCTCAGGCTCGGGGGTCGCCGTTTGGTTCGGACAATCGCCCGTCGCGCCGCCTTGTAGCGACTATCTGGCCACTTAGATCATGCCGTGGCCTCCGAGTTGGCGCACTGAGGCCGCAGCTTTGCGAGCTTTCGGAGGTTCTGGGCGATGGCGGCGAGGAGGAATTCGTCCTTCGCACCATTGGGGCCGCGCAGGCGTAGCCGGGTCAGGCCGAGAATGCGCTTCAGATGTGCGAAGAGCATCTCTACTTTCTTCGTAAGCGCCCGATAGTTACCGCAGCGGCATGTCCTTGACGCGTGCGATGATGTCTGGATTGCCGACGAAGTCCTCGAGGAAGCCTTGCCATTCCTCTGTCGATATCCGGGCGGCCCTGAGCATGTCGCGAAGTTCGCCGATGCCGTCGTCGGTGAGGGCAGTCTGGTAGGTTTCCTGGTCGACCTGGACACTGACGATATTGCCGTAGGTGAGGTTGTCGTCGTTGCTGACAATGGCTTCGAGGAGGTCCAGATCCTCGCCAAGCAGGTTGGCGACGTGACTGAGCATGCAGACGGAGGTGGTCGTCGCCATCAGGCAGCGTCTCTGCTGGGCTGACGTTTCGCTTGCCACAACCAAGGCAGCAGCTCGTCGATCCGTGAATAGCCCCATGTTTCGTGGACGCCTTCTTTGCTAATTTTTAGGCAGGGAGGCCATGATGGGCACAGACACTTTCAGCGACGAGTTCGAGCGTGATGCGGTCGCACAGATCGCCGAGCGGGGATAGCCTGTCAGCGAGGTTTCTGAGCGGCTTGGGGTGAGCAAGCACTCGCTCTATGCATGGAAGCGCAGGTTCACGAACGGTTGTCATTTTGACAAGCCAGGTGCCTTCAGCGCGGCATCAGCAATCAATGGCGAGACTTCGAAATGGCTCATAAAATGGCCCCCTTCGTTTCCAAAGGGGGCCAGTCTCGCCGATCAGGCTCATTCGTTGACCGCCCGAGCTTTCGTCATTCTGCCTGGGCCATCTCGGCGTCTGGGGCGAGCGCACCCGCCCCCGATTTCAATGCACCGTTTGTGCTCCCATCGAAAGCAGCGTCACCGTGGTCGCCGCCCCTGCCATGCGGATATCGGCGACATCGAGCGCATGGCGATCGAGATCGCCGCCCAACACCTCGATGGTCTCGCCAGAGCCCAAGGTGGCGTCGATCAACCGCTTGAGAGCCGCGCCCGCAAGTTCGGCTTCTACCCCACCGGGAATGCGGCGAAGGGTAGCATTTATTCGGTGAGTTCCGACAACAAGCTCCATGAGAGCGACTCCTTCAAGTCTACTGGTCGCGGCGCAAAACCTGACAATGACGCATAGCCCACAAACGCACCTGACAGATTTACTATATTTTACATACGCTTATCGCATGGCCTCTTCGTGCAATTCCCGGATCCGAACGTAATTTCCAGAGTCTGCAGTGGGACAGACTTTCGGCGAATCCGGGACAAACTTGCCCGATTTGGGAGGAACTTTCGCCGGAGAGACACCCTCGCCGGGGCTCAGCTGCAGCCGCTGGTGCCGCCGCAGGTGTTGCACTTCATGCAGGTGCCGTTGCGCACCAGCGTGTAGTTGCCGCATTCGCCGCAGGCTTCGCCCTCATAGCCCTGCATCTTCGCCCGGGTGCGCGCATCCATCGACACCACGCCCGAGGAAATCGCGGTCGACGACCCGCCGCCGGCCGCCATCGCGGTTTCCGGCACCAGCGTGTTGAGCGCGGTCACCGGGTCCACCGCACCGGCCAGCGCCATCGCCCCGGCGCCGCCCTGCAGCACCACCAGTTCCTGCGGCAGACGCTTGCGCAGATAGCCGGTCGAGGAAATCTGACGCAGCACTTCCAGCGATTTCGAGGCGGCGCTTTCGCTGACCGGCTCGACGTTGCGCTTGCCCTCGTCCTTGCCACCGCCCAGATCGTCGAAGGTGGTGCCCTGCGGCTTGATATGCGCCAGATCGGTGCGGTCCAGATAGCTGACCGCCAGTTCGCGGAACACATAGTCCAGGATCGAGGTTGCGTTCTTGATGCTGTCGTTGCCCTGCACCATGCCGGCGGGTTCAAACTTGGTGAAGGTGAAGGCGTCGACGAATTCCTCCAGCGGCACGCCGTATTGCAGGCCGACCGACACGGCGATCGCGAAGTTGTTCATCATCGCCCGGAAGCCCGCGCCTTCCTTGTGCATGTCGATGAAGATCTCGCCCAGCTGGCCGTCGGCATATTCGCCGGTGCGCAGATAGACCTTGTGCCCGCCCACGACTGCCTTCTGGGTATAGCCCTTGCGGCGCTCGGGCAGTTTCTCGCGGTGGCTGCGCACGATTTCCTTGACGATCACCTTCTCGATGATCTTCTCGGCCAGCACGGCGGCCTTTTCCTGCTGGCTGCCCGAGGCGAGGATTTCCTCGGCCTCTTCGTCATCCTCGACCAGGGCAGACGCCAGCGGCTGGCTGAGTTTCGAGCCATCGCGATACAGCGCGTTGGCCTTGATGCCGAGGCTCCACGACAGTTCGTAAGCTGCCAGCGTTTCCTCGATCGAGGCCGAATTCGGCATGTTGATCGTCTTGGAAATCGCGCCCGAGATGAAGCTTTGCGCCGCCGCCATCATGTGGATGTGGCTTTCGACCGACAGGTAACGCTTGCCCTTCTTGCCGCAGGCATTGGCGCAATCGAAGACCGAGATATGTTCGGGCTTCAGGAAGGGCGCGCCTTCCAGGGTCATCGTGCCGCACACATGGTCATTGGCCGCGTCGATCTGCGCGCGGGTGAAGCCCAGGTGACGCAGCATGTCGAAGGTCGGATCGTTCAGCTTCTCGGCCGGGATGCCCAGCGTCTGGGTGCAGAAATCCTCGCCCAGCGTCCACTGGTTGAACACGAAGCGGATGTCGAAGGCCGAGGGCAGCGCGGCCTCGATCTTTTCCAGCTCGCGTGCGCCGAAGCCATGGCCGATCAGCGCGGTGTGGTTGATGCCGGGGCAGTTGCCCAAGGACGCGTGGCCCACCGCATAGGCGATGATTTCCTCGATCTGCGCCGAGCTGTAGCCCAGCGTTTCCAGCGCGGCAGGAACCGAGCGGTTGATGATCTTGAAATAGCCGCCGCCCGCCAGTTTCTTGAACTTGACCAGCGCGAAATCGGGCTCGATCCCGGTGGTGTCGCAATCCATCACCAGACCGATGGTGCCGGTCGGCGCGATCACCGAAACCTGCGCGTTGCGGAAGCCGTTCTTTTCGCCCAGCGTCAGCGCCTCGTCCCAGGCCGTCTGTGCCATCGCGACCAGACGGTCGTCGGGGCAGTTCACCAGATCCAGCGGCACCGGCTTGATTTCCAGCGCCTCGTAGCCGTCGGTCTTGCCATAGGCGGCGGTGCGGTGGTTGCGGATCACCCGCAGCATGTGCTGCGCGTTCTTGGCATAGCCCGGGAACGCGCCCAGCTCGCCCGCCATCTCGGCCGAGGTCGCATAGGAAATCCCGGTCATCACCGCGGTCAGCGCACCACACAGCGCCCGGCCCTCGGCACTGTCATAGCCAAGGCCCATGTTCATCAGCAGACCGCCGATGTTGGCATAGCCCAGTCCCAGCGTGCGGAAATCATAGCTGCGCTGCGCGATCTCCTGGCTGGGGAATTGCGCCATCAGCACCGAGATTTCCAGCGTCACGGTCCACAGCCGGGTC
Organism: Paenirhodobacter sp. CAU 1674; assembly: GCF_029222945.1. NCBI lineage: Bacteria > Pseudomonadati > Pseudomonadota > Alphaproteobacteria > Rhodobacterales > Paenirhodobacter > Paenirhodobacter sp. CAU 1674. The sequence goes on along the minus strand of NZ_JARHUH010000008.1, from coordinate 41,807 downwards.
GCATGCACATAGGCGTCGGCGTCGAACTGGCCGTTCTTGTAGAAGGTCAGCAGGTTCATCGACGCCAGGTTGCAGGCGGTATCGTCCAGGAACATGTATTCCGAGCACGGGTTCGAGCCGCGGATCTGCCCGTCTTCGGGGCAGGTGTGCCATTCGTTGACGGTATCGTGGAACTGGATGCCCGGGTCGGCGCAGGCCCAGGCGGCATGGCCCACCTGATCCCACAGCTCGCGCGCCTTGACGGTTTTCGCGACCTTGCCGTCCGTGCGGCGGATCAGCTCCCAGTCGGCATCCTCCTTGACCGCCTTCAGGAAGGCGTTGGTGACCCGCACCGAGTTGTTCGAGTTCTGCCCTGAGACCGAGACATAGGCCTCTGAATCCCAATCGGTGTCATAGGTCGGGAATTCGATGCTGGAATAGCCCTGCCGCGCGTATTGCAGCACGCGGTTGATATAGGTTTCCGGGATCATCACGCGCTTGGCCGATTTGATCGCCGCCTTCAGCGCCTCGTTCTGCGCCGGATCGGTGGCCCCTTCGGCCGAGCCGTCCCAACCGCGGATCGCCTCGAAGATCTTGTTCAGCTCGCGCTCGTGCATCTTGGAGCCGGCGACCAGGCTGGCCACCTTCTGCTCTTCGATGACCTTCCAGTTGATGAACTGCTCGATATCGGGGTGATCCATGTCGCAGATCACCATCTTGGCCGCGCGCCGTGTGGTGCCGCCCGATTTGATCGCACCGGCCGCCCGGTCGCCGATTTTCAGGAACCCCATCAGACCGCTGGATTTGCCACCGCCCGACAGTTTCTCGCCCTCGGCGCGCAGCGAGGAAAAGTTGGTCCCGGTGCCCGAGCCGTATTTGAACAGACGCGCCTCGCGCACCCACAGATCCATGATCCCGCCGTCGCCGACCAGATCGTCCTTGACCGACTGGATGAAGCAGGCGTGCGGCTGCGGGTGTTCATAGGCGCTGGCCGATTTGGTCAGAACGCCGCTGACGTGATCGACGTAGTAATGGCCCTGGCTCGGGCCGTCGATACCATAGGCCCAGTGCAGGCCGGTGTTGAACCACTGCGGGCTGTTCGGCGCGGCCATCTGTTCGGCCAGCATGAAGCGCATCTCGTCATAATAGGTGCGCGCGTCGTCTTCGGTGGTGAAATAGCCACCTTTCCAGCCCCAGTAGCACCACGCCCCCGCCAGCCGGTCGAACACCTGCTTGGCCGAGGTTTCGCCCACAAAACGCTGATCTTGCGGCAGTTTTTCAAGCGCGGCCTGATCGGGGACCGAACGCCACAGGAATTCGGGCACGCCCTTTTCCTTCACGCGCGTCAGGGCCGCCGGAACCCCCGCCTTGCGGAAATATTTCTGTGCCAGCACGTCAGAGGCCACCTGGCTCCAGCCTTCGGGCACCTCGACCGCCTCGTTGCGGAACACGATCTTGCCGTCAGGATTGCGGATCTCGGATGCGGTCGTGGTGAAGGTGATCTCGCCATAGGCGCCGGTGTCTGCCGTGGTGAACTTGCGTTCGATTTTCATCTGCCCTGTCCCATGCACTTTTCTAAACGTTGACCGCTTCGTCAGGACAGACCGATCCCCTTCCCCACAGCTGCGCCGGGGGTCGTCCGACCCCTTCGGAACGACCTGAAACTGGATCTGATGCCGCCCGCAACGACCACAACATCTGGTGGCTCAGCGTCTGACCCGCACAAACTGACGTAGGTCAGAAGTTCGGTCAATAAAACTTTCACACATTCGAGAGCGTTTTTTCAGTTGACGGGGCCGCCTGCGGAAGGTGCCGCGTTAACCTTTTGATTCATCCACAAGGCAGCACGCGCAGCAAGCTGCGGCACCCGCGTGATTTTTCCTTGTTTCCTGCGCTTCGTGACATCTGCGTGATGATTTCGCGAAATTTCATCCACAGCCCACCATATCTTGTGGATAGTAACTGTTTGTTACCCCCTGCGCCGCTATCGTGCTGGCCCAAGTCCCGCAAATGGCAAGCGCATCGGCACAGGGCGGGAATCGCCCCCCGGGACCGACACAAGATCTGGTAGGGGCCGCCCGGCAATGGCCAGATTCGCATGCCCGTGGCAAATCAGGAGGCATCCCCGCCGTCCGTTCACCGATCTGCCGCGCCGCAATCCACGCCACGGCGCCCCCATGGCAGCATGGCCTTCAGCCGCGCCTGGCCGCAGTTCCCGCTGTTTCAGAACAGTTCGACATCATGCGCCGGGACGGCCAAGGGGACGGTTTCAACAATCTTTGCCTCTGCCAGAAGGCGTTGACGTGCGCGCCCGCTGTCGGGCCAGAATTCGACCCGGCGGGCCTGTGTCCCCCCCAGGCTCTGCCCGGTGCATTCGATGCCTTCGCGTTGCAGGAAATCCAGAATGAAACGCGCGTTTTTGGCGCCGATATCCGAAAGCCCAGCGATCATTCGCGCCCCCCCGAAGACCTTGGCCTTGAAACGCCCGCGCTGCGCACCGTGCTTGATCAGATCATTGATCAGCAGCTCCATCGCGTTCACGCCGAAACTCGCGGCCTGCGCCGACTGGCCGGTGCTTTCGGGAAGCAGGAAATGGTTCATCCCCCCGATCCCGGTCAGCGGATCATACAGACAGCTCGCCACACAAGAGCCCAGAATCGTGGTCAGCGGGCGCCCATCCGGTTGGCCGATCGCATATTCCCCCTGTGACAAGTGGTGAGGCCGCAGGTCTTTGGCATGTTGCATCGTCACCTCCTGCTTTCCTGCGCTGCAAGCGCATCGCTCCGCCCGCACAGCTGCAAGACTTGCTGCGCGACCTGTCCCAGAGGCACCGCCCGTTGCGCCGCACCCAGTTCCAGCGCGGCCCGCGGCATGCCATAGACCACCGAACTCGCCTCATCCTGCGCCAGACACTGCGCTCCGCCCCGGCGCAGGGCAAGCATGCCTTCCGCACCGTCGCGACCCATCCCCGTCAGGATCACCGAAACGACCCGGGGCGCCATCGGCACCGCAGACTCGAGCAGAATATCGACCGACGGCCGGTGACCGCTGCGCTTTTCGCCTGCAATCAGATGGCAGCGCGCAGGGTCCCCCGGTGCGACAGCCAAATGATACTCTCCTCCGGGCGCCAGATAGACGTGCCCCTGCAACAGGGGCGCATCGTTTTCCGCAAGGCTCATGCGCGGCGCGATCTTGCCCGCCAGCCGGCGCGCGAAACTCGCCAGAAAGCTTGCCGGCATGTGTTGCGTGATCAAGGTCGGCGGGCAGTTCGCAGGGAACCCCGACAATACAGTTTCCAAGGCGTCCACCCCACCGGTCGACGACCCGATCAGCACGATCCGGCCATTCCAGTGAAACCCTGTCGCCGGTGCGATCTTCTGGCGTGGCCCCGGATCCCGCAGTCTTGCCCCGGCCGCCGCGACCAGCAGGTCGGCAAGGTTCTGAAACGCTTCGGGCAGACAGTCCACCCGCGGTTTGCCAATGCAATCCACTGCCCCGAGCGACAGCGCCTCCAGCGCCGCCGTGGAGCCGCGCTGCGTCTCGGTCGAGACCATGACCACCGGCATCGGCCGCAACCGCATCAGCTTTTCCAGAAACTCCAGACCGTTCATGCGGGGCATCTCGACATCCAGCGTCAGCACATCCGGCATCAGAACCTTGATCTTTTCGCGGGCCTCGTAGGGGTCCGATGCCTCGCCGACAACGGTCAGACGCGGATCGTACCCAAGTCGGCTGCGAATAAGATGGCGGATGGTCGGGGAATCGTCGACAATCAAGACACGCTTCGGACCCATGTCAGACCTTTCTCGGCAAAAGACGCAATTGGGCTGGACCCTGGCTCAGAAATCTTCCCATTCATCCTCGTCGATCATCGGTTTGCGCAGGGTGTTGCCATCTGCGACCGCCATGGGGGCCGGGGGCGGAGCAGCGCTCGCCTCAGCGGGTTTCGAGGCCGGCACCACAAGTGGCGCAGGCTTCGACGTCCCCTTCGGACCTTGCGCCGGGACGGGCCGAGCATCCGGGGTCCGGAACATCGACGTCGTGGCGGTCAGAGATTGCGCCCCGCGGTTCAGGGCATGGCTCGCTGCGGTGGTCTGTTCAAACATCGCCGCGTTTTGCTGCGTGACCTGATCGAGCTGGTTCACGGCGACATTGATTTCCGCCAGGCCAGAGGCCTGTTCACGCGACGAGGCCGCCACCTGGGACACCCGCGCGGCCACGTCGATCACAGAGCCAAGAATGCCGGTCAACGCCCGACCGGTCTCCCCCACCAGATCGACGCCACGGCGCACATGCCCCGAAGAGGCCGAGATCAGCGTGTCAATTTCGCGCGCCGCTTCCGAGGACCGCTGCGCCAGGGCCCGCACTTCGGAGGCGACGACCGCAAACCCCCGGCCCGCTTCGCCCGCGCGCGCGGCCTCGACCCCGGCATTGAGCGCCAGCAAATTGGTCTGGAATGCAATATCATCAATCACGCTGATGATCCGCGAGATCTTTTGCGAGGATTCCTCGATCTCGCCCATTGCGGCGACCGCCTGCTGGACGATCTCGCCCGACGCTTCCGCACTCACCCGTGCTTCGCGCACGACGCGCTCGGCCTCGGTGGCCCCCTCGGTCGCCGAGGTGACGGAAGAGGTCAGCTGATCCAGCGCCGCAGCGGTCTGCTCCAGAGTGGCGGCCTGCTTTTCGGTGCGGCGGCTCAGGTCCTCTGCCGCGTTGCTGATTTCCTGCGCTTCGCTGTCGATCGCAGTGGCATTGTCGATCACGACCTGCATGGCCAGAGCAAGATTGTTGACAGCCGCGTTGAAATCAGCACGCAACTGCTCGTAATCGCTGGAGAAAACCGCGTCGATCCGGGCGCAAAGATCGCCGTCCGACAGTTTCGTCAATCCCACACGCAATGCTTCGACCACGGCCTGCTGCCCCGCCATCATCGCGGCGTTGCGCTCTTCCGCAGTCTTCAGGACATGCTGCGCTTCTGTGATGTCATTGCCGATCAAGACGATCTTGAGCATGCGATTGTTGCGGTCGGGGACAGGGGTCACGCTGCCTTCAACGATTACCTGGCGATCGCCCGCCCCAGGCAGCACGAAACGCCCCATGATCGGCTCGAACTTCTGCAGCCGGGCCCACAGCTCGCCCCCGGCACCATCGTCGTGAAAGAAAACGTCATGCCCGCGCCCCAGAAGCGTGGCCTCTTCTTCGCCCAACGCGGCACACATGTTGGCATTGGCCCGGCTCAGCAGACCGGCAGGGGTGAATTCGCACAGCAGCTGATTGGCATCCAGCGCGTTCAGAAGCGCGCGGTTCATCCGCAATTCCGTCACATCGCGCCATTCCACCACGAAACCGATCTGCCCCTTGCCCGGCATCGCAACTTCGCTGACATCCAGGCCAAAGCGCCCTTCGCCCACCACGATATCCGCATGGTAGGGCAGATTGGCCGGGTCGGAGAGGACCTTGCGCGCGCGCTCCGGCATCTTGTGAAACGCATCCATCGAGCGCCCGATCAGATCATCGGGAATGATATCGGCGGTTACGGTGCGGAAATCGTCCAGCCGATTGCTCACCATCTTGATGAACGCCCGGTTAGTGTAGATGATGTTGAAATCCTTATCGACCATCATCATTGCCGCCGAACAGCTTTCGAACGCCGTGCCCTGCATCGCGGCCTGCAATTGCGCGGAATCCGCGGCCTGCAATTCCGTGCGCAGCGCCTCGAGCGCACAGGCAATATGCCCGACCTCGTCGGAGCGTTGCGTGCCGGCAACCGGGGTGACCCGATCCCCCCCCGAAATCTTGCGGATCATCCCGCCCAGCATCTGCAGCGGCGCCGCGACCGAGCGCGCCATTCCCCACGACATCGCCAGAAGCAGCGCCATCAGCCAGGCCGCATTGAACAGCATCGAGCGTGCCAGATCGTGCGCTGGCGCGAACATCTCCTCGGCGCTTTGCTCGACCACTGCCGCGAAATGGCGGCCGAACAGCTGCACCGGCGCAAAGGCTGCCACCACCGGCTGTCCGGCAATGCCCGTCTGCACAATGATGCCGCTTTCACCGGCAAAGGCCGCGCGAATGGCCGGACTTTCCTCGACCGGCTGCAACAGGGTCTTGTCCTTCGACAGGCGCAGATCGTTCTGCAAGACCCGTGCGACGGACACCAGATAGCCCTGCCCGGTCTCGCCCAGGCCGCGCATGTTCGCCAAGGTCGCGTCGATATGGGTCACGCTGACCTCGAAAGCGATGACACCCTGCACCATACCTTCGGCATTGCGCAACGGGACGGCGATGAACAGCCCGACTGCGTCACCGCCTGCATCGCGTTGGGCAAGGTCCGACACCACCGGCGCGCTATCGCCTGCCGCCAGCGCCGCCTTTGCCACCTGCGCCAGCGGCCCGCCCTTGTAAGGGCCCTGCAACAGATCGGTAGCGAAATCGTCATTCTTGCCCATCGAATAGACCACCACCCCATCGGCGTTGATCATGTAGATGTCCGCAAAGCCCATCTGCATGGCCATGCTCACGAAACCGGGGTGATAGCGGCGATGCAGGATCGAATAATCGGTCACATCGCCCGGATAATCGAGCTTGTGGCGCGCGCCCTTGGGGTTGGGATTGTCCTCGATGTAGGCCTTGCGCAGATAGGCGCCCGGCGCATCGCCCAGCCGCTTCCACGAGGCGGACATCTCGCGCAGGGCGCGGTTGGTCGCAGGCGTGTCCGTCACGGCACGGGCATCTGCCATCAGCTTCGCCGCCCAGGCCTCCAGATCCGCGCGGCGATCGTCGAGCGCCTGCGTCAGGCGCTGCGCGCCGTCTTTTTCCAGCAGATTGCGCGCCTCACGATAGGCAGATCCCCCCATGATCGTCAGCGCGACCAGCGCGATCGTCACCAACATCAGGGGCAATTTGACCCCAAGCTTCAGGTTGTGAAGAAGTTTCATCACCATGCCTCCGACAAATCCTGCCACGCAGACAGAATCGTTCCTTGAACCAAGGGGCAGCCGCCCATTGGCTCGGAACATGACCGGAACACCTGAAGATAAGTTTAAGCCGCGCCGGATCTCAACGCAGGAAAAGCGCCCGCCACAGCAGACCGGCACGGCGGCCGAATTCCGACCCGGCCAGCGCCCCTTGCGCCACGCGTGCAGGGTCGCGCGCCGCCCGGGTCAGGGTCGCGCGCGCCTGCCAGCCGGGCAACAGGGCCAGCGCCGCGGCGCCCGACAGAGTCGTTGCCTGCATCCGCGCCAGACCGGCGCGGGCCAGATCGGCCACCGCCTCGGGACGACCGTCATGCAGGGGCTTGCGGCCCTGCGCTTCCAGCGCGGGCACGGCGGAAAGCCAGGCCGCCAGACCTGCGGCGAATCCGTGATCGCGCACCGCGCGCTCATCCCCCGGGGCCGCCCCCAGGGCACGCGCCGCCGCCCAATACAGATTGCCCGCCGTCTGATCGAGATAGGTCTCGAACGCCGCGCGGTCGTCGAAAGGCTCGCGCCAGCAATCCCAGCGGCGCGCCTCGGCCACCGCCACCAGCAGACCCGCCTGATCGCGCAGATCGGCCAGCGCGGGGCCGATCTCATGCGCAGGCGCCCGCCCCGTCGCCGCCAGATCCTCCAGCGCGTCGACCCACCATTGCAGCCGCATCTCGGCCACCATCGGCTCGGCCGAGGCCCAAGGCGCGCGCGCGATTTCCAGATTGGCGGCGTAAAGCGGCCAGAGCCGCGCGCGCAGTTCCGCAGGGCTGGCCATCACCGCGGCAAAACGGTCCGGGTCGCCCGCCTCGACCCGTGCCGCGCAGATCGCCACGCTGGCCGCCAGATCGCTCATACCGGGGCCGCCCCGTCGCGCGCCAGCTTCCAGACGATCGCCTCCAGCAGCGCCTCGAACGAGGCATCGACGATGTTCGGGCTGACCCCCACGGTGGACCAGCGCCGCCCCTGCCCGTCTTCGCTGTCGATGATGACGCGGGTCACGGCCTCGGTCCCGCCCTGGGTGATGCGCACCCGGAAATCGACCAGCTTCATGTCGTCGATATAATGCTGATACGGGCCCAGATCCTTGGCCAGCGCCTTCGACAGCGCGTTGACCGGGCCGCCGTCCGAGCCATCCTCGACGATTCCCTCGGACACGCTCAGCGTGCGCTGACCGCCGATATTGACGACCACGACCGCCTCGGACAGCGCCGCCATCCGGCCCTTCGCATCGCGCTTGCGCTCGACCGTGACGCGATAGCGCTCGACCTCGAAGAAGCTGGGCAGCACGCCCAGTTCGCGCCGCGCCAGCAGCTCGAAACTGGCCTGCGCCCCGTCATAGGCATAGCCGTGATCCTCGCGCGCCTTGATCTCGTCCAGGATCGTGGCCAGACGCGGGTCTTTCGGGTCGACCTCGATGCCCATGCCCGCCAGCCGCGCGCGCAGGTTCGACTGCCCGGCCTGATTGGACATCGGGATCAGCCGGGTGTTGCCGACCAGGCCCGGGTCGATATGTTCATAGGTGCCCGGGTCTTTCAGGATGGCCGAGGCATGCAGCCCCGCCTTATGCGCAAAGGCCGAGGCGCCGACGTAGGGCGCGCTGCGCAACGGCACCCGGTTCAGAATGTCGTCCAGCTTGCGCGACAGCTTGGTGATCCCCAGCAGCGCAGCCTCGGTGATGCCGGTTTCCAGCTGGCTGCGGAACGGCTCTTTCAGCAGCAGCGTCGGGATCAGCGAGGTCAGATTGGCATTGCCGCACCGCTCGCCCAGACCGTTGAGCGTGCCCTGCACCTGCCGCGCCCCGGCCTGCACCGCCGCCAGCGACGCCGCCACCGCATTGCCGGTATCGTCGTGGCAGTGAATGCCGACATGATCGCCCGGGATGCCCGCGTCGATCACCGCGCGGGTGATCTCGGCCACCTCGGCGGGCAGCGTGCCGCCGTTGGTATCGCACAGCACCACCCACCGCGCCCCCGCCTTGTAGGCCGCCAGCGCGCATTCGAGCGCATAGGGCGCATTCGCCTTGAACCCGTCGAAGAAATGCTCGGCATCGAACAGCGCCTCGCGGCCCTGCGCCACCAGATGCGCGATGCTGGCGCGGATGTTGTCGAGGTTCTCTTCCAGCGTGATCCCCAAGGCGGCGGTGACATGGTAATCATGCGTCTTGCCAACCAGACAGACCGCCGGGGTGCCCGCGTTCATCACCCCCGCCAGCACCTCGTCATTCGCCGCCGAACGCCCGGCGCGCTTGGTCATGCCAAAGGCGGTGAAGGTCGCGCGGGTCTGCGGACGCGCCGCGAAGAAATCGCTGTCGGTCGGGTTCGCGCCGGGCCAGCCGCCCTCGATGTAATCGACGCCAATCGTATCGAGCGCCTCGGCAATCGCGATCTTTTCGGCCACCGAGAATTGCACGCCCTGGGTCTGCTGCCCGTCGCGCAGGGTGGTGTCGAACAGGTAAAGTCGCTCGCGGCTCATTGGCTGGTTCCTCGTGGCTTCTTCTTGGCGCAAATACTCATCTGCCCGTTTACAGGGGCGGCAGCCGGCTGGCATCGAAGCCCGGTCCGGGCAACAACTCCACCCCCGCCTTCGACATCCGCACCTCGACCCCCGCCGCCATCAGCGCAGATTTCAGCGCGTCAACCGGGACGAAATCCTTGGTTTCCATGGCCTTGGCGCGCAAAGTTGACAGGGCTTCGGCATGCGCCGACAGGTCCACATCGGGCGCTTTGGCCCAATCGCCCATGCCATCCTCCAACAGACCCAACAGCGCGGCCGAGGCCTTCAGCACCGCCGGATCGGCACTCAGCGCGTGCAACTCGGCCATCGCACCCGCCGTGTTCAGATCGTCGGCCAGCGCGGCCACCACGCCGGGCGCGGGCTGTGCGGCGGGCGTCACGCCATCGGTCAGCACGCGCCACTTGCGCAGGGTCGCCTCGGCCTGCGTGGCCTTTTCGGCGGTCCAGTCCATCGGCTTGCCGTAATGGGTCTGCAAGAACACAAACCGGATCACCTCGCCCGGGATGCCCTGATCGAGCAGGTCGCGCACGGTGAAGAAATTGCCCAGGGACTTGGACATCTTCTTGCCCTCGACCTGCAGCATTTCATTGTGCAGCCAGTAATTCGCGAAATGGCCTTCCGGGTGCGCGCAGCAGCTTTGCGCGATTTCGTTCTCGTGGTGCGGAAATTGCAGGTCGATCCCGCCCGCGTGAATGTCGAACGAGGCCCCCAGCAATTCATAGCTCATCGCCGAGCATTCGATGTGCCAGCCCGGGCGGCCGCGGCCCCAGGGGCTGTCCCAGCCCGGCAAGCCCGCGTCCGAGGGCTTCCACAGCACGAAATCCATCGGGTCTTCCTTGAAGGGTGCCACCTCGACCCGCGCGCCCGCGATCATGTCATCGACCGACCGCCCCGACAGCGCACCGTAATTTTCATAGCTGCGCACCCGGAACAGCACATGGCCATCCTTGGCATAGGCATGCCCCTTGGCGATCAGATCGGCAATCATCGCGATCATCGCACCGATGAAATCGGTCGCGCGCGGTTCGAAATTCGGCCGCAGCGCGCCAAGTGCATCCATATCGGCGTGATACCAGCCGATCGTTTCCTCGGTCCGTTCGCGGATCAGCTCTTCCAGACTGCCCGGAGCGCCCGCCTGTTGCCGCGCCAGCGCGGTTGCGTTGATCTTGTCATCGACATCGGTGAAATTGCGCACATAGGTGACGTGGTCCGCGCCATAGACGTGACGCAGCAGCCGATAGAGCACATCGAACACCACGACCGGGCGCGCATTGCCCAGATGCGCGCGGTCATAAACGGTCGGCCCGCACAGATACATGCGCACATTCCGGGGGTCGATCGGGGCGAATTCCTCGACCTTGCGGGTCTTGGTGTTGCGCAAACGGATCTGGGTCATAGCTCCTCGCGAGTGGCCTCGGCGGCGGGCTTAGCAGTTCATCGCGTTTTGGAAAACTGAAGAAACAACCGGCCCGACAAAAGTCAGCCGATAATGCAGCAAATCAGGGTGGCGGTTTGTTTCATGGCGCGACCCTAGCGCGGCCCGCAGGGCTTGCCAAGGGGGCGCGCACGCGTCACGCGGCCACAGCCCATTGCCCCGGCGCGAAGGGTTCGATTTTGACCGAAGCCCCCTCGAACGTGCAGAAGGAATTGGCCGGCACTTCCTGCCAGTCGCCCTCGCCATCCTCCAGCGGTTCGGATACGACCGCCCGACCCTGACGGCTGTCGGACCAGCGGTGATACAGCGTGGGCGCCGCATCGTCGCTGGCATAGCGGATCGCATAAAGCCGCCCGCCATCGGAAAACGCCGCCGTCAGCCGCATGTGGGGTGTGGTGCCGCGTTCGCGCGACAGGGCCTCGAACCGGGCGGTGGCGCGTTCCATCGCGCATTTCGGATCGCCCTCCAGCCCCGCGTCCAGCGCCACCAGAAACAGCGCCTCGCTGTCGGTGGCACCCTTGCGATGCGGATAAAGGCTGTCGGAAATCATCATTTCGGCGGCGCGGCGGAACAGGTCATAGCCGCCGATCTGGCCATTGTGCATAAAGCTCCAGTGCCCGACGACGAAGGGGTGGCAATTGTTGCGGCTGGTCGCGGTGCCGGTCGAGGCACGCACATGGGCCAGAAACAGGCCCGATTTCACCTGCGCAGTTAGCGAGCGCAGGTTCGGGTCCGACCAGGCGGGCATCACGTCGCGGTAAAGCCCAGGGTCGCGACGCTCGCCATACCAGGCCAGCCCGAACCCGTCGGCGTTGATCGCAGTATGGCATTGCGTGGCACAATGGCTTTGATGGATCAGCGAATGGCCCGGGCGGCTGATGATCTCATCCAGAAAGATCGGTTCCCCGATATAGGCGGCCCAACGGCACATGGTTTGTCCCCATCGCGGCCCCAGAAGACCGCCGTCCAGATGCTCCGCCCCGGGGTGCACGATAGCAGCCCCGGGGCGGCGCGAGAAGTCATTCCATCGCTTCGACGATCACCAGATCGCGTTCCGAGGCGCCCTTGGCATGGGCCAGCGCCGCCTGATAGGCCGGGCCGCGATAGCAGGCCTCGGCCGCCTCCAAGCTCGGGAACCAGGCCAGCACATTGCGCGCCCGGTCATTGCCTTCCAGCTGCACATAGCGCGCGCCACGGGCCAGAAATTTACCCCCCGCCGCGGCAATCGCCGGCCCCGCCAGCTCGGCATATTTGCCGTAGGCTTCGGGGTCCAGCACGGTCACATGGGCGATCCAATACGCTCCGGGCATCACAGCTCTCCTGCAATCACGGCCTTGACGGCGGCCACCGCCTCGTCGGCCTTCGACGGATCGGCCCCGCCTGCCTGTGCCATGTCCGGGCGGCCGCCGCCGCCCTTGCCGCCAAGCGCGGCCGCCGCCGCCTTGACCATATCGACCGCGCTGATCTTGCCCGTCGCATCCGCGGTCACGCCGGCTGCCACCGCAGCCTTGCCGCCCGTATCGGCCACAACCAGCACCGCGCCCGAACCGATGCGCGATTTCAACTCGTCCACCAGCGCCGGCAGATCCTTGCCGGACACACCGGAAACCACCTGAGCAATGAACTTCAAGCCGTTGATTTCAATCGCTTCCGGTCCGCCCGCGGCACCGCCGCCCATGGCCAGCTCGCGGCGCAGCTGCGCCACTTCGTTGGCCAGTGCCTTGCGTTCCTCGGCCAAGGCCTTGACCCGCTCGGCCACATCGGCAGGCGAGGTTTTCAGCACGCCGGCAACCTCGGCCAGACGGGCATTCTGCGCATTCAGATAGTCCAGCGCCGCCTGCCCCGTCAGGGCCTCGAACCGGCGCACGCCCGCGCTCGACGCGGAATCGCCAAGCGCCACGAAAGCGCCGATGTCGCCGGTGCGCGCGACATGGGTGCCGCCGCACAGCTCCAGACTGTAGGTCTTGCCATCCGCGCCCTTGCCCGAGCCCAGCAGCGTGCCCATCGACACCACACGCACCTCGTCGCCGTATTTCTCGCCAAACAGCGCCTGCGCACCCAGTGCGCGGGCATCGTCCGGGGTCATGATCCGGGTGTCGACGGCGGTGTTTTGCCGAATGAATTCATTCACTTCGGCCTCGACCTGCGCAACTTCGGCCGGGTCCATCGCCTTGGAATGGCTGAAGTCGAAACGCAGCCGGTCCTCGGCGTTCAGGCTGCCCTTCTGCGCGACGTGATCGCCAAGCGCACGGCGCAGCGCCTCGTGCAGCAGGTGCGTGGCCGAGTGGTTGGCGCGGATCGCGCTGCGGCGGGCATGATCGACCTCCAGCCGCGCGGGTTGCCCCGCCGAAATCACGCCCTTCGTCACCTCGGCGAAATGGATGAACACACCCGCAACCTTTTTGGTGTCGGTCACGCGGGCTTCCCCGGTCTCGGTGCGGATGATCCCCTGATCGCCGACCTGACCGCCGGATTCGGCGTAGAACGGCGTCTGGTTGACCACGATCGACACCGCGCCCCGGGCTTCGGCCACTTCGCCGCCATCTGCGACCAGCGCCACGATCTGCCCTTCGGCAGTCTCGGTGTCATAGCCCAGAAACTCGGTAACCCCTTGCTTTTCGGCGATATCATACCAGATCGTCGCGTCTTTCGCCTCGCCCGAACCAGCCCAGCTTGCACGCGCCTTGGCCTTCTGCTCGGCCATCGCGGCGTCGAAGCCTTCGGTTTCGACTGTGCGGCCCTTTTCGCGCAGCGCGTCCTGCGTCAGATCGAGCGGGAAGCCGTAGGTGTCGTAAAGCTTGAACGCCGCCTCGCCCGGCAGCGCCGCCCCTTCGGGCAGGCTCGCCAGTTCGTCATCCAGCAGCTTCAGCCCGCGATCCAGCGTCTGCTTGAAGCGGGTTTCCTCCAGCTTCAGGGTTTCCTCGATCAGCGCCTGCGCCCGGCCGAGTTCGGGATAAGCGGCGCCCATCTGGCGCACCAGCGCGGGCACGAGCTTGTGCATCACCGGGTCTTTCGCGCCCAACATATGCGCATGGCGCATCGCGCGGCGCATGATCCGGCGCAGCACATAGCCGCGACCTTCGTTCGAGGGCATCACCCCGTCGGCCAGCAGGAAAGAGGTCGAGCGCAGGTGGTCGGCGATCACGCGGTGATGCACCTTGCCCGGCCCGTCCGGGTCATTGCTGGTCGCATGGGCCGAGGCCTCGATCAGCGCGCGCATCAGGTCGGTGTCGTAGTTGTCGTGCTTGCCCTGCAGCAGCGCGCCGATCCGCTCCAGCCCCATGCCGGTGTCGATCGACTGCATGTCCAGATCGCGCTTGCTGCCGTCCTCGAACTGTTCGAACTGCATGAACACGAGGTTCCAGATCTCGATGAAACGGTCGCCATCCTCGTCTTTCGAACCGGGCGGGCCGCCCCAGATGTGATCGCCGTGATCGAAGAAGATTTCGGTGCAGGGGCCGCAAGGGCCGGTCGGGCCCATCATCCAGAAGTTGTCATTGGTGGGAATGCGGATGATCCGGTCGTCGCTCAGCCCCGCGACCTTCTTCCAGATCGTCGCCGCCTCGTCATCGGTGTGATAGACCGTGACCAGGAGCTTGTCTTTCGGGATCGCGAAATCCTTGGTCAGCAGTTCCCACGCAAAGGGGATCGCGTCCGATTTGAAATAATCGCCGAAGCTGAAATTGCCCAGCATTTCAAAGAAGGTATGGTGGCGCGCGGTGTAGCCGACGTTATCCAGGTCGTTGTGCTTGCCGCCCGCGCGCACGCATTTCTGCGCGGTGGTGGCGCGCACATAGTCGCGTTTCTCGACGCCGGTGAAGCAGTTCTTGAACTGCACCATGCCGGAGTTGGTGAACATCAGCGTGGGGTCGTTGCGCGGAACCAGCGGAGAGCTGTCCACGATGCGGTGACCGTTGCGCTCGAAGAAGTTCAGGAAAGTAGAGCGGATATCGTTCAGGCTGGGCATGTGATGAGGGCCTTTTCGCGGATTTCTCCCCGTTTAGCGCCCGTCCCCGCCCCTGTCGAGAGCGCAAAACGGCCGGGCTGTCACCCGACCGCGCTGGTTGGCCCGTTCCGGGCCTCACTCTTCGGTGAGAGTGTCGTCTTCCCCCGCCACGCCGAAGTCGAGACCATGGCTCGCGCGGATCTTGTCCTCGATTTCATAGGCCATGTCGGGATGGTCGCGCAGGAATTGCTTGGCGTTTTCGCGCCCCTGCCCGATCCGTTCGTCGCCATAGGAATACCAAGCGCCCGATTTGTCGACCACACCGGCCTTGACGCCAAGGTCGATCAGCTCGCCGACCTTGGAAATCCCTTCGCCATACATGATGTCGAATTCGACCTGCCGGAAGGGCGGCGCAACCTTGTTCTTCACCACTTTCACGCGGGTCTGGTTGCCCACCACCTCGTCGCGGTCCTTGATCGCGCCGATGCGGCGGATGTCCAGGCGCACAGAGGCGTAGAATTTCAGCGCATTGCCGCCCGAGGTGGTCTCCGGGTTGCCGAACATCACGCCGATCTTCATGCGGATCTGGTTGATGAAGATCACCATGCAATTGCTGCGCCCGATCGAGGCGGTCAGCTTGCGCATCGCCTGGCTCATCAGTCGGGCCTGCGCGCCGACGGTCGCATCGCCCATGTCGCCCTCGATCTCGGCTTTCGGCGTCAGCGCCGCGACCGAGTCGACCACGACCATGCTGACCGCGCCCGAACGCACCAGCGTATCGACGATCTCCAGCGCCTGCTCGCCCGTGTCGGGCTGCGAAATCAGCAGCTCGTCCAGATTGACGCCCAGCTTGCGCGCATATTGCGGGTCGAGCGCGTGTTCGGCATCGACAAAGGCGCAGACCCCGCCTTTTTTCTGTTCTTCGGCAATGGCATGCAGCGTCAGCGTGGTCTTGCCCGAGCTTTCCGGCCCGTAGATCTCGATGATCCGGCCCTTGGGCAGACCGCCGATCCCCAAGGCGATATCAAGGCCCAGCGATCCGGTCGAGGTCGCCTCGATCTCGGCTGCGGGGTTATCTGCCCCCAGTTTCATGATCGAGCCCTTGCCGAATTGCCGTTCGATCTGCGCCAGCGCGGATTCCAGCGCCTTTTGCTTGTCTGCCTTGCTCTTGTCATTCATCTCGAAAAGGCCCGCCGTTGCCATGGTTCGCTTCCTTATCCCATAGCGCAGGAGGATCAGCAATCGCCGCTTTCCCGCGCAAGATGTTCACGCTTTGATCTTAGCTCTATATGAGCACAAAATAAGAACACATCAACCGAATTCGTCATGAATACTTAGCAAGATATTGGTTAAAGAGTGGTTTACCTAAATCGAGCCGGGCTTTATTCAGGGGCAAACAGACAAGAGGACAGGATGCTGATTTTCTGGGAGCAGCGGCTGGTGTTTCTGGCCACACCGAAAGCGGGGTCCTCTGCGGTCGAGGCGGCGCTCGAACCGCTGGCGGCTGTCGCGATGCAACGCCCGGCCGACCTCAAGCATATGAATGCACAGGATTATCAGCGCCACATCGCGCCCTATCTGACCGCGCGCACGGGGGCGAAATTTTCCACCGTCGCCCTGATGCGCGAACCGATCGGCTGGCTGCGCTCTTGGTATCGTTTCCGGTTGCGTGATGACGCGGACACCCCGGGCCACCCGATGCGTGCGCTCAATTTCGACGCCTTCGCCCGCGATTATGCAGCGGACACGCCGCCCGCCCATGCCGACATCGGCAGTCAGTCGGCGATTCTGACCGGACCCGACGGCGCACCGCTGGTCGACCGGATCTTTCGGTACGAGAACATGGACGCTTTCGTGCATTTTCTCGAAGACCAGCTCGATTGCGCCATCACCCTGCCGCGCGTGAACGTGCCGCCTGCGGTGGACGTGCAGCTGTCGCCGGAAACCGAGGCACGGCTGCAACAGGTGATGGCCGCCGATTTCGCACTTTACAACACGCTGGACTGAGACGCAGCACGCGCTGGCGGCCAAGGGCACGCTGGCATGGACCGATCAGGACATCATGTTTTGCACCGTTGCCGTCAGTTCGCTCAACGAGAACGGCTTGGGCAGGAAGATCGAGTTGGGCACCGGCGGACGGCCCTCGCTGAAGACATCCTCGGCATAGCCGGACACGAACACGACCGCGGTATTCGGGCGCGCTTTCAGAGCCTCGGCGACCCAGGTCGGCCCGTCCATCCCGGGCATGATAACATCGGTGACGAACACATCGACGCTCAGCGTGTCATCCTCCAGGATACGCAGTGCCTCTTCGGCGCAATCGGCCTCGAAAACGGTATAGCCGCGCAATTTCAGCGCCCGCGAGGCAAAGGCGCGGACCGGCGCCTCATCTTCGACCAGCAGGATCGTCGCGTTGCCGGCCCGGGCCGGATGTTCCGCCGGCGGCGGTTCGGGATCGTGCTCGGGCTCAGCCACATGATCGTGCGCGGGCAGATAGATCGTGAAACAGGTGCCAGATCCCAGAACGGAATCGCAGAAAATATAGCCGCCGGTCTGCTTGATGATGCCATAGGCTGTGGACAGGCCCAGCCCAGTCCCCTCGCCCGCGCGTTTGGTGGTATAGAACGGCTCGAAAATCTTGCTGATCTTGTCGGGCGCGATACCGGTGCCCTCGTCAGTGACCTTGACCACGACATAATCGCCTTTGGGCACCGCAACGCGATCACGCCGCAGATCCTCCAGCAACGTCACCCCGTCGGTCTCGATCCGGATCTCACCGCCACCCGGCATCGCGTCGCGAGCGTTGACCACGAGATTCATGATCACCTGTTCCAGCTGCCGCTTGTCGGCGCGGATCGGGCGCAGATCGGGCGCATGCGTCAGACTCAGCCGCACCTTTTCGCCGACCAGCCGATTCAGCAGATGGGTCAGATCCGACAGCGTATCGCGCAGGTCGATAATTCGCGGTTTCAGCGTCTGCTTGCGCGAGAACGCCAGCAACTGCCCGACCAGCGAGGCCGCGCGATTGGCGTTCTGGCTGATCTGGTCCAGATCGGCATAATCCGGGTCGCCCTTGTCATGGCGCAGCATCAGCAAATCGCAATGGCCGGAAATCGCGGTCAGCAAGTTGTTGAAATCATGGGCAACCCCCCCCGCCAACTGGCCGATCGCCTGCATCTTCTGGCTTTGCACGAACTGCGCTTCAAGCGTTTTCAGTTGCGTCGCGTCGGACAGAACGGCGATCAGACCGGCGCGCCCCTCTTCGACGAACCGGCTCAGCGTGACCTGCAAGAACACCTCGCGATCGCCACGCCGCGCGCGCAGCACCTCGGGGCGCCGTTCGGTCCGCCCGGCCAGGGCATCGGCCACCCAATCGTTGACCGGCCGTCCCAGCCCCTCGAACAGCTCGGCCAGCCGCGTGTCGGGTGCGATCTGCCCCATCAGCCCGCGCGCCGCCCGATTGACCGCAAGCACCCGGCCGTCGCCCGCCAGTCGCATCAGCGCGACCGGCAAGGATTCGAACGAGGCCGGGTCATGCGTGCTGGCCCGCCCCGCGGAAACCGGCAGAAGATAGATCTCGTTGCGCCCGGCCGCCCCCTCCAGTTCGGCCACGACACAGCGCATCGGGCCTTCGGTGCTGGCGATCTCATGCTCCTCGCCCGAGCGCAGCGGCAATTCGGTGAAGATCCGATCGAGCGTGCGCACCCTCTCGCCGACGATCCGGCGCAACGCCTCGTTCATGAACAGGATGGTGCCCGATTTCGACACGGTCAGCATCGGCAGGCTGATAGTTTCCGCGCCCCGCCCGCCCAGCGGCCGCTCGACCATGTCTTCCAGCCGCCAAAGATAGGCGCCAGCGCCGATCTGCTGCACCGACAGCCGGACATGGCCGCGTCGTGTGACCAGATCCTCGCGCGCCCCCCCCAAGGCCGCCGCCTTGTTTTGCAGCCGGTGCAGCACCGCCCCGGGATTGGCGAACACCTCCCCCAATGCGCGCGTCAGCGTCTGCCCGCCGCGCGCACCGAACCGTTCCAGCGCGGCGCGGTTCTGAAAACCGATCTCCCCGTCGGCATCGGTGGTGAAGGACGGAGAGGCATCATGCGCGATGAACGCCGCGATCTGATCGTTCATCCGCGCACGCGCCGCCTGCTGGCGCCGCACGGCCAGACGCATCAGCGCCGCCAGCGCCACAAGGCTGCCCCCCGCCGACAACAGCACCATCATCTGCACGCGATCCTCGACCAGCAACGCGCCCGCCGCCGCGCCAAGCCCCGCAACCAGCAGATAGAGCGCGCCCGGCGCAAGCAGCGCAGCCGACCGGGAGAGCGGCTGCAGGGGCTGATCGGGGTGCACCACGTCAGAAGTCCTCTTCAGAATCAACTCCCCGCATTGCGCGCCAAAAGGCTTAAGGCCCGGTTAACGGGCATCAAAGCACAACCCAAGGATGTGTCAATCCTTTACGCCGGACGCCGCATGACCAGGCCGAAAAACCCGTCCGCGCCCTGCATCGGCGTCAACTGGCGGCAGGTCTCGACCGGCCAGCCATAGGTCTGCGCAAACCACTCTGCCTGCCCGGTATTTTCGACCCCCAGCACAGAACAGGTCATGTAGGCCAGCACACCGCCGGGCACCACCAGATCCGCCGCCTGCTGCAGGATCGCACGCTGTGTCTCGACCAGCGCCGCCAGCGCTTCGGGCGTCAGGCGCCATTTCGCCTCTGGCGTGCGCCGCCAGGTGCCCGAGCCCGAACA
Organism: Paenirhodobacter sp. CAU 1674; assembly: GCF_029222945.1. Lineage (NCBI taxonomy): Bacteria > Pseudomonadati > Pseudomonadota > Alphaproteobacteria > Rhodobacterales > Paenirhodobacter > Paenirhodobacter sp. CAU 1674. The sequence goes on along the minus strand of NZ_JARHUH010000008.1, from coordinate 22,211 downwards.
AGGCGCATCAACCAGCACAAGATCGTAGGGCCCGCCGGGTCGCCCGGGCGGGCAGGTCCGCAACGTCGCTCCGGCCCGCGCCGCACGCGCGGGAATGTCGCGCATCCGGCCCGCGTCGATGTCATGCACGGCCACCTTGGCCTGCGGCTCGCGCGCGGCCAGCGCCAGCGCCTTGCCGCCGCCGCCCGCGCAATAATCCAGCACCCGCATCCCCGGGCGCAGATCGAGCATCCCGATCATCGCCTGAGACGCGGCATCCTGCAACTCGACCAGACCCGCGGCATAGGCCTTGCTGGCAGCCAGCTTGCGGGCCCCTGCCATGACCTCGAGCGCGCTGTCTGCCAGGGAATGAGCCTGCGTTTCGATGCCCTCATCCGCCAGCGCGGCCTGCGCCGCGGCGCGCGACACCTTCGCCAGATTGACGCGCAAGAATACCGGCGCACGCGTGCGCATCAGTGCACTCACCGCGCCGAAATCCGCCCCCAGGGCCTGCGCCACCGCCGGGCGCAACCATGCGGGCCAGTCCAGAATTTCCAGATCCTCGGGCATCGGTGCGGCCAGCGCGGCGCGTTCGGCCTCGGTCAGGGCCGCGGGGGCAAAACCTTCCCCGGTAAACAGATCCTCGATCGGCAAACCCTGCGCGCGACACAACCCCAGCATCAGCGCGCGCCCGCTCGGCGCGCCCTCTGCCGCGCCGCCCAGAAGCGCATAAGACCCGTGGCAGCGCAGCACGTCATAGACATGATCGCGGATTGCCACCCGGTCGCCCGAACCCGCAAACCGATGCCCGCGCGCCCAGGTCGTCAGCACCTGCTCGGCCGGTGTGCCAGCCAGGGTGCGATCCAGAATTTCAATGGCGGCGGCGATGCGGGCAGCGGGGGTCATGGCTCTCTCCTGAGCGTCAAGTACCCGGACGAGCCGCCGGGACAAGCGGGGGCGCCGCCCCCGCACCCCCGGGATATTTGTGCCAGAAAGAAAGGGAATTCTCTTTCACTCTGGTCCAAATATCCCGGGGAGTTCGGGGGGCAGAGCCCCCCGGCTGTGCTTACCCGATGCGGTAGTTCGGGCTTTCGCGGGTGATCTGCACGTCATGGACGTGGCTTTCCTTCAGCCCGGCGCCGGTGATGCGGACGAACTGGCAGCCGCCCTTCATCTCGGCCACGGTGCGGCTGCCGGTGTAGCCCATCGCCGCGCGCAGGCCGCCGACCAGCTGATGGATCACCGCGCCCGCCGGGCCCTTGTAGGACACCTGGCCCTCGATCCCTTCGGGCACCAGCTTGTCAGAAGCCGCGTCCTTCTGGAAATAGCGATCGGCCGAACCGCGCGCCATCGCCCCGAGCGAGCCCATGCCGCGATAGGATTTATACGAGCGGCCCTGATACAGGATCACCTCGCCCGGGGATTCATCGGTTCCGGCAATCGCCGAGCCCACCATCGCGCAGCTGGCCCCCGCCGCGATCGCCTTGGCGAAATCGCCCGAGAACTTGATGCCGCCATCCGCGATGATCGGCACATCGCCCGCGCCCGAGGCCGCGTCCATGATCGCGGTCAGCTGCGGCACGCCGACGCCCGCCACGATCCGCGTGGTGCAGATGGAGCCCGGGCCGATACCGACCTTGACCGCGTCGGCGCCCGCCCCGATCAGTGCCCGGGTGGCCTCGGCGGTGGCGACGTTGCCAGCCACGACCTGCGTCGACCCCGAGAATTTCTTGATCCGTTCGACCGCGCGTGCAACGCCTTCGGAATGGCCATGCGCGGTGTCGATCACGATCAGATCGCACCCCGCCTCGATCAGCGCGCAGCTGCGCTCATAGCCCGCATCGCCCACGGTCGAGGCGGCGGCGACCCGCAGACGCCCCTTGTCATCCTTGCAGGCCTGCGGGTGCAGCACGGATTGTTCGCTGTCCTTCAGCGTCAGCAGCCCGGTCAGCTTGCCCTCGGCGTTCACCACCAGCAGCTTCTCGATCCGGCGTTCCTTCATCAGGCTCATCGCCTCGTCGCGGTCGGCCGGTTCGCGCAGCATCGCCAGGTTGTCCGAGGTCATCATCGCGCGCACCGGGGTGCGGTCGTCGCTGGCGAAGCGCATGTCGCGGTTGGTCACGATGCCCACGACCCGGCCGGCATCATCCACCACCGGAAATCCGGTGACGTTATAGCGGTCCTGCAGCGCCTTGGCATCGGCCAGGGTCTGATCGGCGGTCAGGGTGATCGGGTTGTAGACGATGCCGCTTTCGAAACGCTTCACGCGGCGCACATCCGAGGCCTGCTGATCGACCGTCAGGTTGCGGTGGATCACCCCCATGCCGCCTGCCTGGGCCATCGCGATCGCCATGCGCGCCTCGGTCACCGTATCCATGGCCGAGGACAGCAGCGGGATGTTGAGGCGGATGGATTTGGTCACGAAGGTCGAGACATCTGCCTCCGAAGGCAGCACCGAAGATGCGGCCGGAACAAGGAGAACGTCATCAAAGGTGAGCGCCTCACGAATCTGCATGGAAAGCCTCCTTGGCAGGGAACGTTTGGCGGTTCCCTGTTTCACGGCTTTGCGCGGGATGCAAGCCCCTCAGGCGGTGGCGGCGTTGGTTTTCACCGCAAGTTGCCCTTTGGCCCAGAGTTTGAAGATCTTCACCGCGATCGGCGGGATCGCGAGCGTCGCCAGGATCAGCGCGAAGGCCCCCGGCAGGCGCCAGACCCCGCCCAGGCTCAGCCAGGCATTGGCGGTTGCCGCCAGCGGGAAGGTCAGCGCCCCCCACATCGGAGAGAACTCGCCCGCCAGAAGCCAGCGGCCGCGCAGCACCAGCCCCCCAAGAATGATCGCCGTCAGTATGGCAAAGGCCTGTGCCATCGCCGCCGCGCCGAAGCCATGCGCCACCGTCGCCAGCAGCGCCGCGGGGGCCAGATGGATCGCCAGGAACGGGCGCAGCGGCGCAGGCACGGTTTCACGCGACAACTGGCCGAGCGAGATGCTCCAGATCGCCACCGCCGCCGCCAGCGCAACCCAGAACAGCGCAACACCCAGTTGCATCAGCCCCAGCCCCTGCGACACCATCGCCGCCACGATCCAGCCCGAGAACAGCAGATGCCACACCGGGCTGACGCGGCGCTGCTCTGCCGGGCCGGTGGCGAAGACGAAGACCACCGCGACGGTCAGAGCCAGATGCACGCCGATCCCCGTCAGCAGCAGCGGACGCGCCTGCTCGGGCGCATAGGGGCCGAAGGCCGCCGCCAGCAAATAGAGGCACAGCACCCCCGCCGCCAGACCCGCGCGCCCCGGCAAGATCCGCAGATCTTCCAGCACCACGCCCGGGCGGCGCATGAATTTCACGACATAGGTCAGCACCGCAAACAGCCCGAGGATCGTCACCGCGCCCATCAGCGCATCGGCCAGTGCCGGCGGCAGGGCGAATTCGTTGATCCCGCGCCGCCAGGCGAGGCCCAGCCCCAAAAGCCCCATCACCGGCGGAAACATCGCCGGGGGGGTGCGCCGCCAAAGTCCCTTGGGTGTCGGTTTGGGTGCCTGAAATGCCATCGCATCGCCTTTCCTGTGCTGGTCCCGGCATAATCCCCCGGGCTTGCTCTTGCAACTGCGGCTTATGCCGGGAAATCTGCGGCAAACACGAGGAGACATCATGACACGGCACGCATATGAAACCGGGCGGCTGAACCTGCCCTTCGTCGGCATCGCCACCTTCGGCAAGCGCGACTATGTCTCCGACTGGTCGGCGATCGACGCCGACGTGGCGGTGATGGGGGCGCCGTTCGATTTCGGCACCCAGTTCCGCGCCGGCGCCCGCTTTGGCCCGCGCGCGGTGCGCGAGGCCTCGACGCTGTTCTCCTTCGGCCATGCCGGCGCCTACGACCACGAGGACGAGGCCACCTATCTGGGGCCCGACGTGCGGATCGTCGACATCGGCGACGCCGACATCGTGCATACCGACACCGAAACCAGCCATGCAAATATCGAAGCGGGCGTGCGCGCGATGCTGGCGGGCGGCGCGCTGCCGGTGGTGATCGGCGGCGATCATTCGGTGAATATCCCCTGCATCCGCGCCTTCGACGATCAGGGCCCGATCCACATTCTGCAGATCGACGCGCATCTGGATTTCGTCGACGTGCGCCACGGCGTGCGCCACGGTCACGGCAACCCGATGCGCCGTGCGGCCGAACGCGACTATGTGACTGGGATCACCGCACTCGGCATTCGCAACGTCAGCTCGACCACGCGCGAAGGATACGAGGCCGCCCGCGCGATGGGCGACGACATCCTGTCGGTGCGGCAGGTCCGCAAGCTCGGGGTCGAGGGGGCGCTGGCGCGCATCCCCAAGGGCGCGCGGCTTTATGTGACAATCGACATCGACGGGTTCTGCCCCTCGATCGCGCCGGGCACCGGCACGCCGAGCCACGGCGGTTTCCTCTATTACGAGGTGCTGGAAATCCTGCAGGGTGTGGCGCGCGCGCATGAGGTGGTGGGGATCGACCTGGTCGAGGTGGCGCCCGATTACGACCCGACCGGATCGACCGCGATCCTGGCCGCGCAGGTCTTGCTGAACTTCCTGGGCTTCATCTTCCATGAACGGGGCCAGCGCGCGGCGCTTGCGCCCTGACGGACCGGGCGGAGGCGGCAATATCAGCGCGCGCTCAGCCCGGCAACACGAGGCTGGTGGCGCCAAGGCTCAGCACCTCGGCGCCAGTGCCCAGCTTGAAGCGCATCAGCCCCGCCCCCGCGCCGGAATTGACATCGCCCAGATCGAGCCAGCGCACACCCTGCCCCCGCAGCATCAGCGCCGCCTGCCACAGCAGCAGGTTATGCGCCCCGCAGGCCCGCCCCGCGGCGCCGGACCAGCCGATCTGATAGGTTGCGCCGCTGCCGTGACGTAGAAAGACGACGCCCGCCAGGTTTTCGCCCGCCTGCGCGCTGGCCGTGGGCCCGAGCGCCGCCAGCGCCAGCACGCCGCCCCGCGCGCCGCGCCCCCAGGCGGTGACGAAATCGCCCGGCACCCCGCCGTAACCGCGCACCCGCCGTTGATCGGCCTCGGCCTGCAGCAGCCAGCCGGGATCGGGGTCGGCCACCACGGCGATGCCGCTGCGTTCGGCCGCGCCCAGGCGGTTGCGCCACTTGACATCAAGCCCCGCGCGCAAGGTCGCAGGCTCCGGCCCGAGGCGCCAGATCGCCTGATGGCGCGGCGTGACCAGCGGGATCAGCCCGAAACCCGCCGCCGGCACCTCAGGCGTGGCGATCAGCACCCCGGGCAGATGACGCGCCAGCGCGCGCAGCCCCGCGCGCGCCTGATCGGCGCCGACACCCGCGCGCCAGACCGGCCCGCGACTGACCAGCCACAGCCCCGACCGCCCGACCGCCTGCACCAGACCGATGCGCCGCCCCGCACAGGACAGCACCAGGCGGCGCAGGTCGCGCCCGCCCGCGCGGGCAATCTGGCCATAGCTCCACTGCTGTTGCAGCGCGGCCCCCGGCAGCCCCTCGAACGCCGCCAGCGCGATCGCCCAGCCCGCCGCATCCAGACCCGATTCTGAAATTTCGATCCGCTCCATGCGCCTGTTAAGCCAGATTTCACCTAACGCATGCTTAAATTCCCCATCCCGAGGAGGACCAGATGCCCCTTTCCCCCACAAAAACCACCCCGTCCCGCCCTGCACGCGCGCGCCCCGTCACGCGGTTCACCCTGCGCAGCCTGCCTGCCCCGCGCTACACACCCTGGGCTGCGGGGCTGGTCGCGCTGGCGCTGTCGCTGGCCTGGCTTGGCGCGCTGGCGCTGTGGCGCGTGCTGGGCTTGTGACCTTCGGCGCGCGTGTCGACACAAACCGCCCCGCGGCCTGCGATCAAATTCGCTGGACAAGCCCGCGCCGCCCGGCGATCAAGCAGGCCCAACCCCCGGAGCCCGCCCGTGCCCAGCCCGCAGCCCCAGACACGCCGCCGACCCGATGTCGCCGCATCGCCGCACACGCCCCACGCCTATGGCCGCGCGGCCCTGTGGATGGCAGGCGCGATGACCGGTTTCGTGTCGATGGCATTGGCCGGGCGCGAGGTCGCGCGCTGGCACGACACGTTCGAAATAATGACCTGGCGATCGGTGCTGGGGGTGATGATCGTGCTGGGGGCCGCGCGGATCAGCGGCCAGTGGGGGGCCTTGCAGGCGCGCAACATGGGGCTGCACCTGATCCGCAACCTGAGCCATTTCACCGGGCAGAACCTGTGGTTCGCCGCGCTGACGCTGATCCCGCTGGCCCAGCTGTTCGCGCTGGAATTTTCCTATCCGATCCTGGTGACGCTGGCCGCGCCGCTGGTGCTGGGCGAACGGCTGACCCCGCGCGGCCTGCTGGCGGCGGGCATCGGCTTTGCCGGCGTTCTTCTGGTGGCGCAGCCCTGGGGCAAGGGGGGCCTGAGCTTTGGAACCGTGCTGGCGATGCTGGCGGCGGTCGGGTTTGCGGGCTCCGCGCTCAGCACGAAGCGGCTGACGCGCAGCGCCCCGGTGATCGAGATCTTGCTGTGGCTGACGGTGATGCAGGCGGTGTTCGGCGCGGTGATGATGATGGGCGATGGCGTCTGGCGATGGCCGACGGCGGCCAGCGCGCCCTGGCTCGCGCTGATCGGGGTCGCGGGGCTGGGGGCGCATTTCTGCATGACCCGCGCGCTGGCGCTGGCGCCCGCCTCGGTCGTCATCCCGATCGACTTTCTGCGCCTGCCGCTGATCGCGGCACTGGGGGCGCTGCTCTATCACGAGAACCTCTCGATCGCCGTGATCCTGGGCGGTGCGGTGATCTTGTGGGCAAACTGGATCAACCTGCGCAACCGGCCGGACACCCCGCAACCGCTGCCCCTTGACGAAACGTGACTGAGCCGCAACAAGCTGCAATGCAGCATCTTTTGCGGACGTGACGTAAGGCCGCAGGCTTGATTGATTAACGCAAACGTCATGGTAGGGTTTCCCCAGACGCATAACTGACACGCTAGGGATGAGGATCAAATGAGACGTGTTATGATGACGGCAAGCGCGCTGGCCCTTGGGGCCACCGCTGCCACCGCAGGGGGGATCGAACGGTCGGGCCAGTCGGTCGGGATCCTGTTCGAACAAGGCAACTATGTGGAGTTCAACATCGGCCGGGTGCGCCCGGAAGTGTCGGGCACGCAGCAGATCCCCGTGTCGCCGCTGTCGCCGGCCGGGGTCGGCTCGGGCGACATGGCCGAGGACTACACCACGATGAGCCTTGGGCTGAAGATGAAGGTCAACGACCGCATCGACGCCGCGCTGATCATCGACGAGCCGGTGGGCGCCGACTTGTCCTATCCGGTCACCGGCTACCTTTACGGCGGCTCTACGGCGGACATCAACTCCTACGCCACGACGGCGCTGATGCGCTATAAATTCGACAACAATATCAGTGTGATCGGCGGCCTGCGCGCGATCCGCACGAACGGCACGGTGCATCTGTTCGACGGCTATGACATGTCGTCGTCGAGCGAGACCGACTATGGCTATGTGCTGGGCGTCGCCTGGGAAAAGCCCGAGATCGCGGCCCGCGTCGCGCTGACCTACAACTCGGCCGTCACGCATGATTTCACCGCCAACGAGAACGGCGCGGAAACCAGCTTCGAGACCGAGATCCCGCAATCGCTGACGCTGGAAGGTCAGACCGGGGTCGCGAAGGACACGCTGGTGTTCGGCTCGATCCGCTGGGTCGACTGGACCGCGTTCCAGATCGCACCGACGAATTACATGGCCAACCCCGCGAACGTCTATAAGGACCCGCTGGTCAGCTATGACAACGACTCGATCACCTACACGCTGGGTGTGGGGCGCCGGTTCACCGAAAACTGGTCGGGCGCCATGTTCGTCAGCCACGAAACCGGCAAGGACGGCTATGCGGGCGACCTCGGGCCGACCGACGGCTCGACCGCGGTCGGTCTGGCGGCGACCTATACCCGCGACAACCTGAAAATCACCGGCGGCGTGCGCTATGTGATGATCGGCGATGCCGATACCGAAATCCCGGCCGCGCTGGTCGCGCCCTGCCCGGATGGCGATTGTGGCACCTTCGGCAAGTTCACCGACAACCACGCCGTCGCCGTCGGCCTGCGCATCGGCTACAGCTTCTGAGGCAAACGCCTTGCACCGGAAAAGCCCCGCAGTGTCTGCGGGGCTTTTTCATTGCGGCGCGTTGCACAGCCGCAAGATCCGGGTGGCGCAGCCCCGCGCGCCCGGCTAGCGTCGCGCCATGAACACCACCGCCTCCCCCCGCCTGTCACCGCTTGTCTGGACCTTGCTTGGCGCGCTTGCGCTGATCTGGGGCACCTCGTTCCTGTCCAACCGCGTGGCCCTGACCGAGGCCAGCGTGCTGGCCACCGTGACCCTGCGGGTGCTGGGCGGCATGGTGCTGCTGTGGCTGTGGGTCGGGCTGCGCCGCCTGCCCCTGCCACGCGAGCCGCGCTATATCCTCCGCTTTCTGATGATGGGTGCGCTGAACAACGCAATTCCGTTTTCGCTGATCGTCTGGGGCCAGCAGCATATCGACTCGGGGCTGGCCTCGATCCTGAATGCCTCGACCGCGATCTTCGGCGTGCTGATCGCGGCCCTGGTGTTCAGCGACGAACACCTGACCCGGCGCCGTGCCCTGGGCGTGGGCATCGGCTTTTGTGGCGTGGTGCTGGCCATCGGCCCCGAGGCGCTGCGCGGCTTCAACCCCGCCTCGATGGGGCAACTGTCGATCATCGGTGCGTCGATTTCCTACGGCTTTGCAGGGGCTTACGCGCGATTTTCAATGCGCGGCATCGCCCCCGAAGTCGCCGCCGCAGGCATGTTGACGGGCGGCGCCGTCTGGCTGGTGCCCGCGCTTCTGCTGACCGAGGGCGTCCCGCAGTTCGGCTGGTCCGCCCCGGTCTGGGGGGCGGTGCTGTGGCTCGGGCTCGGCTGCTCGGCGCTGGCCTATCTGATCTATTACCGCATCCTTGCGCTGGCAGGCGCGGGCAACCTGTCGCTGGTCACCCTGCTGATCCCCCCGGTGGCGATCGTGGCGGGCTGGGCCACCTATTCCGAACGATTGGGCTGGAACGCCTGGGCGGGATTTGCCGTGCTGGCGGCAGGCTTGCTGATCCTGAACAGCCGCCCGAAAGCCGCCCGCGTTCCCGCCCCTGCCAAAACCCCGTGACGGCGGCGCGCACAGCCGTTAAACCCGGAGGCGCAAGCAAGGGGACCGGGATGATCTATTCCAATCGCGCAGAATGGCTTGGCGCCAGCCAGAAACGGGTGCTGCTGTTCGGCATGTCGGGGCTGGGCAAGACCTATCTGGCCTCGATGCTGCGCGCCTCGGCCTCGGGGTGGTTTCACTACTCGGTCGATTACCGGATCGGCACGCGCTACATGGGCGAATATATCGCCGACAACTTCAAGCGCGAGGCGATGAAGAACCCGTTCCTGCGTGAATTGCTGCTCAGCGACAGCGTCTATATCGCCAGCAACATCACCTTCGACAATCTGGCGCCCCTGTCCACCTATCTGGGCAAGCCCGGCAGCCCGGCCAAGGGTGGCCTGCCCTTCGACGACTACATGCTGCGCCAGAACCAGCACCGCGCCGCGGAAAAATCGGCGCTGCTCGACACCGAGCATTTCATCGCCCGTGCGCGAGAAATCTATCAGATCCCGCATTTCGTCTGCGATTCGGGCGGCTCGATCTGCGAGGTGGTCAATCCCGAAGACCCGGCCGACCCGATCCTGAACGCGCTGTCGCGCAACCTGCTGATGGTCTGGATCGAAGGTTCGGACGCGCATACCGGCGAACTGGTGCGCCGTTTCGACCGCGCGCCCAAGCCGATGTATTACCAGCCCCAGTTCCTGGAGCGCAAATGGGTCGAATACCGCGTCGAGCGGGGGTTGAAGGAAGACGAGGTCAACCCCGACGATTTCGTGCGCTGGACCTATGCGCAGGCGCTGGCCCATCGCCAGCCCCGCTATGCGGCGATGGCCGAAAACTGGGGCATCAAGGTCCGGGCCGAGGATGTCGCCCTTGTCCGCGACGAGAAAGATTTTACATCGCTGATCGCGGGCGCCCTGCCCGCTTGACCCATCCGCCGGGGCCAAGGCCCCGGGCAAAACCGGCCAGACACCGCCACAAGGACGAACGCAATGCCCATCACCCTGCCTGAATCCCTGCCCGCCTTTGACATCCTGTCGAAGGAAGGCGTGATGGTGATGACGCCCGAACGCGCGGCGCGGCAGGAAATCCGGCCGCTTCGCATCGGCCTGCTGAACCTGATGCCGAAGAAGATCCAGACCGAGAACCAGTTCGCCCGGCTGATCGGCGCAACCCCGATCCAGATCGACTTTCAGCTGATCCGCATGACCGAGCATCAGACCAAGAACACCGCCGCCGAGCATATGGAAACCTTCTATCGCCCCTTCGCCGAGGTCGAGGCCTCGGGCGAGAAATTCGACGGGCTGATCATCACCGGTGCGCCGATCGAACACCTGCCCTTCGACGAGGTCACCTATTGGGACGAGATGACGCGCGTGTTCGACTGGACGCAAAGCCATGTGTTCTCGACCTTCGGGGTATGCTGGGGCGGCATGGCGATGGCCTATTACTTCCACGGCGTGAACAAGCACATGCTGGACCACAAGGCCTTCGGCTGTTTCCGGCACCGCAATCTGGCGCCTGCCTCGCCCTATCTGCGCGGGTTTTCCGACGATCTGCTGATCCCGGTCAGCCGCTGGACCGAAATGCGCCAGCCGGAACTGGACGCGGCGGGGCTGACCACGCTGCTGGCCTCGGATGACACCGGCCCCTGCCTGGTCGAGGATGCCTGTCACCGCGCGCTCTATGTCTTCAACCATTTCGAATATGACAGCACCACGCTGAAGGAAGAATACGATCGCGACGTGGCCGTCGGCAAAGCGATCAATGTGCCGGCGAATTACTACCCCGACGACGACCCGCGCCGGACGCCCTCGAACCGCTGGCGCAGCCACGCGCATCTGCTTTATGGCAACTGGATCAACGCGATCTATCAGGACACGCCCTACGATCTGGCCGAAATCGGCCGCTGAGCGCGGGTGCCGCAGCCGGGGGCGCCCCACCCCCGGACCCCCGGGAGTATTTGGACCAAGAAGAAGAGGCCCGATTTCTTCTTGGCGAAAATACTCCGGGGGAAGGGCCCGGCACGGGCCCGCGGGGGCAGCGCCCCCGACCCCGCTTGCAGCGCCGCGCGCCGCGCCTATAGTGAAGCCCATTCACATCGCAACGGGGGCCGCCATGGGCAAGAACAAGGACAAGGCAAAAGACAAGGACGCACCCGAAACGGCAGAGCCCGCGCCGCAGGCGCTGGTGGCCGATATCCCGTTCGTGGGCGACATCACCCGGTTTCTGAACGAAGAAGCCCCGTCCGCGTTGCGCGACGCGATCCTGACCGCCAAGAAAGATGAAATCCTTTCGAAGTCATATCCTTACCGCGATGAGATGAAGAAAAAGGACTACGAGGCGCAGATGGATGCGCTGCAGATCGAACTGGTCAAGATGCTGTGGGATCTGAAAGCCACTGGCAAGCGGTTGGCGGTGATCTTCGAAGGGCGCGATGCCGCCGGCAAGGGTGGCACCATCGCGCGGATGCAGGAAAACCTGAACCCGCGCTCGGCCTATGTCGTGGCGCTGCCCAAGCCGACCGAACGCGAGGCGACGCAGTGGTATTTCCAGCGCTATGTCGACTGGCTGCCTGCGGCGGGGGAAATCGCGCTGTTTGACCGCAGCTGGTACAACCGCGGCGTGGTCGAACATGTCTTCGGGTTTTGCACCCCCGAACAGCGGGCCCATTTCTTTGCCCAACTGCCGGATTTCGAAAAGATGCTGGTCGAGGAAGGCATCATTCTGGTCAAGCTGTGGCTCTCGGTCGACCGGGCCGAGCAATTGAAGCGGTTCCTCGACCGCGAACATGACCCGCTCAAACAGTGGAAGCTCAGCTGGATCGACGTCGAGGGGCTGAAGAAATGGGACGCCTATTCCGAGGCGATCCGCGAAACGCTGAAACGCTCGGACACTGACCATGCGCCGTGGACGGTGATCCGCTCGGACGACAAGATGCGCGCGCGGATCGCCGCGATCCAGACTGTGCTGAACGCCGTGGACTACGCAAAGAAAGACGCGAAAGCCATTGGCAAGATTGACAACAAAATCTGCGGCGGGCGCAGCATCCTGGATGAGTAAGCAAGGCTATCATCACGGCAACCTGCGTCAGGCGCTGGTCGAGGCGGCGCTGCGGCTGATCGCGGCGCAGGGGCCCACGGGCTTTACCCTGTCCGAGGCGGCCAAGGATGCCGGGGTGACGCCCGCCGCCGTCTACCGCCATTTCGCGGGCCGCGAAGATCTGATTGCGGAATGCGCGCGGCAGGGCTTCGGGATCTTTGCCGATCTGCTGGAACATGCCTGGAACGGTGGCGCGCCTTCGGCGCTGGCCGCCTTCGGTGCGGTGGGGCGGGCCTATCTGGCCTTTGCGCGCCGGTTTCCGGGGCATTACATGGCGATGTTCGAAAGCGGCATCGCCGCCTCGCGCAGCCCCGATCTGGCCGATGCGGCGGCGCGCGCCGAAAGCGCGATGCTGCGCGCGACCGAGGCGCTGACGCGGCATCTGCCCGAAAACCGCCGCCCACCCGCCGCGATGGTGCATGCCCATATCTGGGCGATGAGCCATGGCGTCGTCGAACTTTACGCGCGCGCGGCCCCGGGATCGCGCGCGCCCTACGCGCCCGAGGATCTGCTGGAAAGCGGCATCGGGATTTACCTGCGCGGCCTTGGGATTTTGCCCGCGGACCGCTGACATACTGGAGAGACGAATGGAACTGGCAGCGCGCGTGGCGCATATGCGGGGCGATGCGGGAAATGGCTGGGGCATCCTGTTCCGCGCCCGCGAGATGATCGCGGCAGGCGAAAGCGTGGTGATGCTGTCGATCGGCGAGCCGGACGTGAAAACCGACCCGGCAATCCTGACGGCGATGGCGCAATCGGCGGCCAATGGCCACACCGGATATCCCGACATTGCCGGCACCATGGCACTGCGCGCGCAAATCGCGGCGCGGGTGCAGGCGCGCAGTGGCGTGCCGACCCGCCCCGAGAATGTACTTGTCACCCCCGGCGGGCAATCGGCGCTGTTCTCGGCGCATAGCGTGCTTTTGGACCCCGGTCAGGCGGGGCTGTTCGTAGCGCCCTATTACGCCACCTACCCCGGCACGATCCGGTCGACCGGCGCCGAGGCCCGGGTGATCGAGGCGCGCGCCGAAGCCGGGTTCCAGCCGGCCGAGGCCGATATTCTGGCGGCAAGCGCGGGGGCCCGCACGCTGCTGATCAACTCGCCCAACAACCCGACCGGCGTGATCTATTCCGACGCCACGCTGCGGGGCATCGCGCGCGCCTGTCAGGCGGCCGATCTGTGGCTGATCTCGGACGAGGTCTATGACACGCAGGTCTGGCAGGGCCAGTTCCAAAGCCCGCGCGCCCTGCCCGGCATGGCCGAGCGCACCGTGGTGCTGGGCTCGCTGTCGAAAAGCCATGCGATGACGGGATCGCGGATCGGCTGGATGGTCGCGCCCGAGCCGGTGATCGCCGCCGCGCTGGAACTGGCGATCAACACCACCTATGGCGTGCCCGGCTTCATCCAGGACGCGGCCCTGTTCGCGTTGCGTCAGGGCACGGCCTTCGAGGCGGCGGTGGCCGCCCCCTTCCACCGGCGGCGCGACATTGCCAAGGCGGTGCTGTCCGGGTCGCAGGCGCTGCGGCTGATCCCGCCGGCGGGCGCGATGTATGTGATGGCCGACATCCGGCCCACCGGCCTGTCGGGCGATGCCTTCGCCGCGCGGCTGCTGGAAGAGCACAAGATCTGCGTGATGCCGGGCGAAAGTTTCGGCGCGGCCGCGGCCGGGCATATCCGCATCGCCCTGACCCAGGCTGACGCGGTGCTGGAAGACGCGCTGCGTGTCTTGCGCGGCTTTGCCGAGGCGCAGATGCCCTGAGACGCACCGGGGACGGAGGCGCCATCGCGGCCCCTCCGCCCGCCTGGGGTTTCACGCCGGGAACAGACCGGCAGCCCCGGACCACAGCGCCCAGATCCCGAAGCCCGCCATCATCAGGCTGGAGATCCGCGCCGTCCAGGCGGCAAAGCCTTCGGGCAGGCGGTGGTGCAACAGGGCAACCGTTCCCGACAGGGCCATCCACCACAGCATCGACCCCGCGAAGACCCCGCCAACCACGGTGGCGGCGGCCCCGAACGAAGCGGTTTTCGCAAGACCAAGCCCCGCAAAGATCGCCGCGAAGCTGAGGATCGTGGCCGGATTGGTCAGCGTCAGCGCGAAGGTGGTGGCGGTGGTGGCCCAAAGCCCGCGACTGTCCGGCGCGCTGGCGGCACGCACGGGGCTTGCCCCGCGCGGCCATCCCTTCCACGCCAGCCAAAGCAGGAAAAGCCCGCCCACAAGCCCGAGGGGGGCCGAAACCACCTGCAAGACGGCCGCGAAGGTGGCAAAGCCCGCCGCCGCCGCGCTGGCATAGGCGGCATCGGCCAGCGCGGTGCCCAGCCCCCCGGCCACCCCGGCGGCAAATCCGCGATTGAGCGTGCGCTGAATACACAGCGCCCCGATCGGCCCCAAGGGGGCCGCGATGGCCAGCCCCATCATCAGTGATTTCAAGAACAGCATCATCAGCCCTCGACGTTGCCACGAAACAGGAACGGCGGTTCGACCACGGTCGACAGCGCCAGCATGGTTTCCGAGCGTGCAATCCACTGCCCGCCCTTCAGATCCGTCAGGAATTCCTCGACCCCCTGTAGCGAGGCCGCGCGGATCTGAACCAGATAGGACCAGCCGCCAGTGACATGATGGCAGGCGGTGACGCGCGGCGTCCCGACCATGGCATGGCGAAAGGCGGTTTCGTCCACCCCGGCGGCCAGGGCCACCCAGATGAAGGCGGTGACGGGCAGGCCTGCGGCCTCGGGGGCGATATCGGCCATGATCCGGCGGATCGTGCCGCGCTCGGTCAGGCGGCGAATGCGTTCGTTGACCGCCGAGGTCGACAGCCCCACCTGTTCGCCGATCCGGGCCAGCGACTGGCGCGCGTCCGCTGCCAGCAAGGCGCATATTTTACGGTCTAGATCATCATCCACAGGAAAACCCCAAGCAATAATTCGATTCGTCAGTAAAATATAACTCCCACATCGGATTTCAAAGAAATATATGCGGCACACAACTGGATCGGCCGCAAAATTTGACCTTTCGCACCATTGCACCGATGATGACGGGCCTGTGACCCGAACGGTGGAGAGCCTGAATGCGCGTCGTGATCGGATGGATGCTGGGGGTGTGGCTGGCGCTGTGCGGCCCTGTGGGGGCCGAGCCCTACCCGCCCTATCATAGCCTTGCTGTGAATGATGAGGCCGATCTTCTGCCCGCCGATGCCGAAGCACGGATCGCGGCGCGGCTGGATACGCTGCGCGAGGCCAGCGGGATCGAGGTCACGGTGCTCACCCTGCCCACACGCGCCAGCTATGACCCGGCCGACTCGCTCGAGGCTTTCGCGACGCGGGTGTTCAACGGCTGGGGGATTGGCGACGCCACCCGCAACGACGGAATCCTGATCCTGGTGCTGGCCGAGGATCGTGAAATGCGGATCGAACTGGGCGCGGGTTACAACCCGGAATACGACATCCCCGCGCAGGACATCGTCAATCGGGTGATGCTGCCCGCATTTCGGGACGGGCGGATGGCCGAGGGGATCGAAACCGGCACCGAGGCGGTAATCACGCAGATCGTGGAACGCCACATCGAAGGGCTGTCCCCGCCGCCTGCGCAAAATCGCGACTGGATCGGCAAGGTTCTGGCAATCGGGGTGGTGCTGGCCTTCGCCGTTTCTGTCCTGCGAACACAGATCTGGAAACTGATCGGGCGCGTGAAACGCTGTCCGAATTGCGGCGCGGTCGGGCTGAACCGGGAACGGGTGATCGACACTCCTGCGACCCGGGACCACACCGGCAGCGGGCATACCGAAGAACGCTGCCGAAACTGCGACTGGAGCCGCCGCACCCCCTTCACCGTCTCACGCAAGACACGCAATTCGGGCGGGTCTTTCGGTGGCGGGCGATCCTCGGGCGGTGGTGCGAGCGGGCGCTGGTAGCGCCCGCTCGTCTTGGATCAGAAGCGGAACGAGGCTTTCAGACCAACGGTGGTCATATCGCCGTCCACACCGGTGCCGTCGAAATCGTCGGCCTTGTGATACAGCACCTCGCCACCGAGCATCCAGTTGTCGTTCATCGCCCAAGCGGCACCGATACCGCCAAAGCCGATGTTGTCGGAGAAATCGGTCGCACCGACCGCGACGTTCAGACGCTCGATCCCGGCGGTCCCGTAAAGCAGCCAGTCGCCCATATCGGCACCGGCCAGCAGTTTCAACTGGGTCATCGAGTCGATCTTGCCAAACCCGTCAGAGTCGCTGATGTCGGCCGCGGAATAGGCCAGTTCACCGCCCAGCACGAATTTGCCGAAGTCATACATATAACCTGCGTGGACACCGCCAAAGGCGCCATCGGCGCTGAAGTCGATGTTATCGCCCGAAGCATCGCCGTAGCCCAGCTGGACACCGCCATAGAACCCGGTCCAGTCACGCCCCGCAACCGGCATCACCACCGGCGCCACTTCCGGCTCCACGACGGGTGCCACATAGCCCCCGGCAAAAGCAGCAGGTGCGGCAAGAACGCTGGCGGCCACAAAAGATACAATACGTTTCATGGATCCCTCCTTTTTGTCTCCATCACCGTGTGAGGCCGAAACAAAAAGCACAGCCCCCACATCTGGAGCAACTCTATTATAGACCTTCCGTTCCAAGGTTTCGAGGGGGTGCGGCAAGATTGCGCCGAAGGCCGCCCGGCGGACGCAGAAGGCCGGACTGGACAGGGCGCATCGCCCCCGGCATAACTGAACATGTGTTCAGTTATCGGGAGGACAGAATGGAACTGCAGCAACTCAGGGCGATTGTCACCGGAGGGGCCTCGGGTCTGGGGGCGGCAACCGCGCAGTACCTTGCCGCGCAGGGCGCGCAGGTCACCCTGTTTGACCGCGACACGGCGCGCGGCACCGCGCTGGCGGCCGAGATCGGCGGACAGTTCGCTCAGGTGGATGTGACCAGCGAAGCCAGCGTGGCGGCCGGAATCGCGCAGGCCAAGGCCGCGATGGGCGGCATTGATGCGCTGATCAACTGCGCGGGCATCGCCACGGGCGAGCGTGTGGTGGGCCGCGACGGGCCGCATCGGCTGGACAGTTTCTCCCGCACCATCGAGATCAACCTGATCGGCAGTTTCAACGTGCTGCGGCTGGCAGCCGCCGAGATGGCGCAAAACCCGGGGCCCGAGCGCGGCGTGATCGTCAACACCGCCTCGATCGCGGCCTTCGACGGGCAGAAGGGACAAGCCGCCTATGCCGCTTCGAAAGGCGGGATCGCGGGGATGACGCTGCCGCTGGCGCGCGATCTGGCGACCCAGGGCATCCGGGTCTGCGCGATCGCGCCGGGGATCTTCGCCACGCCGATGATGAAAGGCCTGCCCGCCGAGGTGCAAGACAGCCTTGCAGCCGAGGTCACCTTCCCCAAACGCCTGGGCGATCCGGCGGAATATGCCCGGCTGGCCGGGTTCATCATTTCCTGCGGTTATCTGAATGGCGAGGTGATCCGCCTCGACGGTGCGCTCCGGATGCGCTGATTACAGCTCCATCCCCGCCATCCGCCGCGCCAGGGCCGCCCCCAGTGCGGCGGAACTGGTTTCATAGATCACGTCAAAGGCCGCGAACTGCGCCTGCATCAGCGCCCGCCCGGCGGGCGAGTCGCTGAATTCGGCGCAGTCGTGCAACTCGTCCAGGCTGAGCGGGGCATAGGCCATGAACAGATAGCCTTCGAGCCAGCCGGTCACATCGGCCCGGATGTCGGGCTCTTGCGCAGCCACCTCGGCCAGCATGTCGGTCTCGGTCACCTCGTAGGGAAAGGCCTGCCCGGCCGCCATCGCACGATAAAAGGCCAGATTGGCATTCAGCCCGCCAATCACGTTCGGCTCGATCAGATCGGCGGCCTCGATCACCGCGCGCACCGCCTTTAGCCGCGCATCCCCCGCCGCATCCGCGCGTTCAGCCGCAATCAGCGCCGCCTCCTCGACATCCGGGTCCAGTAATGCCCGGCGCGCGCTGACTTCCAGCGTGACGACCCGATGCCCAAGATCCGAGGTCAGCCAGTCCTCGATAGCCCTTTGATCGGCCCCCTCCAGCGCGGCGGCAAAGGCCGCCTCATAGGGCGGGCGCAGCCGGTCGGGCGCATGGATCTCGGCCACCTCGGCGCGCCAGGCGGGATCGGCGGGCTGCCCCAGCATTTCCTCGGACAGATCAGCGCCGTAATCCACACCCTCCTGCTGCAGGATCTCGAAGATCGGGCCGGTCTGCAAAAGGTCCGAAATCCGCGCCGGGTCGGCCTGCGCAGGCCCGGCCCCCAGCCCGCCCAGCACCAGCGCCGCGCAGAGCCCCTGCCCCCAGGCGATAAAGAATCGACGGATCATCGGCGGCCACTCCCAAACTGCCCCCACATGGCTACTCTGCCCCGCCCGATCTGCCAAGCGCCCACCGCCGCCACCCGCGCAAACCCCCTGCATTCCGGCGCCAAATCGCCAGCCCCGCAGGCGCCCTGCCACGTCCCGCGACAGTTTTGAAAAAATCCTGCAAAAAGCGGTTGCAACCCCCCGTGCGGCACGATAAATCCCCGCCTCACGAAGACCCCTGACGCGGAGAGGTGGCAGAGTGGTCGAATGCGGCGGTCTCGAAAACCGTTGTCGGTTTGCGCCGACCCAGGGTTCGAATCCCTGTCTCTCCGCCATATCACTCTAAATCAATGACTTAAGAGTTGGACAGGCCAGTGCGACACCAAGTGGAGCACAAGGCCCATGAAACTGTCCGCCTACCTGTCACCCTCTCGGCATGGCGTCTATTACTTCCGCTGGCCGCTTCCCCGGTCTGAACAACGCCAGCGCAGCACCATTCGGGTTTCCCTGCGCACCAAGTGCCCGGATAGGGCTGGCGATCTGGCCCGTTATCTTGCATCCTGTGGGCGATTGGTCCGGGAAAACAAGGCTTTGGCAAGGCTCAGACAAGACGAGATGCGCGAGATGGTGCGAAGCTACTTCGCGGCTTCGCTGGATCGGTATGTGGAGCGGTTGAACGATACCGGGTTGCCAGATCGGTCCCTTGACCTGTTGCGCCAAGAACTCGCTGCCCATGAGGACGCCACAGAGGGCCACGACGATCTGTCGGACTTGTTTCTAGACCCTGACGCCCTCCGCGCCTCAGCGGGCCTTACAGACGCTCAATGGGCCGAAAACGCCCCCTCCCTGCGCCGCGAGATGCGCAAGGCCCGCCGCGACCAGATCAGGGCCATTCTGAGCGCCGCTGAGGGCCTTGATGGCTATTCCTTCACCAAACCCGCCCCGACAGTACCAGAGCCACCACAGGCCCGCTCCGTGGCTCTGGGCGCGGCAATTGAGGATTTCATGGCCGAGCATTCGCCGCAATGGTCGCCAGAGATGCAGAACAAGGCCCGCGCCTACCTCGCGCTGCTGGTGGAACATTTCGGGCAGGATCGGGCCTTGGCCGCAATCACCCGCCAAGACGCCGCCGAGATGAAGAAACTGGTGCAGTCCCTTCCTGCGAACCGCAACACCAGATCTGAAACCCGCGACCTGACCTTGCAGGACGCGATAGCCTTTCCGGGCCTCAAGAAGATCAGCGCCAAGACCGTCAACAGCTACATCGACACCTTCCGCCGCTTCTGGGATTGGGCCGAACGTCATGGCCATGCGCCCGCGAAGCTGTTCGACGGGATGAAGGTTGCCAAAGCCAAACATGCCGATGAAGGCCGCAAAGCCTATACGCCAGAGCAGACGCGCAAACTACATGCCGCGTTGACGGGTAACGCTTCCGGGCTGGTGAAGAAGGACGACTACAAGTGGGGTGCGCTTCTGGGCCTCTACACGGGCGCAAGACTGCGCGAGATTGCCCAGCTTGACGTTGCCGACATTCGGCAAGAGGGCGATATCTGGTATCTCGATATCAATAGTGACGGGCCAAACAAGAGCCTCAAGACCCCTGCCGCCAAGCGCCGCGTGCCTGTTCACTCGGACATGATCCGGCTGGGCTTTCTCGATTGGGTCGCGGCCAAGCCCAAGGGGCAACGCCTGTTTCTGTCCTTCACCTACAACGCGAAAGAAGGCTATGGCCGCAATCTGGGCCGCTGGTTCAACACCGTGTTCCTGCAGGGTCTGGGCATGAAGGAAAGCGGGCTGGTGTTCCACAGCCTGCGACACACGATGGTCACGCGGCTTGCACAGGCGGGTGTGCCCGAGCCACTGTTTCAGGAAATCGTGGGCCATGAACGCCAAGGCGTGGCGCAACAGGTCTATTTCAAGGAGGGACACACGCTGACACAGAAGCGGGAAGCTATTGAGAAATTTGAGATTTAGGGCGCTACTAGGTTGTCGGGGATGCCGTCGGCAATCGCGGCAACAGTCTGGTGCGCGGCTTCAATGTCGCCGCAGGCAACCATCCACATGACGAACTCGATCAGGTCTAGCCTGCGTTCTTGCGTCTCTACCTTGGCAACAAAGGACTGGGGCTTGTCCAGCCTCTCGGCCAAGTCAGCTTGCGTCAGGCCAGCATCAAGGCGCACCTGCCTGAGCCGCTGGCACAGGTAAACGTGTTCAGGTGTGCGAAGTGTCTTGCTCAAGTGACTGCCTGTTGATCGGACGCAGGCAGTCGGGTAATCCCAAGTCAGGATAATACCATTTTAGGATAATCGTGTGCAGAAGTGGGGCCTGCAACCTTGCAACCTGAAAAGTCGGGATTTGATATGAAGACGGTTTACAAAGTGGCCGTTGCCGCCACTGCGCTTGTGCTGGCTGGTGTCGCCACAAGCAGACTGATTAACGATGGGGGCATTCAGGCCGTCATGAAGGACGAAGTGCCTGCGCTACTCGATGAATGGGGCTGGGTGAACGGAAGCAGCTTTGCTCGCTATGCAGCGTATATTCCAGCCAGCTTGGCTGTCATCGGCGGACTTCGCGCCGGTGATGCCGACTATGATAGAGCAGAACACAGGGACGCACTGACAAACGGGATACCATTGCATCTTCACCGCAACATCATGCGCCACGACAACTTAGCTGCCGCACAACGCGCCAGAAGCCGTCAGTTGCAGCGTTTGGCCGCCCAGGACACCGAACAACGTTTCTTCGACATGTTCCCCTTTTGGTATGCAAGTCAGACCGCTTGTTTGGACACTGATGCCCAGCTTGCATTGATCCGAAGCCTCGCACCTTCCATCGCCACGCAGATCGAAACCACGAATACTGACTTTGCAGCACTAGCCACAAAAGAGGCTGAGGGTACGCTTACCGTCGCTGAGCGCGAAACGTATCTGGCCAATCCTCGTCGTGTGCCTCATTTGATCCAGACTGGATCAGAATGGCACCAATGGACTGAAGTTGATCCGAGCGACCCACTCGCTCTGCATCAAAGCGATGGTCCACTTGTCCGCGAATGCCCCGATGAAGATCACTCATATGGCGGGCACATTAAATCGTGTTTTGGCTATGTAAACATAGATTTGCACGGATATGCAGGCCGATCCGCAGGCATGGGACACCTACCACCAACACGCCTCGGACTTGAAACCTATCGAGAGTTGGAGCGTACTGGCGCACCTGCCAGTTTTGTCTATGAGATGATGCTGCAAGTGGCCGCTCAGGTGGAACTCAGACAACAAGCCGCAGAGATTGTAGCCAGCCTGCCTGCCCAGCAAGTCTCCGCTGCGTCGGTAGAGTGGCGCGTTCGGGCTGAGTATGAAAGGCTTCGATGCTCACAATAAGATTTCACGGCGCATTTTTCCGAGCGACCATCTCTACATAGGCGCAGCACAGGTTTCCCCCATGCCCCCGCCCAACTGCCACATACGCCCCGGATTGGCAGCAAGGCTTAACTCATTATATCTATCTGTTTTCATTCGACAATCTGACTTCCTCCCATATAGATGACCTGCCCCCCTTGGGTCCCTCGTTCATAACGAGAGTCTGCAGGTTTGAGATTGGTAGTCGGATCGGTTGTTGTGGGCAAGCGCGCCGGGCGCGGAGCCCTCAAATTGCTCAAGCGTCC